>CATJHO010000001.1 GCA_949740535.1 uncultured Lachnospiraceae bacterium
CCTCTGTTTTTTTATTTCTGCAGCAGATGCACGGCAAATCCCCCAAATTCCTCTTTCAGGTACACGGCTGTCAGCTTCCCGCCCTTGTACCTGGCTGTTTCCGGATCCGCCGGATATCCCTTTTTCTCCAGTTCCGCCACAGCCAGCTCTATGCGGTTGGTGCGGATGGCTATATGCCCGTTCTTTCCCAGATATTCCGACTTCAACGCCTCAATGCCGGAAGCGGCAAAGTTGGAGCTCTTTCCTTCCTTCACATTGAAGCCGAAGGCTTTGGCAAACCCTTGGCACAGGGCCATGGATGCATCCGCGTCCGCGCAGTTCACGCCTACATGGGCCAGTTCAAAGCCCAGTGCATTCTGCCTGGCTTCCCTGCACAGCTGTGTGATCTTCTCAAAATTCCCCTCTGCTATATCTTTCCCGCTGCAGACCCAGCTTCCGCCCACTGCATGCACAAAGGGCGCGGACAGGTACTCTCCGATGTTCTGCCCGTTTACCCCGCCGGTGGGAATGAATTTCACTCCCCCAAAGGGCGCGGACAGAGCCTTCATGGCGCTTAAGCCTCCGTAAACGCCTGCCGGGAAGAATTTCAGCACCTTCAGGCCCAGCTTCATGGCTGCCATAATCTCCGTGGGCGTCACGCAGCCGGGCGCCACGGCTGTATTGTGTTCCACGCACCAGCGGACAATTTCTGCATCAAAGCCGGGCGCTACGATAAACTCCGCCCCCATATCCACCGCCTGCCTGCACTGCTCCAGCGTCACCACGGTTCCGGCGCCCACCAGCATATCCGGGACCGCCTCTGCCACAGCCTTAATCGAATCCGCAGCGGCCGCCGTGCGGAAGGTAATCTCCATCACATCCACGCCGCCTGCCAGCAGAGCCTCTGCTGTGGGCACGGCATCCTTCACGTCCTCCAGCACCACTACCGGCACCACGCAGGCATTGGCAAGTCTTGTCAAAATATCCATTCTGTCCTCCATTCCAGATCGTATTCCAGTTCGTATTCCAGTTC
>CATJHO010000002.1 GCA_949740535.1 uncultured Lachnospiraceae bacterium
ATCAGCCAGCCTCAAACGGAAAATGGTAATCTAACTTTAATTCATCCCGCAAAGAGATAAGTTCCTTTTGAATTGCCTCTCCTACCGGAACTCCTTTATCCTTGCGCTCCTGCCATGCCAGGTATTCCTTCTCTCCCGCCGTATAGATCCGTTCTGCCCCCGGCGCTTTCGTTGAGTTCCGCAGTCCGCGGCAGATTCCGCCCGCTGTCTTCTTAAATGTTTCCAGACCCATATAGAATTCCGGATTGATAACAAAGAAGAAATGTCCCAGATGATACATCTGATCATTGCCGTCCGCGTCCTTACCGCTCAGATCCAGCATAAACGGCCCTCCTGCCAAAGCGGCAGAGAGAATTTCCACAACTGTTGTAAAACCGTATCCCTTAAATCCGGCAGTGGCTTCGCCAAGTCCCCCCAGCGGTACCAGAGCGGCTCTGCCTGCACGCATTTCTGTGAGAATTTTTGCGGAGTCTGTCATGGTACTGCCTTCTCTGTCTATCACCAGTCCGGCAGGCGTTTCCTTGCCGGAGCGGGCATAATATTCTAACTTGCCATTCTGAATCGGCGATGTCGCACAGTCAAAATTGAAAGGAAATTCTTCGTCGGTAGGTATGGTAAACGTCAGCGGATTGGTTCCCATCATATTGTCAATCCCGAAGGTTGGAGCCACCGACGGACGCGCATTGGTTCCGGAAATTCCAATCATGCCGGCTTTGCACGCCATGGTTGTCCAGTACCCTGCAATTCCATAATGTGTGGAATTGCAGACGGCCCCTCCTGCCATTCCATAGATTCCTGCTTTTTCGATCAGCTTCTCCATCATGCGGTAACTGGCCACCATCCCCATGCCGTCATGGGCATCCATAACGCAGGTGGTTTTCGTCTCTTTTAAAATTTCAATATTCGTTACAGGAAGCAGTGTACCGTTCTTGATCCGATCCAGATAAATAGGCTTGAACCGGTTACAGCCGTGGCTTTCAATCCCTCTCCGATCCGATTCCAGAAGCACATCAGCGCAGATTGCCGCTTCCTCACGAGGCACTCCATATGCCTCAAACACATCAATCATAAAATGATTCAT
>CATJHO010000003.1 GCA_949740535.1 uncultured Lachnospiraceae bacterium
AAACTGATTGTAAAAAGACGCGTATCACAGGTTGATTTCAAAAGCTCCTATTACAGTATCGCCCATATTTATGACGGACAGTCTCTGGAAATGCCAAAGATGGGTACAGACGTGGAGGTTAAGAATACCAACGAGATGGAACCCCAATATGCATGGTATAAGGGCCCGGAAGCAGCCATCAAAGACGCTTATGAGAAGAAGACTGTAGAGGTTTCAGGCGTAGAGCCTATAGGAGATGATTTGGCGGGTGCAGGACTGACTGCTCCCAAGAATGCAGGCTGGTATATCATTGAAGCTCATCTGCCTTCCACATTGGAGTATCTGGGCTGTAAACAGCTCCAGCTGATAAGAATTGAGCCGAAGGATGCTACCATAACGGTTGACAGATCTCTGAAAAAGTTTTACGGGGCAGATGATCCGGAGGAGTGGAAGGAGTTCCTGATTACAGATGAGGCAAATCCGATGTATAAAGCAGAAGGATTTATCCCGGAGGATATCGGAGAGAACGGCACATTGAAGGGTTCCATTCAAAGGGATGAAAAGGGCGAGAAATGTGGTAAGTATGAAGCAATGATGATTACCTGGGTGGACGACGCCGACGATCCTACGAAGGAAAATTACCGAATCAAGATAGTTCCCGGCCAGCTGGAGATCAAGCAGCGAGAGCTGGAATGGGATACCGATAATATGGTCACTGTCATTACAGAAGACGGAACCGTTTCGGTAGTGGGCGGTCTGAAGACGAAGTACCGTCTGGAGGAAGGCGAGACAGAAGAGGATCTTGCGGTTATTGAAAAAAATCTCAAAGATGACGATATCGTGATTGCCTACAACCGCCTGGATCTGAGTGCGGATAAGAGCAAGATCACCATAGATGGTCCACGGCCCAACGGAGAAGCCAAGGATAATTATGTGATTCAGAATAAGAGCCTTCCTGCGACCCTTAGTCCCAAGTATAAGGTGTCAGTGAAGGCAGGCACCGTAGATGCCAGCACCATGGCGAAGCTGAAAGACGGCGGAGCTTCTTACAGTACGGAGCAGCAGGTAATAAGCGAGCTGGAGTCCCAGATCCGCAGTGTGGGCAAGGAGGTTTCCAGAGAGAAT
>CATJHO010000004.1 GCA_949740535.1 uncultured Lachnospiraceae bacterium
CGCCTGCCAGTACAATTCCAATCGCTCTCATTATCTGTCACCTGCCTTTATCAATGTCTCGCCGCTTTCCAGAACGCCGTCCTTGTAATCATCCGGCGTAGTATCTCCGGAAATTGCTGTATTCTTTCCAATCTTTACATTGGGCGGTATATAGGAGTTCTCACCAATGGTTACCAGGCCAAAGGAATAGATCTTCGGCTGTACTTTGTTGGGAATATCCTCTCCCACACCCAGAACAACACCATCGGAAACCTCTGCATCTTCCGCAATAATCGCTTTATCAACCATACAGTTTTCTCCGATATTGGTATTTTTCATAATAATAGAATCCCGCACCACAGTGCCTTTTCCAATCGTTACGCCAGAACCGATTACGGAATTGTACACATCACCATAAATCTCAGATCCGCCGCTGATGATGCTTCGCTCAATCTTAGACTCCGTAGATATGTACTGTGGAGGAACCGCGTCACTCTTGGTATAAATCTTCCAGAACTCCTCATAGAGATTGAACTCCGGAATGATATCAATCAGCTCCATATTGGCCTCCCAATAAGAGCCTAAAGTCCCTACATCCTTCCAATAGCCGTTAAACTCAAAAGCAAACAGGCGGTTGCCGTTATCATGACAGTAGGGAATAATATGTTTTCCAAAGTCACAGCTCTGCTGGCTGGACATCTCGATCAGGGCATTGCGCAGGATCTTCCAGCTGAAAATGTAGATTCCCATAGAGGCCAGATTGCTTCTGGGATGCTCCGGCTTCTCCTCAAACTCGGTAATCCGGTTCTCTCCATCCGTGATCATAATACCGAAACGGCTTGCCTCTTCCATGGGCACCGGCATAACAGCAATCGTTACATCCGCATTATTCTCCTTATGGAAATCAAGCATCACTTCGTAGTCCATCTTATAAATGTGGTCTCCAGACAAAATCAGCACATACTCTGGGTTGTAGGTGTCAATATAGTCCAGATTCTGGTAAATGGCATTGGCTGTTCCGGTATACCACTCACTGTTGGTACTCTTCTCATAAGGAGGAAGAACCGTAACGCCGCCGATATTGCGATCCAGATCCCAAGGCATTCCGATTCCGATGTGGGTATTCAGGCGCAGAGGCTGATACTGTGTCAGCACTCCTACGGTATCAACTCCTGAATTAATACAATTACTCAAGGGAAAATCAATTATTCTGTATTTCCCGCCAAACGAAACGGCCGGCTTCGCAACCTTGGCGGTCAACCCCCCAAGACGGCTTCCCTGGCCGCCTGCCAAAAGCATGGCAATCATTTCTTTTTTAATCACGTAATCACCTCTTGTTGTAATATTAGTTCGTCTATCAA
>CATJHO010000005.1 GCA_949740535.1 uncultured Lachnospiraceae bacterium
ATGCGCTATGACCATCAGCCGGATATTGGGATTATCTATACCGGGGATGGCGATCAGGCTTATCTGGAACGGTGGTGCGGGCGCACGGCGCTTAATTTCGGAAGCAGTTCTCTGGGAGTTTTTCCAGCAGAAAACAGAAAGGAGGCAGTTTCATGCATGTTGTAATCATCAATGGAAGTCCACGTGTGCAAAAATACAGCAACACGGATAAAATCATTAGTTCTTTTGCAAAGGGCTTGTCAAAAAAAGGAGCGTCCTTTGAACTATATGCCATTTCCAACCGTAAATCATGGGAAATCATACGGGACGCTTACATAAAGAATGAGGAAATACTGATTGCACTTCCCTTGTATGTGGAATGTATACCCGGACTTCTTTTGGAGTTTCTGGAAACTCTGCCGAAAAAGAATGAGCATACAAGAATTTCATTTCTTCTGCAGAGCGGTTTTGCGGAAGGGTGTCAGCTTCGATGCGGCGAGGAATTTCTGACGAAGCTGCCGGAATATCTGGGTGTGCGCTATGGCGGCTGTCTGGTGAAAGGAGATAATTTCGGAATCCGTTTCTTAAATGAAGAGAAGCAGGAGCAGATCACAAAACCCTATCAGGCGATGGGAGAACTGTTTACAAAGGGAGACGGGTTCTTACGTGAAGAAGCAAAGAAATTTACCGGTCCGGAATATTTTCCGCTGCCTGTGCGTTTGATAATGCAGCTCGTATTCAGAACCTTTGGGAAAAAGATGTTTCAGAAAGCGGCAGCATCATTGGGGTGTACTGTGCCGCTTGACAAAAAAATATGGGGGTAAATACCGATTTGCCGCCTCAAGTATAGTACATTTCCCCGCCGAAAACAATCTGCCCTCCGCTTTTATCTGCTTCACGCTTTATTCTAACGGTAAAACCGTCTGTACTACTACTGCGGCGGCTGTCGGCAGGTTTTGCAGCGGCTCTGCCCCTGCGCCTCCGGCATCTCCCAAAGAACAGAATGGAATGTTACGCAATAGGGATTAAAAAGGTTTGATTTTTAAGGCACTGCAGACGTGAAAAACAAAAGGATAATGTTTTAATTACCTGTCTCCAAAATCGGCTTCTAAATATCCACAGGGCGCGTTTTGCGCCCTTTCTTCCTGCCTGTTTTCCGTTGTGCTGAAAAAGTTTGCGCCAATAACTCAAATGTTACTGTTCGCTCCGTGACCAGTAACACTCAAACAACACAGCAGGTTTATGGCAGATTTGAAACAGTATTTTCCCATGATACAGGAACGGAGGGAGGTGTTGTCTGGGATACATGAAAAAAAGGAACTTTTGAAAATGTTTCATTCCTGGACGGAAGAGCAGCAGGAGGAATTTTTGGATTTTTGTACGGGGGTGAAGGGGCCGAGAATGCTCTATGATGGTTTTTTTAAAGAGGTGATGAACCCGGAGAGCGCACCGGAACGGCTGAATGAATTTTTATCGTTGATTCTGGGTACCCTGGTGAGAATCCATGCGGTGCTTCTCAATGATTCCACCCGTCTTGCGGACGAAAGCTCTCTGCTCATTACGGATATTGTGGTGGAGCTTAAGGACGGAAGCCTGGCAAATGTAGAGATTCAGAAGCTTGGATATAAGTTTCCGGGGGAGCGCAGTGCCTGCTATTCGGCGGATCTTCTGTTACGGCAGTATAAGCGCGTGCGTAGTAAGAAGCGGA
>CATJHO010000006.1 GCA_949740535.1 uncultured Lachnospiraceae bacterium
GCCGGTGTTGCCTTTCCAGCAGGAATCTGTAATTTAATATAACCTGTTACTTTTTTTGCCATATCAGGCACCTCCTTGTGGTAATCGCGGGAATTAGGATTAATCCCTCCCACTTATTTTGATAGTATCTACTTCTTTCTCACTTCTGAGAAGCTGATCTCTACCGGTGTTTCCCGGCCAAAGAGATCCACATTGATGATCACGCACTGCTTTCCATGATTCATCGAACGAATTGTACCCACCGTATCCAGCCAGGCACCACCCGTAACGATCACTGTGTCTCCCTCTTCAAAGTCTACCACGACATCTTCTGACTGGATACCCAGCGGTCTCATCTCTTCTTCGGTGAGGGGAACCGGTTTGGATCCAGGTCCAACAAATCCGGTAACGCCTCTGGTATTGCGCACTACATACCAGGTGTCATCATTCATAATCATGTTGATGAGAACATAGCCGGGAAACAGCTTCTTCTGAACCTGCTTTTTGGCGCCGTTCTTCATCTCAACCACATCCTGCATGGGAACTCTCACCTCAAGGATCTGTTCCTCCAGATGTCTGTTTTCAATTGTCTTCTCAATGTTGGCCTTCACCTTATTCTCATACCCGGAATAGGTATGAACTACATACCAGTTCGCTTCTGCCATAAAATCACCCCTATAACTTCATGATAGCTTCAATACCATAGGTCATAATAACGTCCAGTATCTTAATCATGATGCCCAAAGCTATGGATGCTGCCACAACTGCAATGGTCTGCTTTGTAAGGGACTTCCTGTCCGGCCAGATGATCTTCTTGTACTCAGCTTTCAGGCCCTTGAACCAGCTCTTTTTGGGAGCTTTCTCTGCTGCTTCGCTCATCTTTCCACTTTCCTTTCCGGCATCCTACTTCGTCTCTTTGTGCAGTGTGTGCTTCCTGCAGAATCTGCAGTACTTACTGGTCTCCATCCTGTCCGGATGGTTTTTCTTCTCTTTGGTCATGTTATAATTACGTTGTTTACACTCCGTACATGCCAATGTAATTCTTACGCGCACGACTTCCACCTCCGCTTGATTTCTCTTTGCTGACAGCCTTTTACAGCCGTCGTTTTTAGGCATAAAAAAAAAGCCTACTTCCATTCGCCCTAGTATCATAGCATGGCCAAGCTTTGGATGTCAAGGCTTTTTGCGGAAATCCTTGCCTTTTCTTCTGTGAAATGATACCATTAGTTCTATATTATTATAGATTATATCTGCCCTCAGTGAACAAAGGACAGGAAACATGGATTTCCAATCCTCAATGGAAGCGCCCGATTGAAGACAATAACACAAATCGTCGGAATATTATGGTTGAGACATGCGTGTCTTTGCCAGGAAAGAATATATTACGCAGCCAATAAAGTAAATATTTGAGCATTCTAATAGTTCAGCAATAAAAATATCTTCTGAAAGGACTTTTTACTATGACCTACCAGTCGCACAAATCCGAAGAATCCATCGAAGACTACCTGGAAACCATCCTGATCCTCAGCCGCCGGCTGGCCAATGTGCGCTCCATTGATATTGCCAACGAACTGAATTACTCCAAGCCCAGCGTCAGTGTAGCCATGAAAAATCTGCGCCAGCGCAGTTATATTACCGTGTCTGAAGATGGGTATATCCGTCTTACCGAAGAAGGCCAGGCCCTGGCCGAGTCCGTCTTCGAACGCCATACGCTTCTTTCTGACTGGCTGATCCGCCTTGGGGTGGAACCGGAAACGGCTGTGGCAGATGCCTGTAAGATGGA
>CATJHO010000007.1 GCA_949740535.1 uncultured Lachnospiraceae bacterium
AAGAAACATGAGCGTTATTTCAATGAAGCAGTTACTGGAGGCAGGTGTTCATTTCGGACATCAGACAAGAAGATGGAACCCCAAGATGGCTCCCTACATCTATACCGAGCGGAACGGCATTTACATCATTGACCTGCAAAAATCTGTAGGAATGGTAGACGAGGCGTACAAGGCTGTATTTGACATTGTAGCAGACGGCGGCACCATTCTGTTCGTAGGAACCAAGAAGCAGGCTCAGGATGCCATTAAGGCAGAGGCAGAGCGTTGCGGCATGTTCTATGTGAACGAGAGATGGCTTGGCGGTATGATGACCAACTTTAAGACCATCCAGAGCCGGGTAAACCGCCTGAAAGAGATCGAGAGAATGTCCGAGGACGGAACCTTTGATGTACTGCCCAAGAAGGAAGTTATCGCACTGAGAAAAGAGTGGGAGAAGCTGGAGAGAAACCTGGGCGGAATCAAAGAAATGAAGAGAATCCCGGATGCAATCTTCGTGGTAGACCCCAAGAAGGAGCGGATCTGCGTTCAGGAAGCACATACATTGGGAATTCCCCTGATTGGTATTGCAGATACCAACTGCGATCCGGAAGAGCTGGATTACGTAATTCCGGGTAATGACGACGCAATCCGTGCAGTGAAACTGATTGTTTCTAAGATGGCAGACGCTGTAGTTGAGGCAAATCAGGGACAGGCCGAGGATGTAGAGGAAGCTTATGACTACGCGGATGAGGCTGTGGCAGCAGAGGAGTAATTCCCAGGATTTGAGAAGTCAGTAACACTGCAGAATTTGCGGCATATGCGGATGAAAGTCCGGGCATGAAGTATTTTCTGCGGGAATGGATAAATGGAGGAGAAAATCATGGCAGTAACAGCAGGAATGGTAAAAGAGTTAAGAGAGACTACCGGCGCCGGCATTATGGACTGTAAGAAAGCCCTGGCCGCAACGGAGGGAAATATGGAAGCCGCCATCGACTGGCTGAGAGAGAAGGGACTTGCAAGCGCCCAGAAGAAGGCCGGCCGTATTGCGGCAGAGGGCATTGTGGCAGCCTGTCTTGTAAATGATGACAAGAAGGCTGTTGTAGTGGAAGTAAACGCAGAGACTGACTTTGTGGCAAAAAATGCCAAGTTCCAGTCTTTCGTTACAGATGTTGCGGCTCAGGCCGTAAAGACAAGTGTAGCAGATATTGACGCGTTTATGGCTGAGACTTGGGAGAAGGACAGCTCCATGACCGTGAAGGAAGCTCTGGCCGCTCAGATCGCAGTTATCGGCGAGAACATGAACATCCGCCGTTTCCAGCAGATGGAGGAGCAGAACGGATTTATCGCTTCCTACATTCATGCAGGCGGCAAGATTGGTGTTCTGGTAGATGTTCAGACAAACGTAATCAATGATGATGTCAAAGAGATGGCAAAGAACATTGCTATGCAGGCAGCCGCTTTGAAGCCGCTGTATACCAGTGATAAGGAAGTGGACGCGGAGTATATTGAGAAAGAAAAGGCCATCCTTCTGGCACAGATCCAGAACGATCCCAAGGAGTCCCAGAAGCCTGAAAAAGTAATTGAAGGCATGATTAAGGGCCGTATCAACAAGCAGCTGAAGGAGATCTGCCTGCTGGATCAGGTATATGTGAAGGCAGAGGACGGAAAGCAGTCCGTGGCTGCTTACGTGGCTCAGGTGGCTAAGGCTAACAACGCTGACATCACTATCAAAGGATTTGTCCGCTTTGAGACTGGTGAAGGTATGGAGAAGAAGAACGAGGACTTTGCGGCTGAGGTGGCACGGCAGATGCGTTAGTGAACTTTGCGGCGAATTTTATAACGAAACGAAAAGAATCTATGGGTAAATGCTCATAGGTTCTTTTTTTGAACTTTATATATGAAAATATTAAAAGTTGAAGTATAATAAGAGAAAAATAATAATTTCAGAAGGTGGATATGATGAGTTATCTTAGAATGTATAGAGATAAA
>CATJHO010000008.1 GCA_949740535.1 uncultured Lachnospiraceae bacterium
CCCTATTTATCAGGACATGGTACAGGGAATTCTGATCGTAGCTGCTGTGGCGCTGGATGTGTATTCCAAACGAAAACAGCTGCGAATAAAACATAAATAGGCAGGAGGCTGCGGAACTGGAATAATAAAAAACAGCAGACGCCCCGAAGCGCATAGAACGGTTTACGGACGGCAGCTAACGGCCGGAAATCGTTCTGCACAAAGATGTGCTGAGAGGGAGGCTGCGGAACTGGAATAGAGAAAAAGAGGAAAAGTATGAATTATAAGATGTTTGATATTACGGATAAAGTGGTGTGTATGACAGGCGGGTGCGGCGGAATCGGCTCCGGCATAGCGAAGGGGCTGGCAGAACTTAGCGCCAGGGTAGTGATTCTGGACAGGAACAGGGAGAAACTGACAACAGTGTGTAAAAGTCTGTCCCAGGAAACCGGGAAGGAGATCAAAGGCTATTCCGTAAATATTACGGACGAGGCCGATGTGGAGGCTGTTTTTGGGAAGGTTTATGAGGAGCTGGGCTCTGTCTACGGTCTCATCAACTGCGCCGGGATCTCTCATGTGGCCCCTCTTGGCGAAATGCCCATGGACTGCTGGCAGGCAGTGATGGATGTAAATGTGCGGGGAACCGTTCTTTGCAGCAAGGCGGCGGGCAAGTATATGTATAAGAACCGGTGCGGCAGGATTATCAATATCAGCTCCCTTGCGGCTACGCACGGAAAACCGGGGTACACGGCCTATACCACCAGCAAGGCGGCCGTCAACGGATTTACCTTCACTCTTGCGGCAGAGTGGGCGAGACTGGGGATTAATGTGAACTCCATTTCCCCGGTGATGGTCGTAACGGATATCAACCGCAGACAGATAGAGGCTGATCCGGAGTACCTTAAGCAGGTGCTTTCCACCATTCCCAACGGAAAATTGTGCAGTGCAAAAGAGCTTCTGGGAACAGTCGTATTCCTTTTAAGCCCGGCCAGTTCTTATCTGACCGGCCAGAATATCGGCTGCGACGGAGGCGCCCAGAACGGAGACATCTCGGTGATTAAGCCCATGGAAACCATGTAGGAGGCTGCGGAACTGGAATAAAAAACAGCAGTGCCCGAAGAATGCCCTAGAAGGATTTACGGACGGCAGTTAACGGCCGGAAATTCTTCTCCATTAAGGGCATACGCGGGGACTGCGGAACTGGAATAAAAAACAGCAGACGCCCCGAAGCACATAGAACGGTTTATGGACGCAGGTATTGCGGCCGGAAATCGTTCTGCACAAAGATGTGCTGAGCGGGAGGCTGCGGAACTGGAATAGGAGACAAAAATATGAAAAAGATTACTTGTGTACATACGGGAATGGGCGGCCTTCCTGGCGTGATTGAAAAGACATTTACAGAAGTCCTGGGTGAAGTTAAGTTCCACCATATTTTAGACTCCGGCCTGATTGGAGATGTAGTGGCGGCAGACGGTGTAACGCCGCAGCTGGAGAAGCGCCTTTATGCGCTTTTTGACGCCGCAGCCACAACAGAGCCGGATATGATTGTTTCTACCTGCTCATCCATTGGGGATGTGGCAAGAAAATATGCGGCGGAGCATCCGGAACTTTCCGTACTCAGCATTGATTATCCCATGGCGGAATACGCGGCAGAGAAGGGACACAGAGTGGCGGTGCTTGCAACCCTTGCCACAACCGTGGATCCTTCGGCGGATCTGGTGGCTGATCTGGCCAGGAAAGCCGGGCGGGAAGTGGAAGTAGTAAAAGCCGTGGCGCCGGGAGCGTTTGAGGCTGTGATAAACGGAGATATGGCCAAAGCCGCAGAATCTGTGCAGAAGACTGCAGAAGAGGCATGCCGGGGAGCGGATATTGTTCTGCTGGCTCAGGCGTCCATGTCTGCTTTTCGGAAGGAG
>CATJHO010000009.1 GCA_949740535.1 uncultured Lachnospiraceae bacterium
ACATTGTGCTCCCCGTAGGTTTCCGGCAGCACAGGCGTATAGTTATAAGTTGTACCCTCATTCGTCTCCGAAGTGGATACAACCTCCCACTCTACATCACTCAAAGTTATATGATCCTCCGGCAGGCGGCTGACTTCACTTACCGTTTTCACTGTATCCAGCACACCAAAACCGGAATTACTCTCTTCCTCTTTTCCCTGTCCGTCGATACCAACGGTTACGCCCAGTTTATCCGGAAGCACCAGTTTTTCTACAGCATCCACTTTCTGATTCTGAACACCCGGCTCCAACTGGTCAAACTCCTTGACAATCAGAGTCAGACCTGTATCCTGACCCGCATCAGCATCCGTATTTCCCTCATTATCCTGCTCCCCTCCAGGAGACTGCATTCCGGTATCTTCCCCCGAAAGATCTGACGCCCGTACTGTGCCGCTCACTGAACCGCACATCAAAACAAGGCCCAATGTAATCCAGGCCGTCCTTTTTAACCATGTTCCTCTTTTCCTCATAGATCCTCCGCTCCTTCTTTCTATATATATGTGCGCAATCCGCTGGTTTGATTTCTTTTTTCTTATTTTAACAAAAATTTCATCAAAAGTGAAGTGTCGAAACAACTCGATTTCAAAAAACAGACACCTCTATTTTATATATCGGCAGACGCATTAAATATATTATACTTTTGAACGAATTTCTTTTCCAAAAAAACGGTGGAACTTTTTAAAACCGGAAACCTGATTTTTCAGATTCCCGGCTTACGAACACTGTCTTTATCCGTATCAGTCATTCACTGCCATATCCTCTGCAAGCCACCGCAGCAGCGCAAACACATACGGTGCGCCGAAGACGTTCAGAGCCTTTGGACCTGTGACCTTCTCCGGATCCTGCTGCACACGCTCCAGGGCCTTCTGGAAGGTTGCCTTTGTAATAGACTTGGCTCTGCGGTCCACGAACATCTCGCCGCCTCGTATATGATAGGTAAAGGGCAGATTTTTTGCTGTATAAAAGGTTTCTCCCTCATACTGTTCCAGTAATTTCCACAGGTCATCTCCGTTCAAGCTCTGTATACTTCTGTCAAACCCTTTTCTCATCTGTATCCTCCCGGTCTCTGCCCTAATGCCGCATAATTCAGTTACATCCTCCATCCGTCTTTTTCAGACGGACACAAACCAGGATTTGTATCCATCCGGAAGACAGCCGCTCTCTATCAAGAAAATTGTACCATAATTTTTCTAATTCTAATACCCAAATCCTTTACACTCACGAAAAATCTGCTTTATCGCCCCGTTTTCCTTTTCTTATCCTCCGCCAGCATACAATCCCCGCTGCCGCTGCCAGCAGAAGCAGACACAGATATTTCTCTGCAGATGCCATATCTCCAAGCTCTGGTGCGGTTATCTCCTGAGGCTTAAAAGTCTCCGGCCCCTGCCCGGATCCTCCGCCGGGCTGTTCCGGATTTTGGGGAACCGCCGGCTGTTCCGGTGTCTCTTTTGGCTCTTCCGGTGTCTTTTCCTTTTCTACATCGTCCTCCATCACCACCGTCTGAATCTCATCTGTATCCAGAACCCGAAAAACCACGTCTTTTGCGCAGGCATAACCCTCCGGCGCTTTCCTCTCTGTCAGACGGTAGGTTCCGATGGGAAGCCGTTCGATGTAATGAGGCGTGTCTGTGCTCACCCAGGATTCCAGAAGCTTTCCCTGCCCGTCGTAAAGCTCCAGAAAAGCGCCGGGAAGCTCCTCCTTGGTGGTAATGTCTTTCTTACTGATCTGTACCTTGGTTACATCATCCTCCATCACCAGTACCTCCTGCTGTATTTCCCCGCTGCGATCCGCATCCTCTGTATGTTTCATCTGGGCAGTTTTTTCTTCTTTGTCCTCTGTCTTTCCTGCTTCTGTGCCATTCTCATTCGCTGTTTCCCTCTCTGCGGCTTCCGGAGCTTCTGGCACTCCAAAATCCTCTATCCGGCACACCTTCACCTGATCCGTCAGCTTCCCTTCTTCGTCCCGCACCTGCTCCAGCCGGAAATAAATATCTTCCGCCGTCACATA
>CATJHO010000010.1 GCA_949740535.1 uncultured Lachnospiraceae bacterium
ACCAGGAAGCTGTTTTTTTTTAGTAAAAGATCAAAAGCTGATTACACCAGCACTCACAGAAGCGGTTCTTGAAAGTATTACCAGAGACACAATAATAAAGCTTGCAAAAGGAATGGGAATGGAAGTGATAGAAAGAACAATTGACCGCACAGAACTTTATACGGCAGATGAAGCATTTCTCTGCGGTTCAGCTATGGAGCTTACACCAGTACTGAGCATTGACAGATATGAGCTTGGTGAAGGAGAGATAACCAGGAGATTATATAAAGCTTATGTAGAAGCGGCAATAGGTATGAATGAGGAGTTTAAGGAGTGGGCAACACCATTGTATTGATAGTTTTGGGAGAATGAAAACAATGGATATCTGGATCATTGATCATTATTCAGTGCCTGTGAAGTATTATTCTTTAGCACGGAATACTAATTTTGCAAAATTTTTAATGCGGTCGGGCCATTGTGTAAAAATTTTTGCGGCCAGTACTGTTCATAATTCTGCTCTAAATTTAATCGAAGATAAGGAAAAAAGTATCGAGGTTGAGGAAGATGGTGTCAAATATGTATTGATTAATTGCCACCAATATACAGGTAATGGATTAAAGAGGATATTTAATATGTATGAATTTGCAAGTAAGTTAAGAACTGTGAGTTCTCATTATCCAAAACCGGATGCTGTTGTATCAACGTCAATGACTTTATTTGCCTGTAAAGAGGGAATTAAGATAGGAAAAAAACTGGGCTGTAAAAATGTGGCTCAGATAACTGACTTGTGGCCGGAGTCTTTGACTGCATATGGAATGGCAGCAAAAAATCATCCCCTAGTTCTTTATTTTCGCTGGATTGAAAAGTGGATATACAAACATTCAGACAGGATAATTTTTTCTATGGAAGGGGCGTATGACTACATAAAAGAGCAAGGCTGGGAGAAAGAGGTGCCGGAATCAAAGGTTTTTTATGTAAATAATGGAGTGGATTTAGAACAGTTTGATTATAACAGCGAGCATTATAAGATAGAGGACGTTGATTTAGATAACGAGTGTATTTTTAAAGTCGTATATACAGGTTCTGTTAGAAGAGTCAATAATCTTGACAAACTGCTTAATGTGGCTAAAGAAATACGGGATCCAGATATTAAATTTCTCATATGGGGAGATGGAGAGCAGTTACAGATTTTAAAGGATAGAGTTCAAAATGAAGAAATAACGAATGTGGTTTTTAAAGGCCGGGTCGATAAAAAATATATTCCTTATATTATAAAAAAGTCAGATTTAAATATTGCGCATAATGACGCATCACCCATATTCAGATTTGGAATCAGTTTTAATAAAATATTTGATTATTTTGCGGCAGGGAAGCCGATACTTTGTGATTTCCCAAGTAAATATAATCCTGTAATTATGCTGAAAGCGGGGATATCGGTTGACAGCGGAGATGAAAAAGACATAGCAGCGGCGGTTGAAAATATGAAAAGAACAAATGACTATCCAGAATATGCGTTGAATGCCAGAAAAGGAGCGGAGCAGTATGATTTTAAATATTTGACAAACAGACTGGTTGAAATAATTGAGCAGATATAATTCTGGATTTGTATATAAAAATATATTCAAAAAACAATTAAATTTATATGAAAAGGAAAAAAAAATGAAAGAAAAATTACTGCAGAAAATTAAAAACAAAGAATTGACCGTGGGCGTGGTAGGCCTCGGCTATGTAGGCCTTCCGCTGGCAGTGGAAAAAGCAAAAGCAGGATTTAAAACCATAGGCTTTGACGTGCAGGAAGAAAAGGTAAAGCTGGTAAATGAGGGCCACAATTACATCGGCGACGTGGTGGACAGTGATTTAAAGAAACTGGCTGAAGCAGGCATGCTGGCTGCGACAGCCGATTTTTCGTTTGTCAAGGATGTAGACTTTATCGCCATCTGTGTCCCTACGCCATTGGACAGGCATCAGCAGCCGGATATCAGCTTTGTGAAATCTTCCGTGGAAGCTATTTCAAAGTTCCTTAAGCGGGAGACGATTGTGGTACTGGAATCTACCACTTATCCCGGAACGACAGAGGAACTGGTAAAGCCGATTCTGGAGAAAGGTTCCGGCCTGAAATGCGGAAAAGATTTCTAT
>CATJHO010000011.1 GCA_949740535.1 uncultured Lachnospiraceae bacterium
TATGCAGGAAAGCAGACTATTTCAAATTTTATACCACTTATTACAGCATGGACAGACAACCGCTGCCCAGCTTGCCGAAAAGATGGAGGTATCCGTGAGAACTATCTACCGTGACATTGATGCCCTGAGCAGTGCAGGAATTCCCGTTTATACGGAAGCAGGAAGAAATGGCGGCATCCATTTAATGGAGGGTTTTATTCTGGACCGGACTTTGTTATCCCTTCAGGAAAAGCAGGAAATCCTCTCTGCTCTTCAAAGCCTGGCGGCAGTGGGACATGATGTTCAGCTGGGAGTTCTTGAAAAACTGTCAGGACTTTTCCAGGTTTCGACGGAAAACTGGTTTGAAGTGGATTTTTCCAGATGGTGGGAACCCAAACGGCAGAATGATACGTTTTCTCTGCTGAAATCAGCGATTCTCCATTGTAAATGTGTGCGGATTTCTTATGCAAACTCATGCGGGGACTTAAGCAGGCGCACGGTCCACCCCTTAAAACTGACATACAAAGGGGCCGCCTGGTATCTCAAGGCCTACTGCACCCAAAAGCAGGATTACCGGATTTTTAAGCTGAACCGGATTCTGGATATGGAGGTTTTGGATGAGGATTTTGAAACCCGCGCCTTCCCGGAAACGGAAGAAGTTTCAGACGCTGTCTGCACGCAGATGGTATTCCGCTTTCCAAAGGAACTGGCGTACCGGGTTTATGATGAATTTGACCGGTATTATGTGACTCAGGAGGAAAATGGAACACTCCTTGTGTCCGCCTATATGCCTGCGGACGCATGGCTGGTGAGCTTTCTTTTGTCCTTCGGCGATCAGGTGGATGTGATCGAACCGGCTTATCTAAAGGATATTCTGGCGGAGCAGGGAAAATTAATGTATGAAAAGTTTAAAACCTGACATAAGATGTCAGTATTTTGGTCTTATACTGTATTTAACAGTACACTTAACCTGTCTTATGGAACTGCCGCTTTACAGTCAAAGCCCACAGGAATGACTGTAAAGCGTACCTTCATGGACGAATCCACCCTATCCCAATACGATCTATATGAATGGGATACACACAGAGTAAAAGAATGGAGAATCAATATGGGAAGACCAGCTGAAAAATCAGATTTACTTACTGCCGCTGCAGTCAACTTTGAAAAATTGAACCAGCTTATTTCCTCACTCACCGAGGCCGAGCGTACCACTCCCTTTGACTTTTCGGGAGATGAGAAGAAGAAGGAAAACCACTGGAGACGGGACAAAAATCTCCGGGATATCTATATCCACCTCTATGAGTGGCATCAGCTTCTTCTGCGCTGGATTTCCGCCAATGAAACTGGAGATCCGAAGCCCTTTATCCCCCGGCCTTATACCTGGAAAACCTATGGGGATTTGAATACTGCCTTTTGGAAAAAACACCAGAACACTACCTTGGAGGACGCACAGGATTTATTTTATAAATCACATGAGGAAGTTCTGCACCTGGCAGAGCATTATTCCAATGAAGAGCTTTTCACAAAAGGCATGTACAAATGGGTGGGCGGAAGCACCCTTGGCTCTTACTTTGTCAGCACAACCTCAAGCCATTACGACTGGGCAATGAAAAAGCTGAAGGCCCACAAAAAGAATTGTAAAAATCAAACTGCGTAATATTTCTTTTATCTGTACACTTATCCCCTGCGGATACTATACTCCATGAATGACCACCTGAAAGGACTATATGTTAAGGTATTCCTTTGAATAAGTTATCAAGAGGCGCTGCTAAATACGTCATCCGTCATTTTGCAGCAGCCTCTCCAATCTCTTATTGTTTATGAATCAATAAGGTTTTGATAAATCCTGCGGCTGATTTCAATTTTTAAATCTCTCAGCTTTTCCACGGCCGCTTTCTCCCAAGCCATCCTTTTTCCCGCCAATACTTTGCATCCACCGGATTCCAGCCGCTTTTTTGCGCCAGCCTCATAATGTGGAAACAGCATCTTGTCTTGAGAGAGGGCTTCACCCTGCCATGATTCCTTCGGATCTCCTGTGCCAGTGCGGTTGTCCTTGCATCAATACGCCGTTTAAGCCCTGGCTTTACCTTCGTCCAGGATACCGCTGCAACACCTACGCCGTACCGGTAAGTCTTTGCAACGCCCCAGAAAAAAATACTGTCCGCCATATCCTTGTTGGCGCTCCTCATCCCGCCCCCTGCGGCAGTTGAAATGCAGACAGCCTGCTTTCGGAACATCCGCTCCTCCGGACGGTGCACCATCCACCGATATCCGTAATGA
>CATJHO010000012.1 GCA_949740535.1 uncultured Lachnospiraceae bacterium
GCATACAATAATATTCGCACGTAACGGAGTATGGCGTAGCTTGGTAGCGCGCTCGGCTGGGGGCCGAGAGGTCGCAGGTTCAAATCCTGTTACTCCGATTCTGCAGAAACCGTAAGTTCGGGATTTTTAGAAATCAGGATTTACGGTTTTTTATGTGCAGGCAGGTCCATTTGGCTTACTTTATCCATCATACCATAATATTCACAAGAATCAACTGTTTTGTCACCAGGGCAGTCATGGAAGCAGCTGTTTTTGCTGCTGTCCTGTGTGTGGGGGATTTTGACAGAATCTATTGACAAAGCAGTGCATAACTGCTATATTTTGAAACAGAGCAAAGGCGTTCACAGTAAGGGGAAGAATGCCTTTTTTTATGCATAGAGACCATTTTCAGTGTCTTCTAGTCCAAGGAGGGCAGAAGTAAGTAAATAACTTATAATGGAAACTGTCGGCTGTTGACAGGAAAAGGAGAGAAGGAATGAGCCATTATTCAAAAAAAGATATTTTAAGGCTGGTGGAAGAGGAGGACGTGGAGTTTATCCGCCTGCAGTTTACCGATCTGTTTGGTAATCTGAAAAATGCGGCCATTACCGTGAGCCAGCTGGAACGGGTGCTGAATAACAACTATGTATTTGACGGTTCCTGTGTGGACGGATTTGTGGATGACAATGATACAGATATGTTTCTCTGTCCGGATCTGGATACCTTCGTGATCTTTCCCTGGCGGCCGCAGCAGGGAAAGGTGGCCCGTCTGATCTGTGATATTAAGCGGCCTGACGGCACGCCTTATGAGAGCGATCCCCGGTATATTCTGAAAAAGGTTCTGGAGGAAGCAGAGCGTATGGGCTATCAGTTCGATGTGGGACCGGAATGTGAATTCTTTCTGTTTCACACGGACGATGACGGAGAGCCCACCACCTTCAGCCATGAACGGGCAGGCTACTGCGATATGAGCCCCATTGATCTGGGGGAAAATGCCAGGCGCGATATGGTCATGACTCTGGAGGAAATGGATTTTGAGGTGGAGTCGTCCTTCCACGAGGTGGCTTGTGCCCAGCATGAAATAGATTTCCGCTATGATGAGGCTCTGCTCACGGCAGATCATATTATGACATTTAAGCTGGCAGTGAAGGCCATAGCAAGGCGTTTCGGACTTCATGCTGCCTTCATGCCAAAGCCCAAGACGGAGGAGAACGGATCTGGTATGCACACCAATATGTCCTTATCCAGGGATGGGAGGAATATCTTTCAGGACTCCGGCGATCCCAACGGACTGAGCAGGGAGGCGTATTACTTTATGGGGGGGATTTTAAAACATGCCAGGGGAATCACGGCCATTACCAATCCGCTGGTGAATTCCTATAAGCGTCTGTTTCCCGCCCAGCAGGCGTCAGGCTATATGGCTCCGGGCTATGTGGCCTGGTCAGCGGTGAACCGCGCCCAGCTTATCCGCATTCCGGCCCAGAGGGGAGAGAATGTGCGCATCGAACTTAGAAGCCCCGACGCTTCCTGCAATCCTTACCTTGCCTTGGCCGTATGTCTGGCAGCAGGACTGGAGGGAATACAGGAAAAGATTCTGCCGCCGGATCCGGTAGACTGTAACAGCCGCCGGATGACAGAGGCAGAGCGGCAGGCCAGGGGAATAGAAGCTCTTCCACGGAATTTAGAGGAGGCTCTGTATGCCATGGAGGCAGATCCCCTGGTAACAAAGGTTCTGGGTGAGAAGGTGAGCTGCAGTTATATACAGGCCAAACGAAAAGAGTGGGAGGAATACTCTGCTCAGGTATCTGCCTGGGAGATTGACAGCTACCTGTATCGGATTTAAGGCAGGAAAACCGGCAGAGCAGGAACGGAAATGGAGGTGCGCATAGTGAATATCATTGTATTATTTCCAAGGCTGGAAGATGCCGGAAATGTGCGCAGCCTTCTGGTACGGCATGGATTCCGGGTATCGGCAGTCTGTACCACAGGAGCCCAGGCCCTGGCACAGGCCAATATACTGGGTGACGGGATTCTGGTCTGTGGATATAAATATCCGGATATGATCTATGCAGAGCTTAGGGACGCTCTTCCGGTTCACTTTGAGATGCTGCTGGTTGCCACGCAGCGGGTGCTGAGCGAGTGTCCGGATCCGGAGCTTATGTGTGTGGCTATGCCCATCAAAGGCCGGGATCTGTTAAATACCCTGGATCTGATGACCAAACAGACCGCCCGACAAAGAAAGCGGCAGAAGCACAAGGTCAGGGCGCGGTCAGAGGAAGAAAAAAAGGTACTCTGGGAGGCAAAGCGCCTGCTGATGGAACGGAATCACATGAGCGAAGAGGAGGCGCACCGCTACATACAAAAATGCAGCATGGACAGCGGAACCAACCTGATAGAAACCGCCCAGATGGTATTGAGTATTATGAACTTTTAACACAGCAGAGCCGTGCGGGTAGAGCGGCAGGGAACATCCCCTGCAGGGCGGGTTGCGCACCAGCGATCCCCC
>CATJHO010000013.1 GCA_949740535.1 uncultured Lachnospiraceae bacterium
AAAAGATGTCGTTCCCTTGGTCTGGAGCCGACAGTTTTAGGAATTGATAAAAAATCTACAAGAGAGTTAAGAAGAGCGAACAGAAAGATGTCCGAGTATGGACTTCAGCTTCGCGAAAAGCAGAAAGCAAAATTTATTTACGGCGTTCTGGAGAAGCCTTTCCGCAACTACTATAAGAAGGCTGACAGAATGAAAGGTATGACTGGTGAGAACCTGATGGTTATGCTGGAGTCCAGACTGGACAATGTTGTATTCCGTCTGAGACTGGCCAGAACCAGAAGAGAGGCCCGTCAGATCGTAGATCATAAGCACATTCTGGTGAATGGAAAACAGGTTAATATTCCGTCCTACCAGATTAAAGCAGGTGATGTGATCGAAATCAAAGAGAAATGCAGAGGATCTCAGAGATACAAGGATATCGTAGAGGCTACGAGCGGAAGACTGACACCGGAATGGCTGGAGTCTGATTTAGAGGCATTAAAGGGAACCGTGAAAGAGCTTCCTTCCAGAGATGTGATTGATGTACCGGTAGATGAGATGCTTATCGTCGAGTTGTATTCTAAGTAATCTGGAGTATAACAGCTGCGGTTCCTGACGGGAGCTGCAGCCGATAACACGTAGCATAACGCAACCCAACTAAAATATAAAAGGAGGGGCCTTGTAGTGTTCGATTTTAAGAAACCGAAAATTGAGATTGCAGAGATTTCAAATGACAAAACCTATGGTAAATTCGTAGTTGAGCCGCTTGAAAGAGGTTATGGTACGACCCTTGGCAATTCGCTGAGAAGAATTATGCTTTCTTCTCTGCCGGGTGCGGCAGTAAGCCAGGTAAAGATCGAAGGTGTTCTCCATGAGTTCAGTTCCATTCCGGGAGTAAACGAAGATGTAACTGAAATCATTATGAACATCAAGAATCTGGCCATCCGCAATACCAGCGATTCAAATGATGCCAAGACTGCCTACATTGAATTTGACGGCGAGGGGATTGTGACGGCGGCCGATATCCAGGCGGATCCCGATATTGAAATCCTGAATCCAGACTTGGTAATTGCCCATTTAAACGGCGGTGCAGACAGTAAGCTGTATATGGAGCTTACCATTACAAAAGGCAGAGGTTATGTGAGCGCAGAGAAGAATAAAAATCCGGATCTCCCCATTGGGGTGATTGCGATTGATTCTATCTATACTCCCGTAGAGCGTGTCAATATGACCGTTCAGGATACTCGTGTTGGCCAGGTTACCGACTTTGATAAACTGACCCTGGACGTATACACTAATGGAACCTTAGTTCCCGACGAGGCGGTAAGCCTTGCGGCAAAGGTTTTAAGCGAGCATTTAAGCCAGTTTATTGATTTGTCCGAGAATGCCAAGACTGCAGAGATCATGGTAGAAAAAGAGGACAATGAGAAAGAAAAAGTTCTTGAGATGAGTATTGACGAGCTGGAGCTTTCCGTTCGTTCCTTCAATTGTCTCAAGAGAGCGGGTATCAATACCGTAGAAGAGCTTTGTAACCGCACTTCCGAGGATATGATGAAGGTCCGCAACCTGGGCCGGAAGTCCCTGG
>CATJHO010000014.1 GCA_949740535.1 uncultured Lachnospiraceae bacterium
CGCGCTCCATTTTTTCAATAATTTTTTCATGTTCCTATCTCCCTTTCCCCATTTAATTATCAGCGTCCGCAGTGCATCCGAAATGATAAATCTGTCTGTAGCTGATTTGTTATTTTACAATCGACACTGCTCACTGCCTATGTACACATTATATTATAAAAAACAGGGCTTGGGAAGTATGTAATTTCTTCAGTTAACGCTTTAAAATCCTCCGTTCCTTCACGATCCCAAGAGCTGCATTCCACCCATTTCTCAGGTAGTTTCGAAAATACTGTGCCGATGGCTGCATGGACCAGTGCAGATAATCTCCTTTCTCATGATAAGCAAAGGCGAAGGCGGGAAGCTTTTCACAGAGCTCTTTTATCGTTTCCTCCCCTGCCATGGCACGAATCCGATCCGTTACCGGTAAGTCCAGCTCATTGAGCTTCTCAATAAAATCATAATTTGCTACAATATGTATATCTCCTGCTGCCAATTCCGTACAGTGATAGGGGAAACGGCAGCCTGAGAGCAGCCGGTAATCCTCTTTTCTCTCATCCTTCTCATACATTGCATAAAGCTTTTTGGAAAGACAGCAGCCTGCCTGCGCCAATACTTCTTCCGAAATTTCCAGCTTGTGTGTATTTACATATTTCCCCAAATACTCATCAAATGGACCTGCCAGGGATGTGACATAAAGTCTCGGAACTCTGCCGCCATATACCCGCTTTCCCTCTTCATAAGCCTCAACCGCCGCCTTAGCATAGGAAACGGAAAAACCGCAAGTGGCAAGTACCGCTTTTCCCTTGGATGTCATGGTGCGCAGAGCACTGACTGCCTCCATTGTTGCCGGAAATTTTACCCGGATATTGGAGGCTGTGGTATAAAACCGTTCTGCCTCTTCCACCATAAAATCATAATCCGTGTCATAAAAAGGATTGCCCTGAATTGCTATCCAGCCTTCTTCCTGATCGCTGCTTTCATACAAAGGTCTGAACAGTTCTGCACATTTTCCAAGAAAATGCTGTGCGGTCATTGCCGTAACCAGATGATCATCTGCAATTCCCTGATCTATCTTTTCATCTATTATCCGGATTGCCTCCTGTCTGGTTTCCTCCTCTGACAGCATACGCTTTACATAGTTAGCATTGGAAGCCACATTTACAGAATTTCCAAGTGCCAGCGCCCGTTCTGCCTCCCCCGGCGTAGGGTTATTTAACCAAAACCGGGTTTTTGTCTCCTGTTCCAGCCGTTTTGAATATTGCATCGTATCCCTCCTTCTTTCTCTGCATGCTCTGTTTACACCCATCCCAGCAGCTTCCCCAACAGACCGATCACCACATTAATACTGCTGTCCAGCGCAAATGCCGCCGTCCGCGTTCCCTCTGCCAGATCCACAACACCAGAATTATTCATAACCATAGAACAGACATCCGCCAGTATATTGAGCGCAAATAAATGCCATACAACAAAAGCTGTTCCCATAACAATGGTCCTAAGCAGGCGTCCTCTGGAAGACATGGCGCCCAGAGCCGTAATATAAATCAACGCTCCCAGTGTCGCTGTGGGAAAGAATTCATTTCCCGGAATAACAAAAGCCAGTCCTACCGTAATGGGAATCAAAAGCAGAGACGCGGTAATGGCTGTCTGATCCCCGATTGCCAGCGCAATATCCATGCCAATGTAAATCTCCTGATTGGGATCCAGTTTCTTATGCGCAAAATCTCTGGCCGCCAAAGAAATCGGGCTCATACCTTCCATCAGCAGTGAAACCATTCTGGGAAGAAGTACAATCGCCACAGAAATACTGACCGCTATCTGCAGAACCGCCACAGGCGTCTGACGGGAAATCAATCCCATAACTGCTCCGATAAAGAAAGCAAATACCGCAGGCTCTCCAATGGGGCCAAGCTTTTTCTGTATTGCTTCCGCATCTATATCAATTTTATCCACACCGGGGATCAAGTCCATAATCTTATTCACCACCCAGTTAACAGGCACAAAGGTAGCAATATAATAAATGGTTGTACAGGTTGTGCCGTCCAGATAAAACTGCTCCTGCCAGCCCCAATGTCATTTAGTTTGGCCGTAACTCCGTTAAGTTTGTCTTTTTCCCTTATTTTACGGGCAAAACTCCATTAAGATAAGAAAATGACATTAAGATAAGGGGAACAGCTATTAAATTAAGGCGAAAAGTCTGGACTTATCCATACGGAAATGTTATTATTAAAGTGCTTAGACAAGCAGATATGGATACACAAATCACTTTAATTTCAGAAAAAAAGATTGCGATAACCGCAAAACAGTATTAAGGATTTAAAAAAGTCAAAGATTACAGAAAGTTTAATAGGATTTGTTAAAGAAAAAGAAAAACATCACTCGTTTGGTTGTAACCAGTGGATCGGTTTTTCTTTTTTTGTCTTTATTAATCTATTGTTTTGTGAAAGGGGATCTTAATTATGAGAATCGTAAACATTAAAAGCAGTGTGCCGGGAAAGGTCAAGACAGATCTAAATGAAGCAGTTACAGAAGCTGTTGACA
>CATJHO010000015.1 GCA_949740535.1 uncultured Lachnospiraceae bacterium
TAATTTTTCTACTGACAGAATACTCTGTTTCTTATAGGGATTTTCCAGATAAACATTATCATGGCTGGCATAAGCCACCTTCAGATGCTTCTCCGGAAACGTCTTTACCAGAAGCTCCGCCAGCCCCCTGATGGTGCTGTGGCAGTCCGGATTGGACACATTGTAGGCTTCCCCTGCCTCTCCATCCAGCAGAACCTTGAAATATCCAAGAGCGGCATCATAGAGATAACAAAAGTTCCGGGATGCCAGACCGTCGCTTTTCAGCAGTAAATCTTCCTTATTTAATATGTTCAGGACAAAACCGGAATGAACCCGTTTATCCTTCTCCAGATTGACGGTAGGGCCGAAGGTCTGAGCCGGACGCACGACAGCTGTTTGCAGCTTATGCTGACTGCTGTAAGCCTTGCAGAGATTTTCTCCCAGGCGCTTGCTCTCTGCGTAGCAGTTCCGAAGCTCCATGGAGTCCAGATAACCGCAGTCTGTCTCGTCGATAAATTCCTTCTCGATTCTCCCATAGATCTCGCTGCTGCTGAAATAAAGATATCCTTTCACACCTTTCTCTCTCGCCAGCTCCAGGGTATAATAAGTGCCCAGCACATTGGGCGTGATCACGCCCACAGGGTCCAGGCCGAAATACTGGGAACCGGAGGTACTTGCAGCATGAATCACATAATCCAGCCGCCCTTCTGCCTGTACCGGCCGGGATACATCGGCTGTCAGCAGCTGAAAGTATTCCCTCTCTGCATACGCTCCAAATACCTCGGACGCCCTGGCGGCATTTCTGCACAGCGCCAGAATCCGGATATGGAAGTTCTGGTGCTCGTTCAGGTAGATGAGCATCCACACCATATAGGCCGGCAGCATACCGCAGGCTCCTGTTATCAGGATAGAGGTCTGGTCCAGCCTGGCCCAGTCTATGATTTCTTCTTTGTATAAATCTTCACAATCTTTATAAATAATGGGATTCATTGATCTTCTCACTCCTTGTCAAGAGATGGTATCTTCTCAAAACTCTGTATTTTGATTTCTGCTGCTCCTGCCACAGGCCGCCGCATCCCTTCCGGATATTCTCCTCTTTCTGCATTACAAAGACAGGATCAAACCAGCAGATTCTCCGCCCGGTTCAGAATATAAAATCCCTTGGAATTCCGGCTGTCCTCCCGGTTATAGGTCATAGGGGAGCCGTCCATCTGCCGAA
>CATJHO010000016.1 GCA_949740535.1 uncultured Lachnospiraceae bacterium
ACCCATTTAATATGAAAACAAAATATGTAGATATTAAGGAGGAAAATTAATTATGTTAGGTCAATTAGGAGGCGTTTACGCATTATTAGGAGCAGCACTCGCAGCACTTCTGGCAGGCATTGGTTCCGCAGTGGGCGTTGCAATCGCAGGTCAGGCGGCAGCAGGCGTTGTAACAGAGGACCCGGCTAAGTTCTCCAAGGTTCTGATTCTACAGCTTCTGCCTGGTACACAGGGTATCTATGGTCTGCTGGTGGCTTTTGTTACATTGTCCAAGACAGGACTTCTGGGCGGAAGCATGGCAGCTATCGACGTTCCCACCGGACTTATGATTCTGGCAGCCTGCCTTCCCATCGGCATTGTGGGCCTTATCTCTGCCGTAAACCAGGGCAAGACTTCCGTAGCATCCATCGGCATCGTAGCTAAGAAGCCGGAGCAGTTCGGTAAGGCTATGCTGTTCCCTGCCATGGTTGAGACCTACGCGATCCTTGCACTTCTGGTTTCTATCCTGGCTGTAAACTCTATCCCGGTTTAAAGGACAGGATAAAAATCCGAGAGAAGGAGAGCTGATTGATGACTGGATTAGAGAAAATGGTAAGCCAGATTGTGGATGAGGCTAAGGCGGAAGCAGAAAGCCGTATCAATACGGCCAGAGAAGAAGCCGGCAGCATTGTCTCGGAAGCAAAGGCAGAGACGGAGAAGCTTTTAGAGCAGAGCTCCGGACAGTCAGAGACAGATGCCGCCAATTACCTGGAGCGAATCAAATCCTCCGCAGATCTGCAGCGCAGAACGGCGCTTCTGCAGGCAAAGCAGGAAGTGATTGCCTCTGTATTGGAAAAGGCATATGCATCTCTGAATGGGATGGATGAGACAGCATATTTTGCAATGATTCGAAAGATGCTGGAAAAGTTTGTGCTGTCTGACAGCGGGGAAATTTATTTTTCTGCCGCAGATTTAAAGCGTCTTCCTGACGGGTTTGAAAAAGAAATTACAGCGATTGCCCAGAAGAAGGGCGGCAGCCTGACCCTTAAGAAGGAAGGCAGAGAGATAGAAAACGGATTTATTCTGGTGTACGGCGGCATTGAGGAAAACTGTACATTCCGTGCGCTGTTTAATACACAGCGGGATGCCCTGCAGGATAAGATCCATCAGGAGCTGTTCGCATAACACGCATAAGGAGGTTACAACATGTCTGATTTAGAATATACCTATGCGGTTGCGCGAATCCGTTCCAAGGAGTTATCCCTATTCTCAGCAGCGACGATAGAACAGCTGCTGGCCCGTAAGACATACGAAAACTGTCTGCAGTTTCTGCAGGAAAAGGGCTGGGGAGATTCAGATACTCCAATGGATGCAGAGAAGATTCTGACCAGAGAGCGGGAAAAAACATGGGAAGATATCCGGGAGCTTGTAAAAGACATGTCCGTATTTGGAATTCTGGATTATCCCAATGTGTTTCATAACCTGAAAGCGGCGATTAAAGAAGTGTGTACGGAAGGACACAGCTCCAACATCTTTTATAAGGATACGGAGCCGTCGGCAGAGGAGATTCTGGAAGCGGTAAGAAACCGGGATTTTGCCAGTCTTCCCGCATACATGGCAGATGCTGCTACGGAGGCCTTTGAGACCCTGCTTCATACAAGGGATGGTCAGCTCTGCGATGTGATTGTGGATCGGGCGGCTCTTGACGCTGTTTATCAGGCGGGCAAGGCGGCGAAGGATGAAGTAATCCGCCAGTATGCAGAATCTGCTGTGGCGGTAGCCGACATTAAGATAGCAGTCCGTTCACAAAAAACCGCAAAATCTTTAGAGTTTATAAGGAGGGCTCTGGCGCCCTGTGACACTCTGGACGTAGAAGCCCTGGCTCATGCAGCCCTTGGCGGTCCGGAAGCAGTCCGGGATTATCTGGCAGATACAGATTACGCAGAGGGTGCGGAGGCTCTGGCAGTTTCGCCTTCAGCATTTGAGCGCTGGTGTGACAATCGGATTATTTATACCATCCGTCCTCAGAAATACAACTCTTTTTCCGTTGGCCCCATTGTTGCATATGTTCTGGCCAGGGAAAATGAGATCAAAACGGTAAGAATTATCCTGTCCGGTAAGCTCAACGGCCTGTCGGATGATTCCATCCGGGAAAGGGTAAGGGAGATGTATGTATAGGATTGCAGTGCTGGGAGATTATGACAGCATTTACGGATTTGCCACACTGGGTCTTGATACATTTCCGGTGGCAGACCCTGTTGAGGCTGCAAAAAAGCTGCATCAACTGGCGGCCGGCGAGTATGCTGTGATTTATATTACGGAATGTCTGGCGGCTGAGATTGATCATGAGATTGAGAAGCTCCGTGAGCAGGTGCTTCCTGCGGTTATTCTCATTCCAGGTGTGTCCGGCAACACGGGCAAGGGAATTGAGAGTGTCCGCAAGTCTGTGGAGCAGGCCGTTGGATCGGATATTTTATTTAGTGAAAATTAAACAGAAAGTGGGTGATTCGTCCAAATGAGTATAGGAACAATAAAGAAAGTAGCAGGACCGCTGGTCATTGCAAGTGGGATGCGGGATGCGAACATGTTCGACGTGGTTCGTGTCAGCAACCAGCGTTTGATTGGCGAGATCATAGAGATGCACGGGGACGAGGCGTCTGTTCAGGTATACGAGGAGACTTCCGGACTGGGACCTGGTGAGCCGGTGGAATCCATGAACGTGCCCATGTCCGTAGAATTAGGACCAGGACTTATCAGCAGTATTTACGATGGAATTCAGCGTCCGCTGGATGACATTATGAAACTGTCCGGCAATAACTTAAAACGTGGTGTGGAGGTTCCCTCCTTAAAGCGCGATCTGAAATGGAATTTTGTACCTGTTGCCAAGGCAGGCGATGAGGTTGAGCCTGGTGATGTACTGGGTACTGTACAGGAGACGGCCTCCGTGGTACAGAAAATCATGGTGCCTGTTGGAACCACCGGAACGGTAAAAGAGATCAAAGCAGGCGAATTTACGGTGGAAGAGGTGGTAGCCGTTGTTACCACGGCA
>CATJHO010000017.1 GCA_949740535.1 uncultured Lachnospiraceae bacterium
ATCCATCTTGCGGTATTCTCAATGGAATAGCTGCCCACTTGATTTTGTTGAACTTCTAACTGAGCCCAAGCGAGCCAGACCTTGCTTCCCATATTATAATCCAGGCAAGCTTGGCGGAAGATCCACTTGGCAGTGTTCTCAGTGTAATAATCGCCGACGTGGTTCTCATGAGCTTCCAGCTGAGCCCAAGCGAGCCAGACATCACTTTCAGCATTGTGGTTTAAACAAGCTTGGCGGAAGATCCACCTGGCAGTGTTCTCAATGGAATAATCACCAACCTGGTTTTGCTGAGCTTCCAGCTGAGCCCAAGCGAGCCAGACCTGTTCCCTGGCATTGTGTTTCAGGCATGCTTCCCGAAAGATCCATCTTGCAGTGTTCTCAATGGAATAATCACCAACCTGGTTTTGCTGAATTTCCAACTGAGCCCAAGCCCGCCAGACATCGCTTCCAGCATTGTGGTCTAAACATGCATTGCGTAAGATCCACCTGGCAGTGTTTTCGCTTTGATAGTCCCCTATCTGATTTTCCTGTATTTCCAACTGAGCCCAAGCCCGCCAGGTCTGGCTTTTGGTATTGTGGTTTAAACAAGCTTGGCGGAAGATCCATCTGGCGGTATTCTCATTTTCATAGTTTCCCACTTGGTTTTCTTGTACTTCCAACTGAGCCCAAGCGAGCCAGGTCTGACTTCCGGCACCATAATTGATGCATGCCTCCCGAAAAATCCATCTGGCGGTGTTTTCAATAGAATAGTCACCCGCCTGGTTCTGCTGAGCTTCCATCTGGGCCCAGGCCAGCCAGGTATTGCTGTCAGCATTGTGATTAACACAGGCATTTCTCATAATCCATGCAGGTGAATAGGGTTCATCAACTGTCCAGGAAGCTCCGTTTTTCTGTAATAAACTGCACCATTCCAACAAAAAATTAAGAGAAATATATTCTCTGGCAAAACATTCCTTATAAAATAGCAGTCGAGTCTCTTTACTGCTTATACAGGCGGGCAGCTGATGAAAGGTTTTCGGCTGTTCGGAATTGACTTCGTCTAATATTCGGTTTATAAGATATTTTTGAGTTTCTAAGCCTGCCTGTGATAAACCGTCTGCAAGCTGCATAACAGAATTCCAGGCGGCAGTTTTCATACTGCCGTAGGAGCTTTGATATTTTTGTAAACAGAATAATATTAAATGTTCCAAAATGCCGTCTATATCGTCAATTGACAGCAGGCCGGAATCTGAAAACAGTTCTTTATAAAACAGTTTTGAGATAACAATATGCCTCGTTTGATAGATATCACTGTTCAGTGATACTTCCCGGCTTAACGCCCTGCTTGCTTCCTTTGGAGATATCTTAAGTTCAGAGCAAATTTTCCTGAACTGCATATAAAGAAATCTGACCTTATACCTTTCAGAGAAGACAATATGTGCAAGTAAAAGCAATGCTTTAGGAGAATGATCATATAAATTGTTAATAATTTTAACTGCAATTTCTTCTAATGAATTTTCATTATTGACCACCATTAACATGGCGGCATACAAAAACCCGTAAGAATTATTTTGAAATAATTCCTTTATGTCTGTTCTGCTTTTAGAACAGTTCAGATTAGATATAACACATTTCGTAAAATGCCCGCATTCTTCTGCGGTCAGCTTTTTTAGTGGAATTTCGAATACAATTCTGTCCGGAATACTGAGGGATGTTTTTAATAAATTCCACTCGTTTTGACGTCCTCCGATAATCAATGTCCGTCCATCTTCAATAACGTTGTCTAAAAAATGTTTAAATGTCCTGCTGTAAGGAGGATTGTCCATGATAAAAACAGCTTTATCCGGAATATCATCCGGAAGCTTTAATGTACCGTGTCCGCGGTAATAAAATACCGGGATTTCATCTAAGACCAGCCTTGCGCATAACTGCATCAATATGGTCGTTTTTCCCTCTCCTCCCGGCCCAAGAAGCGCACAGATTCTTCCATCCATAGCATATCCATATAAGGTATCCACAATTTCACGCATAACAATTCTGTCGGAAAAAGCTAAATTCCATTCACATTGACTGCCCCGTAAAAAGCTCCGCACATGAAAATCCTTTATTTCACGTCTGCTTTTTGCTAATATGGCATTATTGGAGAACCAACAACTGTAATCTGTATTTGTGGCTGCAATTGATGGAATCGTCTGGTGCAGCTTCCGAAAGTCATAGCAGTCACGGCCGTCCGGCTGCAGTTCTGCCTGGTCCGCAGGATCCCATTTCATAAATTCAAGATCTACATGACCAGTTTTTTCGTCCCAGATGTGCCAGATCATTCCGAAATCCGAGTACGTATCACCTTCATCTGTGGAGCTTTTATAGGAAACAATATTGGGTATGGTAACAGTAGAAAGTGCTTTGCCCAATACGATTCGGTTTTCTTCTCTGACAGAATTTCTTTGGTGTCTATCACCGCACAGATAAGCACTGATATATTCCTGGAGAAACATTGCAGATAAGTGATTTTGATGCTCACGTAACAAATCAAAATAACTGTTATGACCAATTGCAATGCGTGGCAGGTGGTCCAGATTTAATTGTCTGCGGATATCATCAGACGTAGCGGTGAGTGTGTCAGCCGTCTGCTCGTTTTTGGTAACGCCGTCAGCCGTCAAAGTCGTATTTAAATGAAGTAAATTCAGCCTGCCCCTCCATGAGCGGACATGAACACAGACAGGAAGCCTGCCGCAGTCTGACGGATAAATATTTAATTTTTGAACAAACTCTATGTAGTTATCATAACAGGAAAGAAGCTTATTAAGGCCCTTTTGAAGCATCGCAGGTTTGGATTTGACCGCCTGGAGGACTAAGTCTCTCTCATCCTTTTGCGAATCAGGCGTGGATATATCGTGGTTGCCCGGAATAACAAAAACATCTTTATCAGGTTCAATATCCATTGCCTCGAACAGCTGAGGGAGAAAATGTTCTGCCTGCATATAATTATTTTGAACAAAATTATGAAAATCCCCTGTGATTACCAGGAGCTTCTGTCCGCGGCTGACAGCCTTAAGTTTCTCGCGGACGGAATAAAGGATGGCATTTTTCATATTATTCCACTGTGGATCGGTCACAAGATGTAAATCAGAGATATGCAGAAGATATATCATTTTCAAACCTCTTTTCCTGTAATATATAA
>CATJHO010000018.1 GCA_949740535.1 uncultured Lachnospiraceae bacterium
CCTTATTTTTCTGTGCTTCCTCCATGTCAATCTTAGGTTTTCTTGAAAATAATCCCATAATTCATTTCTTCCTTTCAAACTATTTTTGTATATTTAAACCCTCTATTTAATTCGGAACTGTCCGATAAGCTGATTCAGCGTCCTTGCCTGGTTAGAAAGCTCATTAGAAATAGCAGCGCTTTCCTCGGCAGCTGTGGAGTTTGCCTGGGTCACCCTGGAAACATCCTTGATTCTGTTCTCTACCGAGGCAATCATTTCGGACTGCTGAACACTGGCAGCCGAAATTTCATCCATCAGTGTTTTGATAGACTGGATACATTCATTGATTACCTGCATGGCAGAAATGGCAAGGTCTGTAGATTCTGTACCGGTCTTTACATCCTCAATGGAGCGGCCGATGAGAGTATTTGTACTGCTTGCTGCTTCAGCAGACTTGGCTGCAAGATTTCGAACCTCATCTGCCACCACAGAGAAGCCTTTTCCGGCACTGCCAGCTCTGGCGGCTTCAATGGCAGCGTTTAGTGCAAGAATATTTGTCTGGAAAGCAATATCCTCAATGGTTTTTATGATGCTGCCGATCTGGGTGGATGACTTGTCAATATTAGTTGTAGCCACAACCAGCTGCTCCATCTTGGTATCAGCTTCAGCCGCATAACCCGTTGCGCGATCGACCAGATCACTGGCATTGCCGCAGCGGACTGTGCTGTTTTGTATCTGGGTGGTAATTTCCGTCATATTGGACACCAGCTTATCAATGGAATCCTTCTGCTGTACGGTCCCCTGAGACAAAGCCTGAGCGCCGGCAGATACCTGGTTAGCGCCGCTGTCCACCTGATCTGCAATTTCAGTGATATCACTCATAACCTTGGTGAGATGTGTGCGGATGCTCTTAAGACTTTGGGCCAGGACTTTAAAATCACCCATATAATAGTCTTCATTTTTCACTACGTCCACGGCAATATTTCCGTTTGCCATTTCACTTAAAATGCGGCCGATATCCTCAATGGTCTTTCGCAGACAGTCACATACATGGTGGATGGTCTGGGCAATCATACCAATTTCATCTGTCCGTCCATAAAATGGCTCCAGATCCCGATCGGCAGAAAGTTCCAGATTTCCCAGGCGGCTGATAGCGCCTTCCATAACCATAAGCTCTTTTCCTTCCCGGTGAAGGATCAGAAGGGTGGCGAGCATAATCACTGCTTCTACCAATGCGCAGAGAATTCCAACTGTAATGCGCACAGCTGATACTTTTCCATAGACTTCAGCTGCATTATCACGAACCATAAAAACCCAGTTCCGGTCCTTTAAGTATTTATACACAACCAGCTGTTTTACGCCGTTTTCATCCCGATAGGAGTAGGTCCCTGCCTGTGTGCTGCCATTGGAACGAATCTGTTTGAGAATTTCCTGACAGCCTTTGTCGGTGGTTTCAGTATTTAGAAGCTCCTCATCTTCATGATAGAGATAGGTGCCGTTTTCTACATTCAAAAATACATATTCACTGTTGGGCAGTCCTTCAATATCCAGATTCAGAAGCGCATCCATAAGGCGGCTGGCGTAAACACCGGAGCCCACATAACCGATGCAGTTCTGTCCCTCAAAAATAGGATAGTACATGGAAATAATCATGCTTCCTGTTCCCGGAGATTTCATAATTCCCAGATTTGTAAGCTCCGGCTTGGCCAAAATTGTATCCCGGAACTCGTCCAGTGAATCTCCGGTCCGGGTGGTCATTCCAATCGCACCCTGAGAGGTGTGAGTCAGTATGTAGGTGGAGGGAGTGCCAATATAAAGGCCCTCAAAGATGCCTTTGATGGATGCAAAGTCCTCCGTATATTTTTGGCCCTTCTGCAGCAGAGCGGGATTTTCGGGATCTGCCAGAAGGTCCCGGACCTCACTGCCTAGAGCAAAGGCTGTCATATATTCCTCTGCGGATGCTACATAGTCGTTGATAATGGAAGCTCTTGACTCCACGGCATCGATCATCTGGTTGGTGATATTGTTCTCCACCATAGAAGAAACGCGGCTGGAGACAATAAACCAGAGCAGCAGCATGCCCAGACAGGTAATGGCTGAAGTAATGATGCTGATACGTGTAGCAAGTTTTTGATTAGATAGAAGTTTCATAAAGATTCCCCCTGCAATAAAGAATTTTATTAGAGAATAGGATAATGCGCCGGGACCGGAGACTGCAGATTACATTCTGGCTTTTGGGCGCAGATTATTTTAACATATTTTCATTCTTTTTTCAAGAATGCAGTTGTGTTGAATGGTATTTGTTTGACAACCCTGCAGCAGTTAAACTGAATAACATTTTGTTATGGTCAAGTAATCTCTGGCAGCTTTTTTACATGATTTATTCAATGGCTGACAGGCTGCTGAGTGATAAAGTATAGACAAAACTGTAGATCAAAACCAAATCAAATTCTTCGCTCAATTATGGTACAATTAAAAAAACAATGGAAAGGAAAAAGGAGGTTTGAGAATGGCGAAGCAATTAATGATCAAACCGGGGAAATTTACCTGTGCCATAAGGCAGGAGGAAAGAGCGGAGAGATTTGGAATTCCAAAGAAGGGAGAAAAGAGGAATAATCGGGTTATTTTTCCGGTGAAATAAAGCTTTTTTTGTTTCTAAATATTGATCGAAACGCCAAAATACAGTATGATAATATAAGATGACTATATTATTACTTGCAAAACACAGGGGGATGAAAAAATGTACCAATGCCATCTTAAGCTTTATCTGGTGGGCGATTCCTGTAAAATATTTGAAACCATTAAGGAGATGTCTCCGCTTGAGAGTTTTACACACACCTTTTCGGAAAGCCGGACGCCGGAGGCTTCTTTGACAGCGGCGGCGGATGTGATAGTTGCCAGGATGCAGGGCGGGGCCGTAAAAGAGCTTTTGGAAGAGCTGATTTCCAATAAGCGGCGTGAGGCCGATCTGATATTGCTTGCGGATTCGGAACAGATGGAAATGCTCTTGGACTGTCTTGCGGATATTAAGGACGTCTGGATGATGCCCATGTCAGAGAAAGAGGCTGAGTTTCGGTTTTTAAGGTGGCAGCAGAGCTGTAAGCAGAGCAAGGATTTGTGGCAGACCAGCCATTATCTGGAGGCCACCATTGACAATGTGCCCAATCTGATCTGGTATAAGACCAAGGACGGTATTCATGAAAA
>CATJHO010000019.1 GCA_949740535.1 uncultured Lachnospiraceae bacterium
TGTTGAAAAAGGAGATTTCGTTACAGTTTCATGCAAAAATAATTCTGAAAACTATTTTATACCAAAGCTCCGCCCATGGCAAACACATCTCAAAAGGATGAGGCAATCGGTGTATGCTTTGTCAAGAGAGGGCAGCTTCTCCTGCCGGGCTTACTCGTTAAGCCTTCGGCTTCCCTCGTTTTGCGGCTGGCGCCGCATACAAAACGAAAAGCAGAAACTGCCTGGTGTGCAAGCACCCCATTCAGTTTCTGCTTTTCGTTTTGTGCCCGGCTTTTAGCTAGATAATAATACAAACCATTCCGCCGTTGCTGTCGTTTACTATTTTTTGCATGGTTTCCTGGAGTTTTACCTGGCTTTCGTCTCCTATCTGGTAGATTTTCCCTCTTATTCCGTCTTCTACCAGCTCTTCTACGGATTTTCCGAAAATGTTGGTGCTCCAGATGCTTTCGTCTTCCCCGCCGCTGTCTTTTAGGTAGGCGATCAGGTCTTTGGCCTGGCCTTCGCTTCCTACGATGGGGGCTATCTCGGTCTCGATGTTGGCACGGATCAGATGGATGCTGGGAGCGATGGATCGGATCTTTACGCCGAATTTATTGCCCTGGTGTATCAGTTCCGGCTCTTCCAGCGTGATCTCTTCCTGATCCGGCATGACCACTCCATAGCCTTTCTGCCGCACGGAAGTGATGGCAGTGGCCACTTTCTCGTACTCTTTTTTCATCTTGGACAGCTCCCGGATCAGGGACATCAGTTCATACTCGCCCAGAATCTCACTGCCGGTAAGTTCACTTAAGAGCTCATAATAGTAGCGATCGTCAATTTCCATGTTGAGACGGACGGTCCCGTTGTCCATATGAATCCGATCCAGCTTCATCCGATCGATAAATTCACTTTCTGTCTGCAGATTTTCTGAAGTTACATCCCGGATAGTATTCAGCTTTTGTGCCACATCTTTTAATTTTGCGATGATATCCTGCTTGATCCGGTGCTCCATGGGAAGCATTTCCACCCATTTGGGCACATAGCATTCTACCTTTGCCAGGGGGAATTCATAGAGAATCTGCTCCAGGATTCTTGTCACATCTTCCCTGCGGAGCTGTTCGCAGTTTACCGGCAGAACAGATACCCCGTATTTTTCCTCCATTTTCTGTGCCATTTTGGACACCGGATCGCTGTAAGGCTTTTCGGAATTTAAGAGGATGACGAAAGGCTTTCCCAGCTTCTTTAACTCTGCTACGGTCCGCTCTTCCGGTTCTATGTAATTATCTCTTGGAATGTCGCCAAAGGATCCGTCGCAGGTCACTACAATTCCGATGGTGGAATGATCTGTGATTACCTTTTTCGTTCCCAGCTCTGCGGCCTGGGTAAAGGGCACCTCATAGTCAAACCAGGGGGTCTTCACCATCCGCTCTGCATCATCTTCCATATGTCCCTCGGAACCCGGTACCATAAAGCCTACGCAGTCAATCATGCGCACCTTTACTGCCACATCCCCGGAGATCTGCACTTCCACTGCCTCTTTGGGAATGAATTTCGGCTCTGTGGTCATAATGGTTTTTCCCGCCGCTGACTGGGGCAGTTCGTCTCTGGCCCTTGTGCGGGCATTCTCATCCTCTATGCCCGGCAGCACGCACAGATCCATAAAACGCTTGATAAAAGTAGATTTACCGGTCCGTACCGGGCCTACCACGCCCAGGTAGATCTCCCCGCCGGTCCGGGTCTGTATATCTTTATACAGATTATATTCGGAACTTTTGTCCATAAAAATACCCCTTCCATATATGCTGTTATAATATATGTGAAGGGGTGTCTTCGTATGAAATTTTTTCTTCGGCCGTGCCAATTATCACTTCCCCTATTCCAGCTCCATCATGCGGAAAGTCATCATTACATAGAGCAGAGTATCGTTATCATCCAGCTCCAGACCAATCAGCTCCTTGATCTTCTCCATCCGGTAAAGAAAGGTGCTTCTGTGTATATACAGCTGCTTTGCCGTCTGCACCGCATTCAGATGATTCTGCACATACAGCTTCAGGGTATTGTAGTAATCGGTGCGGTGCTCCTCATCAAAGCGCTTCAGCTCCAGAATCTTCTGAGAGCAGACCAGCTCTCCGGGAAGATCTCCCCTGCTGTGCTCCAGCAGATAGTCAAGGGCTATTTCGTCAAACCGGTGGATCCATCGAAAGGGCGTCCGGCGGTTCCCTGTCTCCAGAGCTGCGGCCGCCTGCCGGTAATACCACTGTATAGCTTCAAAACCGGTAAATTCATTGCTCAGGCCCGCTTTCAAAAAGCTGTCCCGCAGAAAATAGACAATTTTGTCCATGGCGTCCTCAATCCCGCCCCCAAACCGGCTCAAATTTACAAAAATCGTAATGTTATTCTCAAACTGGAAGGCGCAGGCATTTCCCAGCATATTTTCAATATGGCTGCAGATAAACCGCACAGTCATATTTTCCAGATCCAGGGCAGCAACCTTCAGATTGATGCAGAAATACCGGTGTTCCGGAAGCCAGCCAAACTCTGAAAACCACTGCTTTGTTACCTCTTGATCCTGATCCGGATTCTGAAGTATATCTGAAAGAATCCGATCCAGCCGATAGCCCATATCTGCCTGCAGGGTCAGCTGCTTGGACAGAGCCATTTTGATGTACCCGGTCAAATGCTCCAGAAGCGCTCCGTCGTAAGCCTCGAACCGGCTTAAACTCTCTACCATTGCCACCCGGTAGGAAAAACGATCGTGCTCAAAAATATTGACGCAGAGACTTTTAGCGCCGGTTATGTAATCTGGAAACACATAGGCGCCCCGCTTCCTCATCAGGCTCTGCTGCTGGCGGGTACTGCGGTACTCTTTGCCGTATTCGAAAATGGCATCCGGGTCCACCAGCCCGGAAAGCTCCGGCCGGGTATCAATAATGCTGGAGTATCCTATGACAAAATAGTCCACCGAGTTGACAATCACCGGATTGTGAAAAACCCGGAAACTTTCGTCCAGCATTTCCTGAATGGTTCCCTCCTGGTTCGCCAGCTCGTAGAGTCTTTCGTCCCACTGGCTGTAGTACTCAAAGAGCCGCTGGATCTCATTAAACAGAACAAAAGGTGAAGTGTCGTCGACCAGCTGGAATACCTGTCCGTTGGCCCCCGTATTCCTGGTCCGCACCTTTCCAATGCAGAAAAGAACGGCCTCTTTTGGCACAATCAGATCCTGATCCGAAACCTGTTCCTGCACGCAGATATAGATTTTGTGATTCTGCATCTCATCTCCGTCGCAGTAAAA
>CATJHO010000020.1 GCA_949740535.1 uncultured Lachnospiraceae bacterium
AACTGGTAAGGGTGGAAGGGCAGTGTAAGAGACTACCGCCCGTCTGGTAACAGACGGGGCACATGTAAACCCCATCCGGAGCAAGACCGAAACGAAACGCGCATCTTGCGGCGCAAGATGCTTTCAGGCTGGCCCGGCTGTTTCAGGTGGGTCGCTGGACTCTGCTGGTGACAGCAGAGCTAGATAGATGAACATTCACGACATAACCCGGCTTACCGCCTTGCTTATCTGAAAAATGACAGCAGATGCCCATCCGATGTGAAAACAGACAGGAAAAGCAACAGGAAAACAGGCTCTTTGTGCCTGTTTTCCTGCTGTCTGAATTGTTATAGGAAAAATTAATCCTCTTCCCCGTCGTCCAAGTCAAATTCCGGCATGGCGCCGATATTCTGCGTATTTAACGTCCGCCGCTTCAGGCGCTGTTCCTCTGACTGTTCCAGAATGAAATCTTTGACTGCACGGGCATTTTTGATGTGCTGAAGCTCCAGCCGGGGGTGGGTGATGTCACCGGTATTGCAGACAACCGTACCCAGACCGAATATGCGCTCGCCAAGGCTGGAATTCAGGGTTACATCCTGAATCTTGTACATGTAGCAATCATTTTCCCTGTGGTTCAGGAAGCCTTCGTTGATGGTAAGAACCTCCGGCCGGATGGTATAGGTGGTAAAGGTAAGGGGAAGCCCGAAGAATACCCACCGCTTTTTTTCTTTAAATTCCATATAAATTCTCCTTGTAAAGAAAGATTGATGTCCTTATCCTTTCCACCTCTGGAAGAGTTAAGGATGTAAAAAACCTGCTATAAAAAGTATATAGGAAAAAATGATTTTTTGCAAAAGATATTTGTTGAAATCCGAAGGGGTTTGATGTAACATAGTACAAGAATCTTTAACAACTTTATCGAAAATAAGTTCTAAAGGCAGCAGCTGCTGCAGAACGGGAATAGGAGGTATTATGAGACATTTGATGAGTCCATTGGATTTTTCCGTGGAGGAGCTTGCCAAGCTTTTGGATCTGGCAGGCGATATCGAGAAAAATCCGGCAAAATACGCACATGCCTGTGACGGAAAGGTTCTGGCTACTTTGTTTTATGAACCGAGTACACGGACGAGGCTGAGTTTTGAATCGGCCATGATCCACTTAGGGGGTCAGGTGCTTGGATTTTCCAGCGCGGCATCCAGTTCCGCATCAAAAGGCGAGAGTGTTTCCGACACAATCCGCATGATTTCCTGTTACGCTGATATCTGTGCCATGCGTCATCCCAAGGAGGGAGCGCCCATGGTGGCCACAGCTGTTTCTTCTATTCCTGTGATCAATGCCGGTGACGGCGGTCATCAACATCCCACCCAGACTCTTACCGATTTAATGACAATCCGTTCCCTGAAAGGCCGTTTGGATCATCTGACCATTGGTCTGTGCGGCGACTTGAAGTTTGGACGGACGGTTCATTCTCTTATCAATGCGCTGGTGCGCTATGAGAATATTTCCTTTGTATTTATTTCGCCGGAGGAACTGCGGATCCCAGGTTATATCCGGGAGGACGTGCTGGATGAAAAAGGAGTGCCCTACCAGGAGGTAGAACGGCTGGAGGATGTGATCGGCAGTCTGGATCTTTTGTATATGACACGGGTTCAGAGAGAGCGCTTTTTCAACGAGGAGGATTACGTCCGCCTGAAGGATTTTTACATCCTGGATAAGGCGAAAATGGCGCTGGCCGGGCCGGATATGCTGGTGCTTCATCCCCTTCCCAGAGTCAATGAGATTTCGGTGGAAGTGGACAGCGATCCCAGAGCTTCTTACTTTAAGCAGGTGCAGTATGGAGTTTACGTGCGCATGGCGTTGATTCTCACATTGCTGGAGGTGAATGTATAATGGCAAGTATTTTGAATGTAGGCAGAATTGCGGAAGGATTTGTGCTGGACCATATTCAGGCCGGAAAGAGCATGGAGATATATAAGTATCTGAATCTGGACAAGCTGGACTGTACGGTGGCGATTATTAAGAATGCCCGAAGCGGGAAAATGGGGAAAAAGGACATTATGAAAATCGAGTGCCCCATTGATTACATAGATCTGGAGGTTCTGGGCTTTATCGATCACAATATCACGGTGAATATTGTGAAAGATGAGGAGATTGTGGAAAAAAAGGCTCTGACCCTTCCCAAAGAGATCCGCAATATTATCCGGTGCCGCAATCCCCGGTGTATCACTTCCATTGAGCAGGAGCTTGATCAGGTATTTCTTCTGACTAATGAGGAGAAGGAGATTTACCGGTGTAAGTATTGTGAGGAGAAGTATAAGAAAAAATAGAGGTTGAATATATCTTAAATAATTTAAAGAAAGACCTTGTATTCGTACCCTTCACATAAGAAAGTGGAGGGTACGAGGGCATTTCTGTGTCAGATTACGGTATAGTCTTTGCAGCTGTGCCGCGTTTTCTTTGTTTGAATGCTTCTGTAACTTCAACTACAAGCCTTATCCCAAAGACTTCAAATTTTTTCTATATTCCTGCATTTCCGTTTCATCTGTGTTATCTATAACAAATTGCAGCTTGTTTGTTACCTTTTCACGGTCATAGGGGAGATACGCCGTTACGGGTGTGAAATTAGATATCGTGTTTGCAAACAGGTGCGTGCGTATATTTAGGTTGTTGATTAGGATTTGTAATTCGCGGATGCGCTCTTTTTCTTCGGCAGACACAAACAAACCCTGCTGTGCCATCTGGTACAGCTCTGTATCTGGAAAAAGTGTGAGAGAGTCCACGGAAATAAAATATGGATTAAGCTGGCTGAACAGCTCTGCACTGTTCCTTGCATTTCGGTATCCGCCGCCTTTTCCCGCAAGCCCCGTCATATAAACAAAGTAGTATTCAATGTCTGCTTCATCCAATTTCCTGCATTGCTCCAGAATATCCGCCGAGGTATATCCTTTATTGGCAAGAGCAAGCGTTTCGTCATCGCCGCTTTCCACGCCGATGCTCAGTCCGTTAATGCCCATCGCCCTCAATTTTCTAAGCTGCCATACCTCTTTGTTTTTAATATCACGGATGCTCGCAAACATAGCCATTGTCTGACACTTAATCAGATAGTCCCTCACCGTCAATGCCCGCAGTTTAAGATTTTCATAGCTCATTGCGAACGGATTGGCTCCCGTCCAGAAAATCCTTCGGGCGTTTGGCTGATAGCTTTTTATCTCCGCTAAATCCTCCTCAAATTCCTCAATGGGCGACATACGGAAGCACTCATTTTTATACAGACTACAAAACTTGCATTTATTATAGGTG
>CATJHO010000021.1 GCA_949740535.1 uncultured Lachnospiraceae bacterium
CATCTTCTTGTCTGATGTCCGAAATGAACACCTGCCTCCAGTAACTGCTTCATTGAAATAACGCTCATGTTTCTTTCCTCCATTTGGTTGTTCTTCCGCCAGGCTTACCCGCCTTGAAGACCGGAACCTTCCGCTCCGGCACCGTCCTTGGCAAAGCCTGCGTGTTTTTTCGCTAACTTAGAAAGTATAGCATGGAAAAAGGGCTTTTGCAAGCCCTTTTTCCGTGTTTTTCCTTCTCTGTTTTACTTCTCAATGCCTGGGTACGTAACAGTACAGACAGGCTGCCCTGTTCCATGCAAAAAACCATTTATCATCGCTTCATGATGGGATTTTTGAAAGGTCACTGCTGTACCTAAGCCCTTGACAGCGAATTTTTCCTGACCGCTTTTCTACCTGAATTTCTTACAGTACACTCTCTGTAAACAGAGACTTCACATGCTGAACCTCTTCCGTTGTCGCCTTGGAAGCCGGTACATAGTACTGCTTTGCACGGGCAATCTGATAAAGCTCCTCCTGAGACATCTCACACTTGTTCCGCAGGTCCTTCAAAGTCTGCTTCAGGCGCGGCTCCTCTGTCTGGGGAATCATATCGCCATACATCTTCAACTCGCCATTGATACCAACCAGGGTATCTGCTACCATCGTTTTCTCATTCATTCCGGCACCCTCCTAACCTAAAAACTGCATCAGCTGCTGCTTGTTCTCTTTGGCAGACTGGGCTGCCTTCTGGAAAAACTGCTTTACCTGCTGATCTGTGGCATTGCTTGCATAATCGTTCATCTTGCAGTGGGTGGTGTCAAAACCTCCAATGAGATGGCGAAGGTTCTGTACATCCAATTCAGATAATTCTGATTTCATAAAGAATACCTCCTATTCCGCTGTTTGAGTTCCCTGCCCTGTCCTAAGCAGGTACTCTTATTATCCCGGAATGGAGGTATTCCTATTCACGTTTAACCGGCTAACCAGTTGTATAATTCTTCATATTTTTTCGCAGATGTGCCCCAGGAGAAATCAACCGCCATAGCCCGGTCCACGATCTTATTCCACTCGCGCTTCTTATCGTAGTACACGCTCTCCGCGTAACGGATGGTGTGCAGCATCTCATGGGCATTGTAATTCAAAAAGCTGAAGCCTGTTCCGGTGCTCTCATACTCATTGTAGGGCTCCACCGTATCCTTCAGTCCGCCGGTCTCCCGGACAATGGGCACCGTGCCATAACGCAGGCTCATAAGCTGGCTCAGGCCGCAGGGCTCAAACTGAGAGGGCATCAGGAAGGCATCGCAGGATCCGTAGATCTTGTGGGACATGGCCTCGGAATAGAAAATATTGGCTGAAACCTTTCCCTGATACTTCCATGCAAAATGACGGAACATATTTTCATAACGCTCTTCGCCGGTTCCAAGGACTGCCAGCTGAACGGCATCCTGGCACAGCTCATCCATAATATAGGCAATCAGGTCAAATCCCTTCTGATCCGTCAGGCGGGAAACCACACCGATGAGCATCTTCTTGGGATCCACTTCCAGACCAAGCTCTGCCTGAAGAGCAGTCTTATTCTTCACCTTTTCCTTGCGGAAATTCACGGCATTGTAATTCTTGAACAGGAACTTATCTGTCTCCGGATTGTACTCATCATAGTCAATACCATTTACAATCCCCCGCAGGGAATTGGCCCTGGCACACATAAGACCGTCCAGATGCTCTCCATAGTAAGGCATCTTAATCTCTTCCGCGTAGGTCTCACTGACGGTCGTTACCGCGTCAGAATACACGATACCGCCCTTTAAGTAATTGGCGTCTCCATAAGCCTCCAGCTTATCCGGCGCAAAATAAGATATAGAAAGACCTGTAATATCCCGCACTGTCTTCATATCCCAGACACCCTGGAATTTCAGGTTATGAATCGTCATAATCGTCTTGATTCCATGGAAAAACGGATTATTCTGGAACGAATCATTTAAAAATACAGGTACAAGTCCCGTCTGCCAGTCATGACAATGGATAATGTCCGGCCGGAAGTCCAGGGAAGGCAGCGCGGAAATAGCTGCCTTTGAGAAAAATGCAAACTTCTCAATGTCCTCGTAAATGTTTCCGTAAGGCTTGGCTCCCGCAAAATAATATTCATTATCCACGAAGTAGAATTTAATTCCCTCATACTCCATCTCCAGAATTCCCACATACTGGCTGCGCCATGCCAAATCCATATAAAAATGGGTCACGTACTGCATTTTATCCCGCCATTCCTGTTTGATGCACAGATACTTGGGAACCATTACCCGGATATCAAAATACTCTTTGTCAAAATACTTAGGCAGAGAGCCCACGACGTCTGCCAATCCTCCAGTCTTAATAAAGGGTACTGCTTCGGAAGCAACAAATAATATTTTTCTCACCGTTTTTCCTCCCTATCCCCCACGCGTCCTTGGGTACTTGTGATATTTTATATACATTATACCTCAAACAAGACATATTTGGAAGGAAAACTTTTCAAAATAGTCATGATACCTTTGCTTTATATTCCAGCCGGATCCGGTCAGAAATCAGCGCAATAAATTCCGAATTGGTAGGTTTCCCTTTTCCGGTGCTGACCGTGTATCCGAACAGCTCATCAATGGTATCCATCTTCCCTCTGCTCCAGGCCACCTCGATGGCATGGCGGATAGCCCGCTCTACCCGGCTGGGTGTAGTCTGATGGGTTTTGGCAATGGTGGGATAAAGGACCTTGGTAATGGAACTTAGCATGTCCATATCCTCCACTGTCATCATAATAGCATCCCGCAGATACTGATAGCCCTTAATATGGGCCGGAACTCCAATCTCGTGAATCATATTGGTGACATCTGTTTCCAGATCTCTCGTCTCATAGGATACCCGTTTCCGCTCCGCGCTTCCCGCGGTTCTCACCGGATTCAGAATCCGTTCTCCCCGGTTTTGTATGCTGCGCAGTCTTCCCAGAAGCATTTCATTGTTAAAAGGCTTCATCATGTAATAATTCGCACCCAGCGCAAAGGCATCCTCCGTCACATCCTCCTGCCCGATGGCTGACAGCACAATAAAAGCAGGCTGTTTCTTCATTGCCTTATCTTCCTTCAGCTTCTCCATCACACCCAGCCCGTCCATTTTCGGCATAATCAAATCCAGAAGCACTACGTCCGGCTGGTTTTTGCGAATCATATCGACGGCATCCTCGCCGTTTCCCGCTGTACCGACAATCTCCATTCCATTCTCATTTCGTATGATCGTGTTAAGCAGTTCCACGATCCGTTCGTTGTCATCCGCAATTGCAACTTGTAACTTTTCCATCTCTGCCCTCCATGTGTCCATACTATTGAAATATACTTCCAGCTATTTCCTGTCTTTATTATAGACAACACAGCTTTCCTGCTGCAATTCCTTTCTCTCCCTATTTTCAGACACCGCAGGACAGCTTTCGACGGAATCCTCTAAAGATTCACATGTTCCAACATATTTTCGATAAAAACACCAAAGCCTTTTGTGGAATCCTGTACAAATACGTGGGTGACAGCCCCTACCATCTTGCCATTCTGGATAATGGGACTTCCGCTCATTCCCTGCACAATCCCCCCGGTAAGATTAAGCAGCTCCGGATCCGTAACCTTGAGAATAATTCCCTTATTGAGATCCTCATCCTTTCCGTGTATTTCCAGAATCTCCACCTGATAATCCTTCATTTCCCCGCTGACAGAGCTGCGCACATAAGCCTCTCCCAGCTTTATCTCCTGTTTATAGCCTACCTGAAGTTTCTCAATATCCAGCTTCTCATAGAGCCGGTCCTCTCCGGTGCCAAAAATGCCCACAGCCGTATTTTCCGTAAGCTCTCCGCAGATAAGCTCCTGCCGGTAACGGATCAG
>CATJHO010000022.1 GCA_949740535.1 uncultured Lachnospiraceae bacterium
ACGAATTAAGGAAACACCCTTCGGGTATACCTTTATGTACAAAAAACATGTACGAATTAAGGAAACACCCTTCGGGTATACCTTTATGTACAAAAAACTGTACGAATTAAGGAAACACCCTTCAGGTATACCTTTATGTACAAAAAACATGTACGAATTAAGGAAAGGAGATGATGTACATGCAGACTAACACTTTTTCGGAAATCACTCCTGAAATCCTCAATCTTGCAAAGATGAGCGAGTCAGTGAGCCAGATTAGTACTGATCTATATAAGAAATATGAGGTGAAACGGGGCCTCCGGGATATCAGCGGCAAGGGCGTTCTGGCAGGCCTTACGGAAATCGGTGAAATCCGCTCCTACACCATTGTGGACGACGAGATGGTCCCCTGTGAAGGTAAGCTGTTTTACCGGGGCGTGGACATCGAAGACCTGGTACATGGCTTTGTTTCAGAAAAGCGGTTTGGTTTTGAGGAAATTTCTTATCTGCTGCTCTTCGGCGAGCTGCCCAATCAGACAGATCTTTCTTCTTTCTCGGAACTTTTAAGCTCCTATCGTTCTCTGCCTACCCACTTTGTCCGGGATATTATTATGAAAGCCCCCAGCAAGGATATGATGAATACACTGGCCAGAAGCGTTCTGACTCTGTATTCCTATGACGATCGGGCGGACGATACCTCCATCCCCAATGTTCTGCGTCAGTCTCTGCAGCTCATTGCCCTGATGCCTATGATGGCCGTCTATGCCTATCAGGCATACAGCCACTACCATGATGGAAAAAGTCTCTACATCCATTCTCCTAAGCCGGAGCTCTCCACCGCTGAGAATATTCTGCATATTCTCCGGCCGGACAGTTCTTATACCGATCTGGAAGCTGCGATACTGGATATTGCTCTGGTGCTTCATATGGAGCATGGCGGCGGAAATAATTCTACCTTTACCACTCATGTAGTTTCTTCTTCCGGCACGGATACCTATTCCTCGGTAGCTGCATCTCTTGGATCTCTTAAGGGCCCCAAGCACGGCGGCGCCAACATTAAGGTAGTCCGCATGTTCGAGGATATGAAGAACCAGATCAATGACTGGGGAAGCGAAGCAGAAGTCCGGTCTTATCTGAAAGCGCTTCTCAACCGGGATGCCTTTGACCACGCAGGACTTATCTACGGTATGGGCCATGCCGTATATTCCCTCTCGGATCCCCGTGCCAATATTTTCAAGTCCTTTGTAGAAAGCCTTTCCAGGGAAAAGGATCGGATGGATGAGTTCAAACTCTATTCCATGGTAGAGAAGCTGGCTCCCCAGGTGATTGCAGAGGAGCGTCAGATCTATAAGGGCGTCAGCGCCAATGTGGACTTCTACAGCGGTTTTGTGTACAGCATGCTGGATCTGCCTCTGGAGCTCTACACACCTCTCTTTGCTATGGCCCGTATTGTGGGCTGGAGCGCCCACCGCATAGAAGAGCTGGCCAACAACGGGAAGATCATCCGTCCGGCTTATAAGAGTGTGGCCAAAAAACAGAAATATGTGAAGCTTAACAAGCGGTAAGAAAAAACGGCAAAGCTTATCGGTCTTCTCCACCGGGATCCCCCCCTTTGCCGCACAGAAAAAGCATGGAACCTAAATGCCTGGCGTTCCATGCTTTTTATTGTTTTACCAGTTTCGCAAAAATACTCTGCTGCTCAACCTTCCATTTTCTTTTCTAACCCAGAGTTTTTACATATAAATCTGCATTGGGCTTTGCAGATGTCTCCCCTTACCAAAACAATGCAATCCCCTTCTTCGTCTGATAAGCATACCAGATCAACACCACAAAGAACAGCCCCATGGCAGCATAATAGACTTCATTGGGGATGGGAACCACATACGTACTCACCAGGCCCACACCGCCGAACAGAACAGCCGACAGTGCAAAGATGAGAAGCTTGGGCAGTACAAAGCGCTTATACCCTTCAATGTCCTTGCATTTACGAATATCCACATCCTTGCTCATGAGAAGCGAGGTGGTAATCTCCCCTTTTACCTTCATAATATAACATGCATAGAGAGCATAGAGCCCGGCTCCTGCAAAAATAATATCCATAAAACTCCAAATACTATCCATACCCATATGCTTACTCTCCTGTCTGTAATAAAAACTTCTTCACGGTCTCTTTCATCTGTGCCGGATCCACAACCGTGTGGTGGAGCACCTCTGCTTCCCGAATCTCCTCCACAGCCTTCGGCACTTCCACGCCGGACAGCCGGGAAAGCTCATCCACAAGTGCAAAATCATCCACAGATTCCGAAGCCCTGCCTGCTGCCTCCATCACGCTTCTGGTGAATTTAAAGGGGCTGGCAGTAGAAGCAATCACCGTTTTGGTGGAATCTTTCGTTTCTCTGCGGTACTTTTGGTAGACACTGGAAGCTACGGCCGTATGGGTATCGATCACATATCCCACAGACTGATACAGACTGCGGATACTTTCCGCCGCCTCCGCTTCCTCGCTGTAACCTCCGTAGAAATCCCCAAGCCTCTCTTCCATAGCCGGTGTAATCTCATAGCGGCCCTTTTCTGCCAGATCCTTCATCAGACTGCGATCCATCTCATCACTCTGATCCGCAATCTGATAAATCAGCCGCTCCAGATTGCTGGAAATCAGAATATCCATGGAAGGAGAACTGGTCAGCTTAAATTCCCGGTTCCTGTCATAACATCCTGTCTGGAAGAAATCATACAGCACCTTATTGTCATTGGATGCACAGATCAGCTTCCGGATGGGAAGCCCCATCTGTTTGGCATAATAAGCCGCCAGAATATTTCCAAAATTGCCTGTGGGAACAACCACATTAACGGGCTCGTTCTTTTCAACCTCTCCATCCGCGCAGAGCCTTGCATAAGCATACACATAATATACAATCTGAGGAACCAGCCGGCCGATATTGATGGAATTGGCCGATGAGAACTGAAAGCCTGCTGCCTTAAGCTCTTTCTTTAAGGCGCTGTCCCCAAAGATCGCCTTCACGCCGCTCTGGGCATCGTCAAAATTCCCGCGGATTCCCACAACAAAGGTATTATTCCCCTTCTGGGTCACCATCTGCTTCTCCTGAATCGGACTCACCCCGTCCTTGGGGTAAAATACAATAATCCGGGTTCCCGGCACATCTGCGAAGCCTGCCAGAGCCGCCTTCCCCGTATCTCCCGAAGTAGCCGTCAGGATCACAATCTCCTCATGAACCTGATTCTTCTTAGCGGAAACCGTCATCAAATGAGGCAGAATGGACAATGCCATATCTTTAAAGGCAATGGTGGCCCCATGAAAGAGCTCCAGATAATACGCGCCCTCAGCCTTCACAAGCGGTGCAATCTCAGGCACATCAAACTTCTCGTCATAAGCCTTTGCAATACAATCCTTAAGCTCTTCCTCTGTAAAATCAGTCAGGAACCGGCGCATCACCGCATAGGCCGTCTCCTGATAGCTCATCCCTGAAAGCTCCTCCACACTCACATCCAGAGCAGGAATCTTCTCCGGTACAAATAAACCGCCGTCCTCAGACAGTCCCTGCAGGATCGCCTGAGAGGCTGTCACGTGTACCTGGGAATTCCGTGTACTTTTGTAGAACAAATCCATGTTTCTATCCTCTCCCAAGGGTTCTCCTCTTTCCCATAGGCCGGCTTCCTGATAACCAGGGCCGCTTTATGGAAATTCTGTAGAACTCCTGCTGTCTTTTTTTCTCTAATCTGTAGTGTAACACATGGAATCGGCCACGTCTATCTTTTTTGTAAATCAGGGTTGGGTAAATGGGTGGTGGTTTGCAGAAAGTATGGTGTTGCATGATATGAAACAAAAATAAGAAAAGGGGTATTGATAGCGGACGTTCTGACGGCCTCTTCTTGCATGGCTTTTGCCATGCGAGGAGAATGGTTGTTGCATGATATGAAACA
>CATJHO010000023.1 GCA_949740535.1 uncultured Lachnospiraceae bacterium
GACTGCTGATTCCAGTTCCGCTGCCCTCAATGTGCACCTCTTCATTCAGATGCATTTCCAGCCGCCAAATTCTGCGTCTGTAAATCCATCTTGGCGCTCCTTGAGAGACTGCTGATTCCAGTTCCGCTGCCCTCTACGCACCTATCACCAGGTCGTAAGCTGTCTGGAAGACCCCGCCGGACTCCAGACTCTGCACATCAAATTTTTCTCTCAGCTCTCCCCTGAATCCACTATTATCGCACCGGCCAATCCAGGGCTCCAGGCAGATAAACGGCGCCTGTTTCCCTACGGGAGACCAGATCCCCACGCTTAGGGCATCCGGGCAGCGCAGAGTCACCAGCCGGGTTTTGTCTGCCTCCTCAAGGCTGACTTCTTTTACCTGTCCGTGATCAAAGATCAGCGCGTCCCGGTCAAAGGTGTGCTCTTCCACCACATACACGCCATCCTTCAGCTGCAGAGTCTCCAGATGCTCCACATCTACTCCTGCGGTCTTTGGATCAATGGCTGCGCGCTGCAAAGTCTTTTGTCCTGGAAATACCAGACGGCTTCCCACATTTTGTTTTACGCAGAAGCCTGGATGGCCGCCAATAGAATAGTAGAGGGTCTTATTTCCGGAATTAATTACCTTCCATTCTACTGTTACACAATTTTCGTTTAATTTATGCACGATTTCCAGTTGAAAATCAAATGGGTAGACCCTGCGGCTTTCCTCGTCGGAAGACAGGCAGTGACGGATAAAGCTTTCCCCCGTTTCTGCCAGAACGAATTCCCGGTCTCTGGCAAATCCGTGCTGTCCCATGGGATATTTCTGTCCCTCATAAGTATAGAAGCCTTCCGTCACTTTGCCTACGAAGGGGAACAATACCGGGGCGTGACGGTTCCAGCAGGAAGGATCCGCGTTCCAGATGACCTCCCGCTCTGCTTTCTTATCGTAAATACTGCATAGTTCTGCGCCATGACTGCTGACGGTAACACGCAGACGGCTGTTTTCAATTATATGGACCTGGGACATATTGAGACCTCCTGTTTTTATATCTTTACCGGATTTTCTGCCGCTTATTTAGGCATTTTTGTTTCCCTGGTTCTAAAACACAGTGCACATTCGGGAAACCCTGAATTTCTCTTATTCACGGGCCCCGCCCTGGCAAAATGCAGTCTATCTGACACTTTTCATTTGAACACTGCTCATTGCTTTCGCGCACATTATACCACACCCCTATGTTTTTTCCAATGGATCCGCGGAATTTTCGTTTGTCTTAAGATGTTTTTAAGTTTTGTGCTCTTTTTTTATTCATCTTTTAGAAAATGGACATACTTTGAACACATTTGGATATTATAATAAACGCAGATAGTTGATTTGAACATCACTATCTCCCCCCTCATAAGAAAGAGAAAGGCGTCCGGTCCTCCGGGCGTCTTTTTCTGTGTCTTTGACGGCTGTCTTATTTGACCAAAGGTATCTGTGCATGCTAAAATAGATAAAGAAATTCTTTAGACGCATGTTTTTTATTTGGGAAAAACTATTTACTTGAAGGGGGAATACTTTTATGAAAAATCGTTTAGGCATCCTGAAAATCACCAGTATACTGTTAATTGCCGGTGCCGTCTTTATGATAATCCGCAGCTCTTCCCTGATAACCGATACCTTAAACGGCGGTAATCTGTGGCTCACCTTTGGCTTCACAAGGAAAATGTCAGTCATCCTCATTGCCGCCCTTGCAGAAGCTATGGCTCTGCCGGGACTTCTGGCCGGAATCTGGGGGCTTTTATTCTTTGGGCGGCAGTGTAATTCCGTGATTGCCAGAATCTTATGTATCCTGGCCGTCATTTCCGCTGTTCTCTACATACTTGCCCTCAATATGCAGCTTACAACTATATGGGGCATTTTTGAGATTCTGGTTCTGGCTTTTTACTGGATGGCTTTTCCCTCTACCAGAAAGCCTGAAAATCTGGATGAGGATACTATGGAGTCTCTGAATGTAAAGGATTGGGGAATGGCTGCCGGGCTCATCGCCGTTCCTCTGCTGGCAGTCTTTTTATGCCGGGCATTCCTTTTAACCCCCGCTGCCGAACTGCCTGCAGACACAGATACTGCCGAATCTCCTTTTGACGTATCAGAACCGGCCATAGAGGAACAGGAGGAGGTCATTATCAGTCCAGAATACGATCCCTATTTAAATTGGTATTTTTATAACTATAATGAGGCATCCGATGCCGAGAAGCTCAACGCCGCCAAAGCCCTCCTGCTCTACTATAATGTTCTGGAGACCGGCGTAACGCCTCTCCCGGATTCGGAAATCGAAAGCATCACTGCCTATGTGGATGAAAATCAGGAAAAGTTTCGGGAATTGACCGACTCGTATTTTAGACAGGCATTTGCTCACAGCAATACCCTGAGATATGCTGTCAACTACAACGTTATGCTGGAAGACGACACTCTTTTGGGACTGACTCCGGGCGAAGAATCAGACATTGAACTTTTCGGTTATACAGAGTATCTGTATTACACAGGCACTATGTTCATGGCCGCAGATTCCCAGGAGCAGGAACAGGTAATGACTGCTGCCATGCTCTATATGATGAAATACCGCCTGGAACAGACAGTTACCGAAGAGGATGTCCCGCTTATCGCTGATATTGTCCACAATCTGGAAGCCCTGCCGGAGGATGCAGCTTCAGCCCTGGATGAGGTGCGTTTTCTGTTTGAAGCAGAACCTGACAAAACCTTAAAAGAACTGCTGGATCAGTATTAACATTTCATATATAATATGCATTCCCACCCTCAACGGACAGGGAGACATGTGTCTTGTCCGTTGAGGGTATTATTTTCAATTTTCTAAATTGCTTGTATCTTGGCAGGAAAAGGTACTTTCCATGAAGAAGTTATGGTTTTAAATTTTAATCTTGATTTCTCAATTTCTTATGGTATAATAGATAAGAAAGCAACCGATGGTGAGCAGGCAGAACAGCGGCCTGGTATTGTGGTTGATGGAATTTCATAAGGATATCTGCAGATATAGTTCATTGGTAGAACACCAGCTTCCCAAGCTGGGGAGGCGGGTTCGATTCCCGTTATCTGCTTTAGAAAAGCTATGAAACACCTTAGGTATGGTGTTTCATAGCTTTTTTAATGCGCTTGTTCTGTTCCGCTGTCTGCCAAAAAGCCGGTCTTACTCCTTATGCCATGCACAGCTTCCCTGGCATACGGTAAATCATAATGTACGCTCTTCCCGTCTTCAAAATATACCTATATGGAATAGTCCCCTCATCAATCCTGATAATTGCCTAATTTTCATATTCAATATAAGTATATCACAATTGAGCTTGTAAAAACCCCACAAACAAAAATCTGTCTGTGGGGTTTCCATATTTTTTCTTTTGAAAAACAACCTGCCTATCGCTTGGATAGTTCCAAACGCCTAAAATACGGCATTTTTTAGCATTTTGTTAGTTTCGTGTCACTTACCCATAAGCATTCATATTCGCTCACCTTGTTTTATTCAACCCATTCAAAATATTATTTATGTCCGTCAAAACAATCCTGATTCCTCTTTTATTTAGCCTGATTACCTTTCTCACAATACCATTTATTTCTGCTGACAGTTCATCATTTATCTTAACAGGCACAGTATTGTTTTCAATCATATACTGACAGTCAATATATTCTTCACTCACTGGACATACATTCTGTATTAAAAAAGCTCTGTACTTTCCATTTACATATCCAAATCGTAAACCATCATATTCCTTATATCTCTTTTTTTCTCCTCATATAATGCCTTATATTTTTCCGTTTTAGATGATATAGGCACCATCCAAAAATATCCATCCATCTCAAAACAATAGAAACAGGGTCTCCCATGCACTCCTGCCTCATCACTATCCTTATTTCCCATTAATCCACATTTGGGAAACCTCTTATAATACTCATCTTTGATAAAATAAAAATTA
>CATJHO010000024.1 GCA_949740535.1 uncultured Lachnospiraceae bacterium
CGCCCGGCGCCTCTTCTCCTATCGCTCATATATAACCTGCCCAAACCTTCCGGCTGCCTGTTACACTTTCTGATTCTTCCCAATATAAACCGGAAATGTATCCGTTCCCTTGAGTTCCTTCCCGGCAGTTACCTGCACGTTCTTGTCTGCAATCACGTACTCTACATCTGCCCCGGATTCCACCACGGTGCCCTGCATCAGAATACAGTTCTTTACCTTGGCTCCCTTGGCGATTTTCACGCCACGGAACAGGATGCTGTTTTCCACTTCACCCTCGATGGTGCATCCATCAGCAGCCATGATGTTCTCTGCCTTTGCTCCATCAATATAGCGGGTGGGTGTATCATCTCGAATCTTGGTGTAAACCGGCGCTTCTGAGAAGAGCGCGTCCAGATTATGATCATCCAGAAGCCGCATATTTTCATCAAAATAGCTCTTCATATCGCAAATGCGGGCTACGTAACCGTCATACTTATAAGCCTGAATATTCAGCCGGTTCAGCCGCGGCAGCAACACGTCCCGTTCAAAGTACTCTTCCCCATGGATATAAGCATTCTCAATCAGGTCAATCAACAGTTCCCGGCCAATCAGTGTAATATTCATTGAGAAATTCTGAATGCCCGACTCTCTGGAATTGACGAACATTTTGGCCACTCTGCCGTTCTCAATACCAAAAGTATAGTAAAAGCCTTTATCATTGGCTGTACTTTCCTTAATGCTCTCCGGGAATTCCTGCTCATTGTAAGCGATGGTTACATCCGCGCCGCTTGCAATGTGAGCCTCAATCATAGCATTAAAATCAAAATTCACCACCACATTGGTATCTGACAGAACCACATAGTTCTCTTTCTGGCTCTGCAGATATCCCAGGATTCCCGCCAGAGCCCCCACTCTTCCTACAAAGGGCTTGTTGGTCTTGTCCGCAAAAGGCGGGAAAATATTCAGGCCGCCGTTCTTTCTCACCAGATCCCATTCACGCCCGGATCCCAGATGGTCCATCAGAGAGTGGTAATTATTTCTTACCATTAAAAGAATATTGTCAATTCCGCAGTTTGCCATACTTGACAACATGAAATCAATCAGGCGGTAACGGCTGGCAAAGGGAATAGATGCCATCAGCCTAACATTAACCAGCTCTGGGATCAGCGCATCATAGCTGTTTGGAAAAATAATCCCAAGAGCGCTTTTATTTGTATTGTTCATCATACCTCTTCACCGCCTTCCACATTTGTCCGCACCATAGCGTTCGGCCCGACCTTGGCTCCATCTCCGATGGATATGCCTGCACCGACAGTGGCAACGCCGTTCTCGTCTGCTGAAGGCATAGCGCCCACAACTGCATTTTCTCCAATGGTCACATTTTCCGCCACAATGCAGTGCTTCACGACCGCGCCAGCCTTAATCATCGTTCCGCCCATGATCACCGCGTCCTCCACAATGGCTCCCTCTTCCACCTTAACACCGGCAAACAAAATGGAGTGCTTCACTCTTCCCTTGATCCGGCAGCCGTCTGTAATCATGGAATTCTCCACCACAGCTCCCTTGCAGATCTTGTGGCCGGTCATGCCGCTGTTCCGGCTGTAAATCTTCCAATTAGAGTCAAAGAGGTTAATTCCGCTGTGCTCCGGATCCAGCACCTCCATATTCGCCTCCCACAGAGAGGAAATAGTTCCCACGTCCTTCCAGTAGCCGTCAAAATGGTAGGCATACATTTTCCGTCCGTCCCGCAGAAGGCTGGGAATAATATTATTTCCAAAGTCATTCTCAGATTCCGGATCTGCCTCATCTTCCTCCAGGTACCTGCGCAGGATGTCCCAGTTGAAAATGTAGATACCCATGGACGCCAGATTGGACTTGGGATTCTTCGGCTTCTCCTGGAACTCTGTAATCTTGTCATCCTCATCCGCCACCATCAGACCGAAGCGGGGCGCCTCCTCCCAGGGCACTTCCATAACCGCCACGCTGAATTCTGCATCTTTCTCCTTATGGAAGCGCAGAAAATCACTGTAATCCTGCTTACAGATCTGGTCTCCCGAAAGAATAATCACGTACTTTGGATCGTACCGCTCAATAAAGGAAATATTCTGGTAAATCGCATTTGCCGTTCCCTTGTACCAGTCGGATCCGCTGGCTTTCTGGTATGGCGGCAGTACATGCACGCCTCCATACAGGCGGTCCAGATCCCAGGGCTGTCCGTTTCCAATGTACTCGTTCAGCTCCAGCGGCTGGTACTGTGTCAAGATTCCCACCGTGTCGATTCCCGAATTGACACAGTTGGACAGCGGAAAGTCGATGATCCGGTATTTTCCGCCAAAAGGAACTGCAGGTTTTGCAAGCTTCTCTGTCAGAGCATACAGCCTTGAGCCCTGACCGCCCGCAAGAAGCATCGCAATCATTTCTTTTGCCATAAAACTATCCCCCTATTCTTTTTCTATATCCCTGAAATTATATTGTATTGAATTTGATCCTCAAAACGATTCCAAAGATATTTTGTGTATATTATACTATAAAATCCAAAAATATGGTATTATTTTCAGCAAAAAATTAATTTTATTCTGATCTCTATCCCTCATTCTTCCGCTTCCGCTCTTCAAACATCTCCTTTACAGCCGGTGCATTCTTGGCCAGTTTTTTTATACTCAGATCCTCTGCTTTGTTATTGGCCAGCCGCAGATTATTCTCCGAGGAAAGGAGGGCTTCTTTCGTCTTCTGTAAATGGGTGATGGTCTTGTCTATCTCGTCGATGGCCGTCTTAAACTTATCACTGGCAATGCGGTAGTTGCGGGCAAATCCCTCCTTAAAGGCATTCATATTCTCTTCAAAATGAAGAATATCTACCTGCTGGTTCTTCGCCATCTCCAGTTCCTGGCGGTATTTCAGGGAATTCAGCGCCGCATTCCGAAGCAGTGTAATCATGGGAATGAAAAACTGCGGACGTATCACATACATCTTTTCATATTTATAAGATACATCTACAATTCCGTTATTATACAGTTCATTGTCAATCTCAAGGAGCGAAACCAGTACTGCATACTCGCACTTCTTTTCCCGCCGGTCTTTGTCAAGCTCTTTCAGGAAATCCTCATTTTTATGTTTTGTGGCCGTCTCATCCATCTCATTTTTCATCTCAAACATAATTGAGATAAACTCCGTCCCCTCGGCGGACTCCCGGAAAATAAAGTCTCCCTTGCTTCCTGTCCGGGCATCGTTGTCCTTTTCAAAGTAAGCAGCAGGAAACGCCGTCATTCTCAGGGAATTAAACTGCGTCAGGCAGTGCTGCTCCAGACTCTCTCCGATCATCTTCGTAGACTGCCTGGCCTTGAAATCCTTATAGTACTCAATCTGTTCATCCTTCAGCTTCAGCTTGTCCTCGTATTCCTTCTGCAAAGCCTGCACCTTCAGTTTCTGCTCGATTTCCCTGCCTGACAGCCGGCCTTTAAGCTCTATGATTTCTGCCGCTCTTGCAGACAGCTCTTTTTCCTTTTCCTGAAGCGCCTCTGAGACCGCCAGTCTTCTAACCGTATCACTGTTCTTAAGCTCTGCCTTTAGCTCTTCAATCTTGTGTGCCTTCTCGGCCAGCTCTTTGTTCTTCGCTTCCAGTAAGGCTTCCCTTTCCTTTTCTTTCTTACCGACAGCTTCACTGACAGCAAGCTTCTTCTCCGCTTCCTTCCTCTCGGCAAATTCTTTTTCCCGCTGTTGTAATGCTTTTTCGAATTCCTTATCTCTCACCTGCTGCACAATTTGTGCATAGCCGGACTCGTCCACTGCAAAAGCCTCTCCGCACTTTGGGCACTTGATTTCCTGCATCGTCTATCCTCCGTATTTCCTTCTTCCCTTTGAACATCCGTTATTTTCTATCTGCTGTGCAGATATGCCTTACATGGGAGTTCCCACCTCAATCAGATTCCCATCCGGATCATAGAACCGGACCACCTTCTGTCCCCAGCTGTGTGTCATCAGCGGATTCACAAACGCAACGGGCTCTTTGTAGTTTTCCAGCTTCTCCACAAACTTCTCAATCTCTTTTTCCTCAAAATACAATTCGCTGGCATGGTTCCTGGGAATAATCTCTTTCTCAAGAAAGCGTTCCCATATCTTTGCATCCTGCAGGACCAGTCCTTCGGTCAGGATGACATTGCCGTCCTGATCCAGAATTACTTCCAGACCAAAGAGGTCTTTGTAAAATTCGATGGATTTTTGAATGTCCGTTACTGTAATTAGTATATTTTTAAGTTTCATAACCCCTCCTTTTGAGAAAATA
>CATJHO010000025.1 GCA_949740535.1 uncultured Lachnospiraceae bacterium
GCCCTATAGGTCCCATTATGGCGAGGTAGCTCAGCTGGCTAGAGCATGCGGTTCATACCCGCAGTGTCGGGGGTTCAAGTCCCTTCCTCGCTACTAGCCGAAAGCCTTAAAGTACTGGATTTTCAGTGTTTTGAGGCTTTTTTATTTGAATCCGCCAAAAACAAAAAGCCTTCGGCTGCATCTCATACACCGAAAGCCTTCTGTTTTCTTATTTTTTCAATTTCGCCATATGCTTTGCCATCTTAAGATCCGTGATCCCGTTAGCCGCATTCACCTGCTGCATAAAGTCCTGGGCAAACTGTCCGAATGCTTCGGCCGCTTCCGGCTGCTGAATATTCACAGGATGGTACTTGTCTTCTTTCGTGTTGCTGGCAATGACGATGAGAGCCATTATCTCCTTCCTGTCCTTATCGTACAGTCTGAGGGTGCCGGGCAGCGCCTCTGCCATTCCAAAGTCCTCCACCCCCATATGTATGGGCTCCTGGTAACTCATATCCCCGCCTGCAAAAGACAGCGGAATCAGATACAAATCTCCCGGCTTAAAGGCAGCCGCATAGTACCAGTAACTGGTTTCAATGGCACTGCCTCCCCTGGCAGGAGACCACTCCTTGCGGGTGGCATAAGCCGCCGTATACGCTTCCCAGTCCGGCACAACCCGCTTTACAATCTCCTGAATCTTCCGTTTTTCTTCACTGTCCACACCCTTCTTCTCATCAATCCCGGCCTTTATGTATGCTGCAACGAAAACAACTGCCAGCACAACAACACCGATTATAATATACTGTATATACGCTCCCATTTTTCCTTTCTACGCCTTCCTTTCGTTATTTATCCTGCTTTTCCTTCCCTGTTCTACAGAGGAATCGTGTTATAGTACGCCTGATTAAAACACTTCTTCCCATCCCTGATGTAAGTAATGTTAAATCTCCCCGCAGAGGTGCACATATAGGTCTCGGTAAACAGGGAAGCACCGGACCTGTTATCCAGAAAGGAAATATCCCCCAGTTCCTCCAATGTCCGCTTTGCTCCGCAGATGTCCATGCCGCCCTCATAGCACGTCATATAATCCCGGCAATGACTCAAGGGCCAGAGGGCCCAGATAAAATAAGCAAGAATCGGCAGAACGCCCAGGATTCCTGCCAGAACACTTACCGGCTTTCCTATTCCTCTTATAAGATTTGCCAAGAGCAGTGCCGCCATCGGAGACGCGCGAAGCCCGGACCGAAGAAAGATCAGCCATTTTCTGCCCCCAGTCTCTGTAAGCTTCCGGCCAAAATAGAGTTCCTTTTCCATCTGTCTTTTTTCACCCCTTTCTATGGTCTGCCCTCTGCTCAGGAACTGTACAGTGTCAGATCTTCTGTGTATTTCTTTTATTATAATCTTCGGGGGGGGGTAAAATGCAAGTATCATTTTATATCTTACCGGACGAAGTCCGCCCGCTTTGACAGGTATGTCTTACCGTGTACCATCGGGGATAATTTAGAAAGAGTTTACGTTCTTATTCTCAGAAGAATCATTCCGCCCTTCTTTTCAAATCCCGTTTCCCAAAGCTCTGCAAAATCCAGCCATTCTGCCTCCCCATAGGTGACGGCCTTCACACGGAAAGCTTCTTCCGCCGCCTCATACCCGGCCAGATTGAACCAGTGCCAGACATAGTCCTTAAGGGCCGGATTCTTATGGTGCAGCAACAGGAAAGGCACCGGATATCCACCGTCAATCTGCTGCTTCAACAGCTGTTCTGCCTCTTTCACGCTGCCGGTTCCGGGAAATCCATCCGCCGCAAGAATTTCACAGCCTGCATCCTTCCAATAGGCACGGATCCCATCCAGATAAATATCCAGCGTATCAATTCCCTGCCATCTGGGATGCAGATACGGCTTCATCCGCTTGGAAAACCGGATATAGTCTTCCCTGGCAGGATGCTCTGCATTGTAAGGATACAGCCCCTCTATCCCTCTTTTGTCCTGCAGATAAATGCATACGTCACAGGCCGTTACTGCCGCACAGCCTCCGCCTTTCATAAATGGATCCCAAAACCAGTCCTGATTCCCGCCAAGCGCGTCATCTACCTGAATATAATCCAATTCCTTTTTCATAAATCCACTCCTCAGATTCTTCGTTCTGCAGTCCTTTCCCGTGTTCCCCGGAAGATACATTCCGGCCGCCAGTATATGTGCCTGTAATCTATCCGGGTCTCTCTATAGACTGCTGTTTTTAGAACTTCTCCGGCCTGCGCCTTATACTTTTGGAGTCATATAGGATCCGTGAACAATGTCCCTATTGGGAACGGATAATCGCCACGCTCCATACTGAGCTCATATCCCAGCTCTTCCAGGCTCTTTGCCAGCTTAGAAAGTCCTTCCGCAGATTCTGCTCCCGTACAGCACTTATTATCGTAGAGCATATACTGTTTCCGGTTTTTGAGAGGGGAGAGATTGGGCATCACCACATTGGCTCCGGCCGCCAGACCCTTTTCTCTTCCTGCCGGATCCAGTGTGGCAAGGGCTGTCGTTGCCGGAAGCAGTACTGCCGGAAGCAGAATCCGCACAATGGACAACAGCCGGACCGTCAGTTCCAGGCTTCCCGCCTTCTCTTCTGCGAATCTCGTGTCTTGATGGGGAAGAAAGGGGCCAAGCCCCGCCATCTCCGGCTGAAGCTCCTGCAGAAATCTTAAGTCTTCTGCCAGCTCCCGGTAAGTCTGTCCGGGACTTCCCACCATAAAACCGGCTCCCGTCTGATATCCAAGGCTTTTCAAATCCCGGAGACACTGCTTTCTCACAGACAGACGCATTTCCTCCGGATGCAGGCACCTGTAATGCTTCTCATCCGCAGTCTCATGGCGGAGCAGATAACGGTCCGCCCCTGCCTCGCGGAGCCTGCGGTAACTGTCAAGGGAACGTTCGCCTATGGAAAGCGTGACTGCGCAGTCCGGGCAGAGCTCCTTTATGGAACGAATCAGATCTGCCATCCACTGATCTGTCAAATAAGGATCTTCCCCGCCCTGGAGTACAAAGGTACGAAACCCCATAGTCCAGCCCTTTTTTACGCAGTCCAGAATTTCCTCCCGCGTAAGGCGGTAACGCACCGCTCTGTAGCTTCCACGGCGGATCCCGCAATAATAACAGTTGTTCTTACAGTAATTGGTAAATTCAATCAATCCGCGGATATAGACTTTGTTTCCATAATACTGTTTCCGCAGACTGACTGCCTCCCGGCGCAGGTACTCTGCCACTTCTTTGTCTTCGGATTGTTTCAAAAGCTCTCTATATTCTTCCCTGTCTGCCAGCTTATGATTCTTCACAAAACGTTCTGCCAGATCCATCATGTCTTCCTTTTCAAAACGGTCCCCTGGTACAGCATTTCCAAAATAATCCGATCCGCTGGGCGTCAATGGCCATACCGGCAAAAATCAGGCAGGGAACTCCTCTGACGCTTTGGAATCTCCCTGCCCTAAGTCTCTTTCACATTTGTTTCTTTACAGGAACTGGTTAAACTCTACCTTTTCCCCATTGGGTCCCAGCACCGTAAACCATGCCACGCCATGTTCAAAGAACGGCAGGGACTGAACCTCTGTATCCAGCATCGTACAGCCAGTCTTTTTCATGTCTTCAAAGGCTGCCTTTACATCCTGTACATTCAATGCCAGATGATCCACATGGCCATGACTTCTTCCAGCCACTTCCTTAATCGCCGCCTCATCCTCCTGATAAAGCTCAACCACCAGATTTCCCTTCTTTACAAAGGCCGCATGGCAGGGCCGCTCCGGCAGGTTCTTCTCTTCAATGAGCTCAAAGCCCAGAGTCTTCGTATACCACGCAATACTCTCCTGCAGATCCACAGCCGGAATCCCCAGATGCTGTAATCCTGTTACATTTTCCTGAATTGTCATTGGAACCCTCTCCTTTTCTCTTTTTGAACTCTGTCTGCTCCTGCATCCCATGTCTCATCCCTGTATCAGAGACATGGGATGTATACTTCCATTGTACTGCGGATTGGGCAGTCTGTAAACCTTTAATATAATCTCGTTCTGCCTATCGTTAATCCGATCATAAGGAATCCACCAAGTAAAACTTGGTCCCCCTTATGATAAACCAGACTTGGCCTCGTTCTGCTCATCGCTAATCCAATCATAAGGAATCCACCAAGTAAAACTTGGTTCCCCTTATGATAAATCAGACTTGGCCTCGTTCTGCTCATCGTAAACCTGATCATAAGGAATCCACCAAGTAAAACTTGGTCCCCCTTATGATAAATCAGACTTGGCCTCGTTCTGCTCATCGCTAATCCAATCATAAGGAATCCACCAAGTAAAACTTGGTTCCCCTTATGATAAATCA
>CATJHO010000026.1 GCA_949740535.1 uncultured Lachnospiraceae bacterium
GTCTTCCGGCAGAATATGATGCAATCCGCAGAGTGTGTGACAAATATCATCTTTTTCTGCTGGAAGACGGAGCACAGGGATTTGGCGGAAGAATTGGAGGGAAGCGTGCCTGCTCCTTTGGCGATATCAGCACCACTTCCTTTTTCCCGGCAAAGCCGCTGGGGTGTTATGGCGATGGCGGAGCAATATTTACGGACGATGAGGAACTTGCAGCGCGGATGCGATCCATCGCTGTCCATGGAAAGAATCGGGAAGATAAATATGATAATGTCCGCCTTGGCATGAACAGCCGGCTGGATACCATTCAGGCAGCTGTTCTGCTGCAAAAACTTCAGGCATTTAAAGCATATGAGCTGGATGATGTAAACAGAGCGGCAGAACTTTATACAGAAAGACTGTGCCACATTTCTGGTATAACACTTCCCACGGTGCCGGAAAGTTATTACAGCTCCTGGGCACAGTACACGATTCAGTTACCGGACAGCATGGACAGAACAGCAATACAGGAAAAACTGAAAACACAGGGAATTCCTACCATGATCTATTATACAAAGCCCATGCATAAGCAGGGAGCCTTCAAGGGAACCTACAGTGCCCAGGCAGACTGCCCGGCCGCCGAAGAGCTGTGCAGGAGCGTGCTCTGCCTGCCGATTCATCCGTATCTGACGGAAGAAGAGATTGAGAAAGTGACAGAGACTTTGGAGCAAAGTTTATAGGATATATGCAGACTTATACAAAAAATAATTAATAGAATTTGGAAACTGGTTAGTAATAATTGAAAAATAAAGTGCGCATCTGCTTCTACAGCAGGTGACGCACTTTATTTTTTGCCATAAGCTCAGATATCAGAGATTTATTCACTCAAATACACCACAAACATACTAATCAATTCCTTGGGATAAGGCTTTTTTCCATAACACAAGGGACATCCGATCAGTGTTTCTAATGTTTCCAGTCCGCCGTTCTTGATAAGCGCATCCCGTACGGTGCGGAGATCCCGCTCTACATTGGGAATGGTTGTGTGATACTCCTGTGCAATGGGGAAATAAATTTCTTTGCGGATGCTCTGCAGGCGTTCCGGATCCTCTACAGCCAGAAGGACCGCTTTCTGGAAGTAATTGAAGCCATAATAATGGGGAAATATCCCGGCAGAATAGAGAACTGTTTGAATTTTTTTCGTCATATGAATCCTTCTCCTTTGTAATTCGTTCCGGCAGTGAGTGGGACATTGCTGGAAAACGCTTGTGTATGAATAAATACGATTGAGAAGGAGAAAATCGTATGATTTTTATAAAATTTTTTACAGAAAGGTAAATATTTTATTAATTACCTGAATTCAGTCGTACTTAGGTACAGGCAGTGGTCCTGCTGTCGGGGAACAGCGCTTTTCTTATTATCGTATTGGTGATATACTGAAAACAGATATCGGATACATTTATAACACAAGAGGAATGCAGGATGAATACGATTGTAGAGCAGATTTTAACTGGATTAAACAGCGGGATTGGTTTCGCCGGGTCAGTCATAACCATATACGATCATTTTAAAAACAGAGATAAGACTCGTATGAAGGAAATCTCTGAAGCCATGCGTGATAAATCAAAAGAAGCATATCATTTATACTGTGAATATCGTAAATACAGGGAAAATGATATAGGGGTACCGTTAGAAAAGGATATCCTCGGCTACTGGGAATCCTGCCTGAAACGGGATGCTCTGCCAGGCGCGGCTGATATGGTATCCTCCAATATTGCATGCAGAGAAGAAGCGGAAATTATGTCAGCTTATTTGCTGGAGGCATGGATGGAGGTTCCGGATTTTGTAAATTGGATGCATGATATAGCAGCACAACATAAGCTGGATGAATTGTCAGAGACCCTCATAGAGTTCCGGAAGAATATAGATGGTATTTCAAAATTAGCAGATGAATTAAAGAACCAGAATATTAACAACATCGCATATTCCATTTCACCAAACCGCATCGTGGACGCCAAATATTCATGTACAGATTTGGATATAAAGCATTATTATATGGTAGATAACCGGTTTATGACAATGTTTAAAGTAATCAGTGCCAGACAGGATGTCCCTCACAGGAAAGCCAGGAAGAAACTGGAAGAGCTGGCCGGAAACAGCCATCCTGTTATTATTGCCGGAAATGGCGGATTAGGGAAGACAAGCCTGATGATGTATGCTGCGGTACAGTGGGCTTCCTGTGGAAGGGTGGCAGTTTGGTTATCTTTGTCAGGTGAAGATGTTATTACGGAACAGAAAGCGGCAGCTTTCTGGGGCTGTCTTAGTGCATCAATACCTGCCGGGCAAAGAGGACTGCTCTGTATTGATAATCCTTATGAAGGAAAAGTTTCTTTTTCCAATCTGCAGAAAATGTGGCCTGCGAATGGCAAAATACAGCTTCTTCTGACAGAGAGAGCAAACAGGCTCACATTACTTGCAGATCCGGATCGGGATTCTCTGCTGTATTGGTTTGATGATGCCCGGATGATTCTGTTAGAAGGGTTAAAGCAATCCAGGCAGCCATATAAATTGAAGGATTACATATCCAGTCAGTTTCTGGAATCACAGGAGAGAAGAAAGCAGATTTTGGAAAAATGCACCCTTTTTCTTGTGAAGGATGGGAGCGTAAATGAAAAAGACAGGCTGAGCAGTATACAAATGATATTGAAGCAATATGGCAGACCTACGGTAAGTCTGGTTGAATTAATTTACCGTACCCTTTTTGAATTGAAGAAAAAGGCGTCAAAGCCTGAGGCTGTCAAATTGGACTGGGAGGAATGGGAAGACTTTATAGAAAGTGAATTTGGAAAAGGGCAGTCATATACCAGAAAAGAGCTGTACGGGGTGATTGCTGCCTTGAAGATATTCCATACCCCGATTACAATTTCACTTTTCTGCAGATATTTTGATTTGAAGGAGCGTAAATTAAAGCATTGTTTAGAAGAGAGACTCATGCTATACCACAACGAGCCTGTTATTTATAATGGAAATACGCTGCAGCCAAAACATGATGTTATTGCAGAATTATTTTTCCTGTTTCATGAGAAAACAGTTTCCATCAATTCGATTATGCTGGAACTGCTGGATTGTATGGATGAAAATGAAATAGAAGTTCTTTTGAAAAATATGGTGATTAAAAGAGAATTTCAAAAAGGACAGAAATATCATGTGGGACAGATACGCTATCGGGATTATATGGACAAAATATACTGTCGGATGAAGGAGCACAGATGTAATCTTTCCGAAACGGGGAAGGTATATTTGTGTCTGGGATATTTGTGGTCCAGATTCCAGCACAGCTCATCGATTGATCCTGATTTTCTAAATGAGCTCTTAAATAAAACTGCCCCGGAAGCAGACGGCACGCTGCCTGTGGCAAAGCTTTACACAGAGTGGGGAATCTGGGCACGGAGTTTAGGCGATTATGCGCTTGCCGAAGAAAAATACCGGATTGTTTTAGAAAATTATCCAAAGTCATCGTCAATGCCATCCCGGACAGAGCTGGGGAGACTGTTATCGAAACAAAAGGGGCGGGAAAAAGAAGCGGAAGATATTCTGCGGGAAGCGGCAGAAATAGAACCAAGGCATATTCAATCCCGGACGGAATTGGGGAGACTGCTGTCGAAACAAAAGGGGCGGGAGAAAGAAGCGGAAAAATTCCTGCGGGAAGCAATTAAGATTGATCCTAAGAATCTACATCCACATACGGAATTGGGGAAACTGCTGTCGAAACAAAAGGGGCGGGAAAAAGAAGCAGAAAAGTTCCTGCGGGAAGCAATGAAAATAGAACCAAAACATATTCAATCCCGGACGGAATTGGGGAAACTGCTGTCAAAACAAAAGGGGCGGGAAAAAGAAGCAGAAAAGTTCCTGCGGGAAGTAGTGAAAATAGCCCCAAAGGATCTTCAGTCCCGGACGGAATTGGGGAAACTGCTGTCAAAACAAAAGGGGCGGGAAAAAGAAGCGGAAAAATTCCTGCAAGAAGTTATAAAAATAAATTTGAGAGATTTGCATGCCCGGACAGTGCTTGCAAAACTATACGAAGACCAAAACAGACAGAAAGAGGCTGTAACGTTATATCAAGAGGTCTGTAAATATAATCCCGGAGATCTTTATGGTGAGAGAGGTCTTGCGCGGTTAAAAGAGTATATAAAAGATTAGTTCAAACATTACCTTTAGTTGACAAGGGCATACAAAATACAACTGGCTTTTCTCATATCCGGTATCTTTTAGCAGGATTCTTTGAAAGAAAACGATATCGGGGATATGGAAAAGCCTGTTGTTTCAAAGTTTTATTCCAGTTCATTCACTCAAATAAGCCACAAACATACCAATCAATTCCTTTGGATAAGGATTTTTACTTCTGGATAGAGGGCATCCAATCAACGCTTCCAGGGTTTCCAGCCCGCCGTTCTTAATAAGCGCATCCCGGACAGTGCGCAGATCCCGTTCCACATTGGAAACAGTAGTATGATATTCCTGTGCAATAGGGAAA
>CATJHO010000027.1 GCA_949740535.1 uncultured Lachnospiraceae bacterium
TCAAGGCGCCTGTCAAAGGCTTCCCAGTCTCCTGCCTCGTAGTATCCGGCAAAAGCTTCAAGCTCATAGAACAGCCGCTCCGGGCAGTCTGCCAGACTGTAATCCCTGCGCTCTCCCTTATTCTCCTGACAGCAGAATGATGACAGAATACTGGATACATCGTCGCTGTGGAAAAAGCTCTTAACTCCCTGCACATTGATCCCGGAAGGTCCTCTGTCTTTTTGCAGGAGACTGCTTAGAGAAGTTCCACAGTCCTTGGCCGCAATGCAGACAGCCTGAAAGCCAGGATACTGCATCAGCAGCATTCCGGAGGTATCCACGCCCCGCTCCATGTTGGGACAATACCGCACCCTGGAAGGCTTTCCAAACAGTCCGGCCACGAAATGAATATTGTAGATATTCAGATCCATCAAAGCGCCGCCGGCGTTTTTAGGATCAAAGGAAGGACTCACAATTCCCTTCTTGAAATTATCATACCGGCTGGAGTATTGGGAGAAATTCGCTTCCACCAGCTTGATATCTCCCAGTTCGGGGAGCAGTTCTTTCATCTTCTCATAATTGGGATTGTACTGGTTGGTAATCGCCTCAAAGAGATACAGCTTCTTCTCCCTTGCCAGCTCTGCTATCTCCCTGGCTTCCTCATAGGTGACCGTAAAGGGCTTCTCCAGAATCACATGCTTTCCTGCCTGCAGTGCTTCTCTGGCAAAGGAAAAATGCAGATTGTTGGGCAGAGCCACATAGACTACATCCACCTTGGGATCCGCCAGCATCTTCTCGTAAGCGTCATATCCCGCGGGAATCTGGTATTTCTCACAAAATTCCTTCCGCACTTCCTCTTTTCTGGCAAAAATCGCGTAAATCTCCATCTCTTTTACCAGCGCTGCCGCACTGAGAAAAGTAGGAACAATCATTCCTGCACCTGCAATACCTATTCTCATCCTTCTTCTCCTGTTCGTAATATGATACTCTGATTGTACTCTAATTTCCCGATTAATGCAATGACATACTAAAACAGGAACTGCCCCTTCTACGGGTTCGCAGCTCCTGTCTGTTTGTCATTCCAATATTACTGCCGAAGCTCCGCGTCCAATGCCTCCAGGCCCTTCAGGATCCGCTTCATAGCCGAAGCCACATCTGCTTCCTCCAGGGTTTTATCCTTGGCACGGAACACAATGGAGTACGCCATAGACTTACAGCCCGGTTTGATCTGGGCGCCTTCGTACACATCGAACAGCTGACAGCTCTCCAGATAGCTTCCGCCCTTACTTTCAATGACCTCTTCTATCTGTCCGGCCAGAACGGACTTGGGAATCACCATGGAAATATCGCGGTTCACTGCCGGATATCTGGCAATGCCTTCGTACTTCCGGTCGAAGGTGGCAAACGGCTCTATTTCCGGCATGTCAAGCACCGCCACATAGGCCCGCTCGCCGATTCCATAGCTGTCAGCCACAACAGGATGCACCTCACCCAGAAAGCCCACTGCCCTGCCGCTGTAGATGATGCCGGCCTGGCGTCCCGGATGCAGATAGGGTTTTCCTGCCTTCGGATCGTAAACCGCCTTCTCGTGAAGACCGATTTTGTCAAAGAATTCCTCTACCACGCCTTTCATGGTGTAGAAATCTCCCTCACCGTACATGCCCAGGGTAAACTGCATCCGCTCTTCGGGAAGCTCGGTCAGAGGCAGCTCCTTTGCCAGATAGATATTTCCCAGCTCGTAGAGACGGACATTCTTGTTTCTCCGGTTGTAGTTCACTGCCAGAGATACCAGCATTCCGTTGAGCGGAGTGGTCCGCATAATACTGAAATCCTCTCCCAAAGGATTGGAAATGGTAATTGCCCGGCGCAGAGGATCTTCCCCGTCAAGCAGCAGCTTATCGAAAACCTTGGGGCTTTCAAAGGAATAGGTCATACCCTGAGAGAATCCGCTGGATTCCGCAACATCTCTTGCCACAGCCTCCACCCGGAGCTTGAAAGGCAGTTTTCCGGTAACAGCCCCGCCCTTTGGCAGTGTGGTAGGAATATTGTCGTAGCCGTAGAACCGGGCTGCCTCCTCTGCCAGATCTGCCATGCGCAGTACATCCTGACGGAAGGTGGGTACCAGAACCTCTTTTGTCTTTTCATCGTATTCCAGCTCTACCATATGGAGATAGGAAAGTATCTGTTCTTTGGAGATCTCGGTTCCCAGAAGGGCATTGATCTGATCCGCGTCAAAAGGCACCCGCACCGGCTCCTTGATTCCTGTATACACATCCACCATGCCGTCCACCACCTCGCCGGCTCCCAGCTCTTCGATCAGCTGGCAGGCCCGGTCAATGGCAGCCTGAGCGTTGTTGGGATCCAGTCCCTTCTCGAACTTGCCGGAAGCATCCGTGCGCAGGCCGATCTTCTTGGCTGACAGACGGATATTCACTCCGTCAAAGCAGGCCGCCTCAAACAGCATAGTCTTTACATTGTCCGTGATCATGGAATTCTCACCGCCCATGATTCCTGCCACACCAATGGCTTTCTCCCCGTCACAGATCATCAGCACCGAGTCATCCATGGTCCTCTCCTGGCCGTCCAGGGTGACAAACTTCTCGTCCTTGTCTGCCCGGCGCACCAGAATCTGATGACCGGCAATGGTATCCAGATCATAGGCGTGCATAGGCTGGCCGTACTCTTCCATCACGTAGTTGGTGATATCCACAATATTGTTAATGGGGCGGATTCCGTTTACTGCCAGACGGCGCTGCATCCATTTGGGGGACGGCCCCAGCTTGATATTTTTCACCACTCTGGCACAGTAGCGGGGACACAGATCCACGTCCTTTACGTCCACTCGGATATAGTCATTCACATCTCCGCCAGATCCCCGTACCTCTACCTTGGGCGGAATGAATTTCTTGCGGAAGGTAGCCGCTGCTTCCCTGGCAATGCCGATGACACTGTAACAGTCCACCCGGTTAGAGGTAATCTCGTACTCAAAGATCACATCATCCAGCCCCAGGGCCTTGACAGCACTCTCTCCCACCACCGCGTCATCCGGGAAAATATAGATGCCAAACTCCGGTGCCTCCGGGAACAGCTCTCTGGTCTGTCCCAGCTCCTCAATGGAGCACATCATGCCATTGGATTCAATGCCGCGCAGTTTTCCCTTTTTGATCTTGATGCCGCCCGGCGTCAGCTTTCCGTCATGACCGCCTGCCACACGGCCGCCGTCCAGCACCACCGGAACTTTCTGGCCTTCTTCTACGTTAGGTGCTCCTGTCACAATCTGTACCGGCTCTCCGGTCCCCACATCCACCTGGCATACCACCAGTTTATCTGCATCCGGATGCGGTTCAATCTTTACAATCTGGCCGATGATGATGTTTTCCAGATCCGCATCCAATGCCCGCCAGCCCTCTACCTTGGTTCCTGAGAGGGTCATTGCATCCATATATTCCTGTGCCGTCACATCAAGGTCCGGCACATATGCTTTAATCCATGATAATGAAGTATCCATTTGCTCTCCTTATTTCGTTCTATACGGTCCCTTCGACACATCTTTGCCAGAATTATCTCCGGCCATAAGGCCTTCTGAGCGTAAATCTTCCATGTGTCTTCGGGATATTTATAATTTTCGTCCTGTTATATCCCTTCATACAGCTTCACCAGAAGGATTTCCGGCTGTACATACACCTTTGTGTAAGCCCTTCCAAGCATCTTTGGGATATTCCTGATCCGGCTGACTTATTTTATTAAAATTGTCCCAGGAATCTGATATCATTTTCATACAAAAGACGCATGTCATCAATCTCATACTTCAGCAGCGCAATCCGCTCCAATCCCATACCGAAAGCAAAGCCTGTGTACTGTTCGGGATCGATGCCGCACATTTCCAGCACATGGGGATGTACCATACCGCATCCCAGAATCTCAATCCAGCCGCTGCCCTTACAGAACCGGCAGCCACTGCCTCCGCATTTAAAGCAGCTGACATCCACCTCTGCGCTGGGCTCTGTGAAGGGGAAGTGATGGGGGCGGAATTTGGTTCTGGTTTCCGGTCCGAACAGCTCCTTGGCGAATTCCTCCAGAGTACCCTTCAGGTCTGCAAAGGTAATATTCTTATCCACCACCAGTCCCTCAATCTGATGAAAGGACGGGGAATGTGTGGCATCCACCTCATCGGAACGGAATACGCGTCCCGGCGCAATCATACGGATGGGCAGCTTTCCCTGCTCCATCACGCGGGCCTGGCAGGGAGAGGTCTGGGTCCGCAGTACGATATCTTTGTTGATATAGAAGGTGTCCTGCTCATCCTTGGCCGGATGCCCGTCTGGAATATTCAGCTTCTCAAAGTTATAGAGATCGTACTCAATCTCCGGTCCTTCTACTACTTCATAGCCCATACCAATGAAGATCCGCTCCACTTCCTCCAGCGCAATGGTGTTGGGATGGCGGTGGCCCGACAGATTCCTCTTGGCAGGAAGGGTCACATCAATGACTTCTGCTTTCAGCCGCTCCTCCCGCACAAGCGCTTCCATCTTCTTCTTCGCTTCCTCCAGCACCCGCTCAATTTCTTCTCTTGTCTCATTTACCAGCTGTCCCACCTTGGGCCGTTCCTCCGGCGCAACGTCTTTCATACCTTTCAGAACGCTGGTCAACTCTCCTTTTTTACCAAGAACCGCCACGCGCACATCGTTCAGAGCGTTCAGATTTCCGGCTTCCCGAATCTGTGCCATGGCATGTTCACGGATCTTCTGCAATTTCTCCTTCATATCATTCTCCTTTCATTAATTTGTCCATGTTTTTTTGGACATAAAGGTATACCTTGTAAGGTGTTTCCTTGACTCGTCCATGCTTTTTGGACATAAAGGTATACCTGTAAGGTGTTTCCTTAATTCGTCCATGTTTTTTTGGACATAAAGGTATACCTGTAAGGTGTTTCCTTAATTCGTCCATGTTTTTTTGGACATAAAGGTATACCTGTAA
>CATJHO010000028.1 GCA_949740535.1 uncultured Lachnospiraceae bacterium
CTCATCTCTTTGTGATATTAGAATATCAAAGAACTCCTTTGGATACCATCGATTCAGCTTACAGTTTTAAGTGTTTTCTTACATTTTTGTAAGAGAAGTGTTTTCGTATCGTTTGATGATTTCCCGGACCTCATCTTCGGTTCCTGCAGATAACAGTTCATGAAAAGCATAACGGTTACAGAGGATATTCATAATGTGGAACAATATATTAATGTGGCTGGCAGATTCCTGCATACACAGGGCAGCCACGATATGGACCGGATCGTTCAGGGGATGGCCGAAGGGGACAGGGGCGGCAGGGCGCAGCAGGACAACGCCCATATCCTGTACACCGAATTCAGGACTGGCGTGGGCCAGGGCGATTCCGGGGGCAAAGACAATGTAGGGACCGTTTTCGATAACGCTGCTTACCATGGCATTTAAATATTCACAGCTGATGATCTGCTCAAAGAGCAGAGGCTCGCCTGCAGTAATGACAGCATCCTTCCAATCATGGACACTGCGGTTCAGAAGAATATGCCCCTCGGTTAACAGGCTGGAGAAGGAGACCGGAAGAGAGGGGCTGGCGGGCTTAGACTTTGGCAGGGGAAGCATTTCTGGCCGGAACTGCTGCCTGTGGGAGATGAGTTTTTCTGCAATTTCATTTGTAAAGATCTGGATAGCAAGGATATCTTCTCTGGTAGGAACAGCATGAATTTGAATCCAGGGAAGCCTGCAGCTTCGCAGAGGAACTGTGCTGATAATAAAATCAGCATTCTGCCGGGTCAGGAGCTGAGGAAGGCTGTGGATAGAAGTGACTGAGACAATATGAAGCTTAAGATACTTCCGTATACTTTCTGCAAGGAAATTTGCTGTACCCATCCCTGTATTACAGGCGATAATAACTTCCAGAACATGTTCCTGATTAAAAAGTCTGCGGACAGCAGAAACTACATGCATTAGAATATACGCAGCCTCATGATCATTGATGGAAGTACCCATTTCCTTTTCGAGAATAGGAAGGTGCTGCTTCAGAATCAGGAAGTCCTGTCCATATTCCTTAAGCATCTGCTCTTTCAGGGGATTATGAAGCAGCTTCTTGTGGGAAAGCCGGTGCCAGGTCCCGTGAAGGTGGGCAGCCAGATATTCTGCCAGATGAGAATCTTGGGTGAGATCTTCTCCGTAGGAAAGAGACAGGGCGGTAAGAAATTCATGAACAGCAAGCTGAAACCGGACAGCATCGAGGTCCTCCTGATCCTGAAGATGGAGGAAGAATTCTTCTTTTAGGATGCCGGCAAGATACTGCACTTCATTTTCATAGCAGGGGGAATAAGTTTCAAACTTCTGCATAATAAAATCAGCTGCTGCAATGGGCAGACCCGTAACTGCGGCAGGAATACAAGGTTCCACAAAACAGCGGTCTGTGAGGCGCAGAATGATGACACAGAGATAGATAATCAGGCAGTAAAAATGATGATCGGACAGTTGGATGGAAAAATGTTTTTCCATCTGCTGAAGAATAAGCTCCATCTGCGTATAGTGCTTGTCAAGCTTCAAAAAACGGTTCACAAATCCAAGACAGATATTATAACGCTGGGAAAAGAACATGTGATCCAGAGGATGAATCTCTGCAAGAACCTGAAAAACAGCATTCCGTTTTTGGGATTCCGCACACTCCAGAATATATCCCCTGGATTTATTTTTTGTAAAATACAGATGACGGGTCTCAAACTGTCTCTGTATAATTTCCAGATCTTTTAAAAGCGTGCCGCGGCTGACATAGAGAAAGCCTTCCAGCTGGGCAATGGTAATGGGCATGTGGCTTAAGAGTAGAAGAAGAGAAATAACAGGCAGGCGTTCTTTGCGGGAAAGCTTATAATTATAGAAATCTGTATTGTGGATCTGGGAAATCAGAGCTTCCGTCTGTTCTGCATTTCCGCTGTAAAGAACGGAGGAGGAATTTACCTGAAAGAGAGAAGAAAAAACCTCAGTGCCAAGAAATTCTTCCGTGCTGGCACAGTAGTTCCGGATCATACGCTCACTGACCTTCAGCTGGGCAGAAACAAACGAGAAATGCAGGGTTTCCTCTGGATGAGAAGTAATAAGCCGGATGAAATTGCACAAATGTTCGTTCAAGCTTGTTCCCCCTTTCCGCACAGGCCGTTTCTTACAGTATAACATGAATAGAATGAAAATGAATCCGCTTCATCAACACAACTTATTTCAGAGAAAAAGAAATAAATTGTACCTTCAGGAACTAGTCTGCTTCCCAAAAGCCGGAAATAGACTGGTCTTTTTCTGCCAGCACCAGGCTTTTATAATGAGAGCAGGAAAGGAGGAGAGACATGAGCGGAAGAACCATATTTGATCCCGATTTGATTTTCTGGGATCTCAAAGGCGCAAGTGCAGAGGAATGCCTGCATTTTCTGGGAGATGCACTAGAGCAGGCAGGGAAAGCAAAAGGAGATTATACAGATGCAGTTCTTAAGCGGGAAGCGGTTTATCCTACAGGACTTAAGACACCGTCCATTTCCATTGCAATTCCCCATGCAAATCCATCCAATGCCATAGAAAATGCATTTGCAGTTGCAAAACTGGAACAGCCGGTAGTATTCCGGCATATGGCGGATGAGGAACAGGAAGTGTCCGTAGAACTGATTCTTATGATGTGTATTGCGGAGCCGCAGATCCATGCACCGCTCTTAAGGAGAATTTTGGAGGTTTTTTCCGATCAGAGTATGGAACAGGAAATCCATTCCTGCAGAAGATCGGAAGAATTGTATGAACTGTTGCAGAGAAAAACGGGAATCTAAGGAGGGAAGGGGGAAGGAATGTGAGACAATTAAAAATTCTGGTGGCCTGCGGAAGCGGAATTGCAACCAGCAGTGTAGCAGTTTACAAAATTGAACATCTTTGTAAAGAAATTGGAATTGATGCAAAAATAGTGAAAACGACCATTAAAGAAATTCCGGAAAAATCAGCGGGAATGGATCTGGTGCTGACGACTAACCGCTATCAGGGGATTGCAGAATGCCCGGTAGAGTGCGTGGTGAATCTGCTCACCGGTATCAATGCGGAAACAACAGAGAAAAAAGTGGCGGATATTTTGAGACAATTAGCAGAGGGGTAAAAGAACAGGGGGTTTCTTATGGATACATTATTAAATCTGGTACAGGGTTTTTTGAATATTGGAGCGGTTTCTATGCTGCCGATTTTCATTACTGTTATGGGGCTGGTTTTTGGTATGGGATTTTTTAAATCCCTGAAAAACGGATTGCTGGTAGGAATCGGATTTCAGGGAATTTCTCTGGTGATCACGTTTATGATGCAGGCCATTGATCCGGTTATCGCATATTTTGGTTCGGCAGGGAGCAGTATGAGCTTTTCGATTGTGGATGTAGGCTGGGCCTCGCTGGCCGGAGCGGCCTGGGGTTCGCCGTTTGCGGCGGTAGTACTGCCTGCAGGCTTTGTTCTTAATTTCATTATGATTAAGCTGAAGCTGACAAAGACGTTGAATGTGGATGTGTGGAATTACTGGCATTTTATTTTTACCGCTACCATTGTGTATTATATCATGCTTGGGGGAAGCTTCAGCGTGGCTGCAGCAAGCGGAGTGGGATTTTTGGCTGCTCTTGCAGTTTCTTATCTGGCCTGTGTGATTGGCGATAAAATTGCAGGGGGCTGGCAGCAATGTCATTTAGTTACAGGTAAATCTATTAAGTTAAGCCGCCCATTTTTCACAAAAAGAAATGGACGGCTTTTTTGTTTTCTGCTTAACCTCCACAATATGCCCCATAATTCTATAAGCAGTTATGATTCATAGTCCCCAATCAACACTCCAACCACCAAAAAACGTTCTGTAGGTGAATCACCAATACATGTGGATAAAGTCAAAATTTTGCTTTCACAAGACACTTCAACTGCCGGGTTCACATTGCCGGGGGACTTCCGGATCTCGTCTATAAAAGCACTAAGGGCTTCTTTGTCTCCATAATCACAATAATAGGGCAGATATGCGTCTGAAAACCGCACCGCCGCAAAAATCTCATAGACCAGTGTATGCCCCGGAAGATAGATATAAATGTATGGGGCTTCTGTCAGCTTGTCCATATTCTCATAGTCGTGCAGACTTCCAAACATGGAGCCATTTTTCATATTGTGGCCGTATAGTACGGTATGAACCGCCGAAAAATCTTTCGGGTGTATCCGTTCACTATAGATGCTCCCCGGAAGTCCTTCTGCATGTTCTGCCGTATGATTCAAATAATAAGAATCATCTGTGGGATGCTGCAAAACCGGATAGCTGACTAAGGTTCCGGGAATCTCAATCCATGCAAAAATATCCTCGTTTAAGTTTGACAGCTCTTTAAAATCGATATTATTTTCACGATAAGGGAAGAGGGAATCTTCTTCCTTTTCCTGTGCGGCTGTTTCTTCCTGCTCCTTAATTTCTGCTTTGATTTGAGAAACTGCCTGTAGTCTGCCATACATTTCCACGGCCCTTTTCTGCCGGTACATATAATTTATCAAAAAACACAAGGCACACAGCAGAACCACACCAAACACAGCCACGCCTATTCTGTAGCGGCTTGTTCTCCATGTTTCTTTTAATTTTTTTATCATTTTTTCTTACCTGTTTATATGTCAGCTTTCAAGAAAAGCGACAGGAGTTTAGCATCCTGCCGCATTTCTTTCACTGTATGTTTAAAGTTTCTTTTGCAATTAAAATTACTCTTTATTTTTCTGCCCGTCTCTTTTTCTCGCAAATAACCATTCCTGCCAGAGACCAAACAGCAATAAGTCCGGCTATATAAACCAGAGAGGTTTCACCGGTTTTCGGAGATACCATACCGGCGGCTGTAGCCGGTGTTGCCGCTGTACCTGTTGCAATTCCTTCCGGGCCTACCATAATGACGATTGTGGAAACGGAAAGAGTTTCAAAAGTGGCTTTTATGGAACCACTCCCTGCTTTTACAGGTACATCCACATAACGGTCGCCAATCCATTGTCTTACAAGGACTTCGGTGTCCCATGCTACGCCGGGCACATAGAAGGTTACATCTACAGGCCCTTTCTTTAAGGTAACAAAGGAATAATCGTTATAGGCATCCACAAGTGTCAGATCAACGGCATAGACACC
>CATJHO010000029.1 GCA_949740535.1 uncultured Lachnospiraceae bacterium
ATATATATTATATATCGGAAGATAATAATAAAAAAATAAGAGAAATTTATCATATCAGGAGAAAAAAATGGCAAATATTTTACGAGTGACCACTCCACCCACCGGTTACGAAAACAATGTAAGGAATAATCCCCAGAATCAGCCGGATAAAATGCAGATACACCAGCCCGTGGATCCGAACCGGGTTGCACGCCCCGACGGCAGGAACGATGCCAATTCTCAAAGCCAGGCACAGCTTTCCGCCAATTACGATTCCAACTTCGGCACCTTTGTCCGTCTGCTGCGGGATACGCCGGAGCTGACAGATACCATGTCCAAACTGATGTACGGCGGCATGGCCAATCTGGTGGAAGCCGGTATCGGAGCAGATACGGCGGAAGACATCTCCACATTTTTTCAGCTTTTAAAAATGACCGATGCGGAGCTTCTGGAGTTTCTGAAGAATCAGCTGTCTGGATCCGTCCGTTTCCAGGGTCCTTTTTTCGCCCTTATGCGGGACGCTCTCACCAACGCGCCTACCGTAGAGCAGCGGACCGCCATCCTTGCTTTCCTGAAGCGTTACAACGACATGTCCTCCGGAAAACACCTGATGGAGAATATAAAGGATCTCCTGAATGATATGAAAAAATATATGTTCCATGAGCAGCGGGATCTCTTGGAACAGCTGGCAAAAGGCCTCCAGCACCGGGGTCCTCAGGATACAGCCGGAAACACGGCAAGGCTTCAACAGGATATTATTCCCTTTCTGGCCAAATATATTGCGCAGACCCGGAATATGGGAACCCTCCGGGATCTGGCAGCCCAGCTGACCTACAACGCCGCCCGGTATGAGAACGGGGATCTGGATCAGCTCATCGGCGATTTCAAGAATCTGTTGAAATTTCCCTCTTTCCAGAAGACCTTCGAGGGTATGGACGAGGAACAGCTGCGGGAACTTCTTATGCGGATGAATTTTGAAAAAGCCGCCGGGAAAACTGCCTGGGCTGATAAGTTCCTGAATATTGTGGAGAGCGGCATCCGGGGAGACGCAGGTCTTGAAAACCGTCAGGTTTTTGAAAACGTCATTAACTCCATGCTTCTAAACGAAAGCGTGTACATGCCCGTGCTTCATCTCATGCTGCCCATTGAGCTGAACGGCCAGCTGATGTTCTCGGAGCTGTGGATTGACCCGGACGAGGACGGCAGCGCTTCCTCGGATCCAAAGGAGCGCACAGCCAAGCTTTTGATCAAGTTTGATATCAAAGATGTGGGATTCTTTGATCTTCTGATGGTATATGAGAAGGAGAATGTCAGTATGCGGCTCTTCTATCCGGAAAATCTCTCTTCCTTTGAGCCGGAGATCAAACGGGGCATGAATGAAATTCTGGATCGAAACGGTTTAAACTGCGAATATCTGGGTGTGGAGCGCTCTGCAGGTTCTATCCCGGTATCTGCTGTATTTCCAAAGATTTTTGAAAGGAAGAATGCGGTCAATGTCACAATTTAATGAAGTAATGAATAAAAAAGCGGTTGCTTTGAAATATGATGAGAACCGGAATGCGGCTCCTGTGATCGTGGCTTCGGGTATGGGATATCTGGCGGAGAAGATCGTGGAAGTAGCCAATGACAACGGCGTACCGGTGTATGAGGATAATTCTCTGGCTACAGTTTTAACTCAGCTGAATCTGGGAGCGGAAATTCCGGAGGAACTTTATCAGGCAGTGGTGGATATTTATGCCTATTTTTTGAAGTTCGCGCCAAAGGAACCATCTGCGCAGTCTCAGGAAGAACATCCCGATGAACCTGCTTCTGCCAATGATGAGGGCGGAAATTAAGCCGGATACATAAGACAAATCGTCCGCTTCTTCAGCGGCTTTGGCAAGGGATGCTGTTATACCAGCATCCTCCGTTCTGTATGTACAAGATTCATATCATTTCTGTGGTACAAGAAGTAAAGGGTCGTCAAGTTTTCTCCCAGGTATCCAATATAACGGTCTTCCCGCTCCCATCCCTTAGGCGTGCTTAACTCTTCGGTGCGTTCCAGGATAGGAAACAGCCAGCTGCAGTAATTTTGAAATATTTCTTTTCTTGCTATAAAGATGTTATGGTTATAAAATAATTTCCCGGCGAACAGCTCCGGCATGGCTGCGGCGTATTCTGGCTGCAGTTCTTCCAGAGCCTGTTTCATGGCGTTCCAGTCGCTTTCGCTGACATAGTAGGAGTGATGGGTCTGTATATTGGGATAATAGACGGCAGGGTAAGCAAGAACCGCGTCAATGTGATTGGCCTTGAGGCGGTACAGGTCCTCTTCGGACAGCTCCAGCATCCGCCGGTAATGGAACAGTCCCAGGTATTCTGCTTCTGCGTGTTTCCCAATCCAGTACATGGAGGTCAGCTCACTGTAGTTTCTGTTCTTTCCGGAAATATTTTCTCCCTCATTGTCCTGAAGTCCACAGATCCGCTTATCCGTCAGCGCTGCTCCTGACTGAATGGAATGCATCCAGAACGCCGGTTCCTTCATATCCTGCAATGGACGGTCCCCGTGGAATTTAGACACATAGACTGCCAGATCTGCCTTTTTATCTCCCGTTTTCAGGGAATGAAGAAAGGGAAGTCCCATGACCTCTGTGTAATACCGCTCCATCAGCTGCGCCTCGGCCTGTGCATCAATTTTGATATACTCAAAAATGCCTTTTTTCTCAAGAGCTTCCACAATCTCCCCATGATAATTGTCCTGTGCTGCAATCCACACAGCCAGATCGGTTCTGGAAAAATCCTTCAGCTCGATCACCGGAATTCCGTCAATGCTGTCCGGGTTCTGCTGTCTGCTGTTTACCAGAAAGGACACCACCCGGCAGTCAGGGTACAGTTCTTTCAGGGCATGGTAGACGCTCATGGCCACCATGCGGGCTCCGTAGATGGCAATTTCCTTTGTTCTCATTTCCACTGTTTCCCCTTTCCTGCTGTTCAAGTATAAAACCTTCTAAAGCTCTCCCATGCTTTGATTTTTAACTAAAAAACTCTCCACTGTTCTGCGGAAACCTTCTTCCAGAGATATACGGGGCGCCCAGCCCAGCTGCTTTAATTTTTCTACTGACAGAATACTCTGTTTCTTATAGGGATTTTCCAGATAAACATTATCATGGCTGGCATAAGCCACCTTCAGATGCTTCTCCGGAAA
>CATJHO010000030.1 GCA_949740535.1 uncultured Lachnospiraceae bacterium
ATTCAATAAGTTTGGGAAGCATACTCATCTCTCCGCCGGTGAAATCCATTATCATATTCCAATAGGCTTTTGCAAAATTCTGTCCCTCGTCACTATCCGCAGGAACACCCGCATTTTGAAGTCTTATTGCTTCCTCCAAAAGCTGCATGAAAGTGTTTAAAAATGCCATTCCGCTGTCTTTATCAAAACGGGTGCGGATATGGTCAAGAGTCTGATCGTCAAAATGTTTAATCAGCCAATAGAAATCATTTTTCATCTGCAGATTAACAATAATATCAGCATATTTTTTGAAATCAACGGACTGCATTTGAAGAACTTCTTTTTGCAGCAATTCCAATTCCCGCAATGATTCAGACAGGCTTTCTATTTTCCGCTTGACAGCGGCTGCCTGCTCCATTAGAACATCAGCAGCTTCATCTGGTGTATCAAGTGGAATAAGCCGGTTTTTTATGTCATCCAAAGAAAATCCTAAATGTTTGAAGGATAAAATCTGATGAAGCTTTACGATGTCTTTATCTGTATATAACCTGCGCCCTCCTTCGCTCATGGAAGAGGGGGAGAGTAAGCCCGCTCTATCGTAATGCTGCAAGGTCCGTACAGTAACGTTCATTTTTTTTGCGACTTCGCCAACGGTCCTGTAACCTTCTGGTATAGCTTTATACTTATTCATATCATACCTCCTGTTTTATATCTAGTATATCTCATTACGTTACGTCACAAGCAAGTGCTTTTGTTAAGATTTAATAAAATATAGGGAACAGCGGGCTGCTGTCTATCAAATTCTTATGTGCTTTATCACAAAAGCAGCCGCTCAGATGAAACGGATGGGGCTGGCAGATAACTGCAAGGCACAGGCGGAAAATAAAAAAATGATAGTTGACAAATGTTCTTTTTTTGGTATAATCAAATTGAAAATATGAAACAGGCAGCAAAGGGCGCTGCCAGATGAGTATGTTACTGATAAGCAGGCAGAACTCAAATTGTATGGTATGATTCTATGCAATTTGAGTTTTTTTATTTTCCGTTAAGAAAGTCCGGAATTTCTTAAATTTATGGGAAGATAAATGACATGCCGCTTAGAGAAACACCTTATGGGAAGGGTGGTAGTCTTTAGGACAATGAGAAGGTGCAAAGGAGACTGTTTTAGACTCCAAATAAGAGGAATAGGCTTAGGAAGGGGGGAGATTTGTGAAGATACGTCAGATATTGAATAATAATGTGGCTCTGGTAACCAAGGGCAGAAATGAAATCATTGTTTATTCCAAAGGAATTTCCTTTAGAAAAAAGGCTGGCCAGTCGATTCAGGAAAATGAGATTGAAAAAACCTATGTACTCGATTCTCATGACAAATTAGAGCATTTCAGCTATCTGCTGACAAATACAGATGACGAGTATCTCAGTGTTACCAACGAGATTATCTCATTTGGCGAAAAGTTCTTAGAAGAAAAAGTAAATGATTATTTATATCTGGCCATATTGGATCATATTGATTTTGCTTTAAAGCGTGCCCGTAAAGGCCAATTCATTCAAAGTCCTTTGACATGGGAAGTAAAAAAATTCTATCCAAAGCATTTCCAGATTGGGCTGTACGCATTGGGACTGTTAAACAGACAGTTTCGGGTAAATTTTCCTGACGATGAAGCGGTTTCCATTGCTCTTCATTTTGTGAATCTGCAGTCCAGCAGATCACAGCTGAAAGAAACAGTCCGGGCAATGCAGGTGCTGAAAGATATTTTGTCGATTATTCAATACCACTACAGTATTTATTTGGATCAGAATTCTCTGAACTATTCAAGACTTGTAACACATCTGCGGTATTTTATCGAAAGGCTTCAGACCGGCAGGGTATATGAAGATAATGATAAGGAACTGAATAGTCAGGTAAGGAAGCTGTATCCGAAAGCTTATGAGTGCGTAATGAAAATCAGAATCTATGTAAGAGAAAATTTTCATATGGAATTAAGTATTGATGAGGAAACATATTTGATTTTACACATTCACAGAGTAACAAATAGAACAGACAGAGAGGAAGAAGAATAATGAAATATGAAGCATTTAACCGGCAGATTATTGATTTTGTGGGCGGGAAAGAAAATATCAGTGCAGTCGTTCATTGTATGACGCGTCTGCGTTTTACCTTAAAAGACAGAAGTATTGCCAGAACAGAAGAAATCAAAAAAATGGATGGTGTGATTGATGTTGTAAGCAATGATGTGGCCTATCAGATCATCATTGGAACCCATGTATCGGAAGTACATGCGGAACTGATTTCCATGCTTGGAATGAGCGGCGGGGAACCTGCTTCGGATACTCAAAAGACAAAAAAGAATCCGCTCAAGGCAGCCTTAGACTTGGTTTCCGAGTCTATGACACCGCTGCTGGAGCCGATTATTGCAGCAGGTATGTTAGCCGGACTTATGTCATTGGTGGCATTGACTGGAATTATCTCAGCGGAAAGCCCCACCTATATTGTACTGGATTCTATCCGCAATGCGGTTTTCTATTTCCTGCCGGTGTTTATGGCAATGTCCTGCGCAAAACGTCTGAATGCCAGTCCGTATCTGGCGACGGCGCTGGCAGTAACATTGCTGTCTGCCAGCATCAACGGGGTAGAGGGCTTAAGCTTTATGGGATTTAATCTTCCTGCAATTACTTATTCAGGTTCCTTTATTCCGATCCTGCTGGCTGTATGGTTCATGGGATATGTGCAGACGTTCCTGAAAAAAGTGATTCCGAATATGCTTCAGTATTTCCTGATCCCGGTATTTACGCTGGTTATTACCCTGCCGGTTACGCTGTTCCTGTTTGGACCTATCGGAACGTGGATTGGAGAAGGTATCAGCTTTTTATGTACATTGCTTGCAGATACCCTGGGGAACTGGGCGGTGGTTGCTTTCTACGCTGCAATCCAGCCATTCCTTATTATGATGGGAGCAGGAAACTTTATTATGCCAATCGTTATGGCATTTCTTTCCGAGATGGGATACGACCCGTTATTCCTGGCAGCTTGTACAATTTCGGATATTGCAGTTGGCGGTACGATGCTTGGTTACTTCCTCCGTGCAAAAAATGCAAAACAAAAACAGTTGTTTGGTACGGTAAGCTTTTCTGCCATTCTTGGATGTACGGAACCGGCTGTATTTGGATGCTTTGTTAAGTACCGCCGCCCGTTTGTCTGTGTAATGATTGGCGGTGGACTGGGCGGACTGTTTGCAGGTCTGATGAACGTGAAAACATATACCATGGCCTGGGGGCTGGCAGGACTTCCGTCTTATATCGGACAGAATGATTTTAACAACTTCTATTTCATGATTGCGGCCGTTGTAATTGGTTTTGTGGCTGCCGCTGCGGCCGGTTTTGTTTTGAGTAAGCCCAATCTGCTGCCAAAAGAAGAAGGTGCAGCCGTGAAAGCTGCTGCTGATAACAATAAGGCGGCACCTGTGAAAGTAAAGGGACTTGACAAAGAAGTACTAAGCGCAGCAGCAAAGGGTGAGATCGTTCCTCTGTCAGAGATTCCGGATCAGGCATTTTCCTCCGGGGCGCTTGGCAAAGGTGCAGGAATCCGTCCGGCTGCCAATGAAATATATGCCCCTGTTGACGGCGAGATTACCTGTGTATTTCCAACGAAACACGCAATTGGAATTAAGAGCGATCAGGGTGTTGAGGTGTTAATCCATATTGGTATTGATACCGTGCAGTTAGAAGGAAAACATTTTGAAATTATGGCAGAGCAGGGCCGGCGTGTGAAACGCGGACAGCAGATTGCAGCGGTTGATTTTGCAGGCATCCGCGCGGACGGATATAATGAGACGGTAATTGTGGTAATTACAAATTCACAGGAATATCTGGATGTAGTTCCCGCAGTCAAGACGGCGGCTTCTGCTGAGGAAGATTTTATGACTGTGGTTATGTAAAAGAATTCATACTGCCCGGCCCTGGCGGTATCGGACATTGTGGATGAAGCAGCTTCTAAATGGAAAAAGGAGTAAACCTATATGAACAAAGATTTTTTCTGGGGCGGCAGTATTGCCGCCCACCAGTGTGAAGGAGCGTATAAGGAAGACGGAAAAGGTCTGGCGGTTATGGACCTTGTAACGAATGGAAGTTACGAGAAGCCGCGGGAAATCTGTAAAAGGATTGAGGAAGGAAAATTCTATCCTTCACATACGGGAATTGATTTCTATCACCGATACAAAGAGGATATTGCATTGTTCGCCAAAATGGGATTTAAGGCCCTTCGCATTTCAGTGGACTGGTCCAGAATTTATCCCATGGGAGATGAAGAAACACCCAGCCAGAAGGGAATTGACTATTATGTATCTGTTGTAGAAGAGCTGATTCATAATGGGATAGAGCCGATTCTTACCTTATGCCACTTTGAGATGCCGGTACATTTAGTCAGAGAATATGGTTCCTGGACAAACCGCAGGGTGATTGAGCTGTATCTGCGTTACTGTAAGACCATGTTTGAGGCGATGAAAGGCAGGGTTACTTACTGGTCAACGTTCAATGAATTAAATCATCTTGATCCGGCAACGGAAGCTTCGGATATTTTTACTTATATTATTGCCGGACTTAAATTTTCGGAAATGGAAACGCCTGCGCAGACGCTTGCGGCGATTGGTTATAATATGACTGCCGCCAGTGTGAAAGCAGTAAGACTTGGACATGAAATTGATTCAAATTACAAGATTGGCTGTGTCTTTGGCCTGCAGCCAGTCTATGCGTACAACTGCAGACCAGACAATGCCCTGGGCGCTTTTAAAGAAATGTATCGTGATTTTTATCAGTTAGAGGGGATGTGCAGAGGCGCATTTCCTGCATATAAACTGAGAGAATACGAAAAAATGGGAATTAAGCTGGAGGGACTTAAGGAAGATCGTGAGGATTTCCAGAAAGGGACCCTGGATTTTATCGGAGTAAATTATTATTCTTCCAGCGTCGGCCACTGCGAAGAGATGGAAGGGGATGAGACATTATTCGGCGGCGTGCAGAACCCTTACCTTGAGCGCAGCAAGTGGGGATGGTCGATTGATCCCAAGGGGCTGCGTTATCTGCTCAATGTGGTATACCGCATGTTTGCAAAACCTGTGATCGTTACAGAGAATGGTCTGGGTGCCGTAGATGTGCTGGAGGATGGCAATGTGATACACGATGATTACCGTATTGACTATCTCAAGCAGCATTTGCAGCAGTTAAAACTTGCGGTTGAGGAAGACGGAGTAGACTGCTTTGGCTATCTGATGTGGGGACCGATTGATCTTGTATCTGCTACAACCGGTGAAATGAAAAAACGTTATGGTTTCATCTATGTGGACAAAAATGACGACCAGACGGGAACCCTGAACCGTTATGAAAAAGACTCCTTTCACTGGTTCCGGAAAGTGATAGAAACCAATGGAGAATGTCTGACAGAATCATAAAGTTTGTTAAAAATCGAGGCCTGGGCGGCTTCGATTTTTAATTTAGCCATACACCGACTGCTCTATCCTTTTGAGATGTGTTTGCCATGGGCGGAGCTTTGGTATAAAATAGTTTTCAGAATTATTTTTGCATGAAACTGTAACGAAATCTCCTTTTTCAACA
>CATJHO010000031.1 GCA_949740535.1 uncultured Lachnospiraceae bacterium
AATCAACTTATTGTCAATAGGCGTCATGCTTTTGCTGGAAATGCTCTGGGCCTATGTATGTCTATACACAAATATTTTCAGCAGCCGGCTTCCGGCATCGGTAAGCACGGATGTTTTTTATTATGTGGCGTCTGTATTTCTGGCGTTTGTTTCTTTTATCGCTCTGCACTTTCTTTTTCGAAGCAGGCTGAATTTTCCCGTATCTGACAATCGAAAAAGAGAGACAGTATTGGAATTGCTGACAATGGCTGTTTTTGCAGTAATTGGGGCACTTGTTTTTCTGAATGAAAAAAGGATTTATTTTGCAGCTGATGAAAATATGCCTTGGCATACAAACAGTCGAATCGAATATCTGGTTCTCCTGGCAGCAGGACTGCTTTTCTGTCAGATCAGGACATGGATAAAAGCAGTCCGCTGGCATAAGACAGGGAAAGAAAGACTTTGGTTTTTCTATGCAGCTTTGGCGGCTCTGGCCGGGTATGCCGTCTATGCGCCTAATTCATTCCGGGGTTTCTACAATCTGTATCATGCGAATGCATATTTTCATTCGGTTTATCGAGTATTGCAGCATCAGCCTTATAATGCGGTGAATTGTGGAGTATATGGGTTCTATGGGATTGTTCTTGCGCCTTTTGTAAAGCTTTGCGGCGGAACTTTCCACTCCTTTGTGGTGGTTATGGCTGTATTGGCAGTACTTTGTATGCTCTGTTATTTTTATGTGCTGGAGCATTTGACATCCAGTCGAATCATTCGTGTGCTGGGATGCATTGGTATTATAGGCGTTACAACTGCTTATGGAACGAATATTCATCTGCAGACATATCCGGGCAGACTGCTGTCGGCAGGATTTACACTGGCCTGGATTGTCCGGAAAGCACAATTTAAGGAAACGCGAAGAAATATGATTGTGGGGAGAATCTGCAGTCTGATGATTTTATCTCTGTCTTTGCTGTGGAACATGGAGACCGGGCTGGGATGTGTTCTGGCCTTTGTGGGCAGTGAAATAGTGCAGCTTTTGCAGAAACATTCTCTCCAGGAAAAGATTTTCTGGAAAAAGGCTGTATTCAAGGTTCTCTGGCTTCCGGCCTCTTTTCTGGCCGCGTTTTTAAGTGTGGGTGTTTATAATCTGGTTGTATCAGGAAAATTTATCTCTTTTAGAGAGTTTCTGTTTCCGTTTATTGGAGGAAGCGGCTATGTGCAGTTGATTAATCTGCCCCTGGAACTTTTTCCAAGCGTCTGGATGTTAATCAGTGTTCTGATGTTTCTTGCTATTGCGGTTGTGCTTTCGACTACCGATCTGTGTAAAAGCAGAAAAACAGATGCCTCTGTAATTTATCTAGCGGCCTGCACAATCAACTGTATTGTGCAGATGGTGTGTTATGTAAATCGATCTGTGAGACTAAATCTGTTTATGCTGACACCTCTGCTGATTCTTATGACAGCCGGTCTTACGGATTATCTGGGGAAAAAAGAAATATGGAATAAAAATGCTTTTGGTAATGGGATTTTGAGAGGCGGAGCGGCCTGTGGGATGCTGGTTTTGGTATTGTCCGCCCTCCTAACCTGCAGTAATGGTCCGGCATTGGAAGTATTACGTGACGAAAACAGGGATATGGAAGCAGTTTACGGTTTTGTGGATACCGTTCAAAAGGAGATACCAAAGGATACGCTGGGAATTGGAATTGGCGTGCCGGAGCTATACAGTTATCTTGGATGGGATACAGGATACTATGGGATAGATGTGCCGGATTTCCCCATTGGAACGGATGAAGCAAAAGCTTATGCCTATGAACTTCTGAATGAAACGGATGAAGTCTTCATAGCAGAATATGGACTGGAACTCATGACAGAATGCGCAGATGGTGCGCTCGACTCTTTTTATGAGACCCACCAGTTGAAACAAAAATATGAGTTTGGAGCAGGGATCTATCTGTTCTATGAGAGAATTGAAGAAAACTGACATAACAGTTCAGACAGGCCGGCGGCCGATGGAAACCCTAGAAATTTAGATGCTTGTCAAGTACTAAAGAGTTGATATATAATAAAACGATAAGATCAAGGAGAAGCTATTCCATGAAAACCATCAGCCTGAAGCTGTTTATCATATTCAGTTTGTTTTTTCCGGCTTTTTACAGCCCCTTTAACGAAGACTACAAGATGGAGTATTATGTCATTTTTACAGCAGCCTATGGAATGCTGCTGTTGTATATGGCATGGCTGTTTATCCGTGGAGAACGCAGAAAAGATCAGAGATTTCTTCTGATTTACCTGGGAGGAATCTTCCTTTATAATCTGATATCCCTGTATATGAATGTAACATACCTGCACTGGTACGGGGAGCAGATCAATAATACCATTGCGTTTCTCTTCTTTTTCTGTTTATGTCTGTATGAAAACAGCCTGGGAGAGGGAGATAAGCTGATCCGGTTCTTTCTTGGCTGTGCGGTACTGTCAAATATATTGAGCATTGTATATTTTTGCATGGGATATACCAGTCTGCTGATTTGTAATAATCAGTTTTACTTCTACCGTCTGTCTGAGGATTTCTATGAGTTCCGCCATTATTGGCTGTACAGCCACAAAAGCGATTATGCCTTGATGCTGGCTGCGTTTACCGCTGTGGCAGTCCGGTTCCGGGAGAAATTTCACAGCCGGATTACGTGGATGGGCAGTATCGCCGTGTTTCTGGCTGCATTGTTTCTGACCCATTCCTGGACAGGCTTTGGAGCCGTGGCACTGGTGGGGCTTGGTGCATTACTGGATCGGGCAGATTGGAAAAAGCTGCGTTTTCGGAAGATTTATTTTCTCTGGGGCGGTCTGGTTCTGGCAGGCGGCGGGAGTGCCGGTCTGCTTCTGGCAGGGGAGCGGGATCTGCTCTCTATGGGCGGACGCCTGGATATCTGGACAGGAGCGGTAAAAGAAATATGGAAGAAGCCTGTCGGCTGGGGCTATTGGTTCGGTGAGGTGCTTTTCAATGCGACGCCGGAATGGCAGGTAAATAATGCGCACAATGTGTTTTTAAATGCAATGCTTCGTTTTTCTGTTCCAGTGGGTTTGTGTTTTATTCTGTTGATGGTTCTGATTATGGGGTACTCACTTTACCGGAGCAGAAGCTGGCTGGCAGCGGGGATGTGGATTGGCTTTTTTATACTATTAAATATGGACTACTCACTGCTGAATTATGAAATGGGAATGTTTTTGTTTGCTGTTTATCTGGTATGCATTTATGGTACAGAAGAGAAGAGGAGGCATACGGCATGGAATGGCTGAAGAAGAAAGATGTAGATTCCTGGATATTAAAAGGAGCATTTATATTCCTTTTTTTGTTTCCACTGTTTTACAGTCCTTATACGGATGTGTACCAAAGTGCCTATTATGGGGCGTTTTCCCCGGCTTATTTTCTGCTGGTCATTTATATGGGATTACAGATTCTGAAAAAACGGCCGCTTGGCTGGAAGAAATGGATTCCTTACATAGCGATGCTGGCAGCTTACAATCTGCTTTCCCTTTATTTTAATTACAGATTTCTGCACTGGTATTGGGAACAGATCAATAATACCGTTGCGTTTCTGTTTTTTTTGGTGCTGGCGGTATGTGAGACTGAGATGGATGAAGGAAAGAGTGACAATATCCGTTTTCTGATTCACTGTATTGTTTTGTCCAATGTGGGAAGCATTGTATATTACCTTTTGGGATATACAAAGCTGCTTATCTGTAACAACCAGTTTGTATTTTTTGAACTTCCCGGAGATTTTTATGAGACCCGCCATTACTGGATTTACAGTCATAAGAGTGAGTATGCTCTGATGCTGGTTGCTTTTGTGGCCCTTTTTGTGGCTTTTCAGGAAAAGTTCAAAAATCATCTGACCTATATGGCCAGTGTCGCTGTGCTTTTGATGTGCCTGTATCTGACCCATTCCTGGACCGGCGTAAGCGGGGTGATTTTGATACTTATGGGAGATCTTGCAGATAGAATCGACAGAAAGAAGTTTCAGTGGAAAAAGCAGTACCTGATAATCGGAGCCATTGTGCTCCTGATTGCGGCTGCTGTGGGGTATAAAATACTTTCTGAGCGGGATATTATGTCGCTGGGCGGAAGACCTATGATCTGGGAGGCGGCGCTTGGAATTATCCGGGAACACCCGGAGGGCTGGGGTATGCGGTTTGGAGAATCTGCGATACAGACGGCAGATGGGAGGCTGGTAAATAACGGCCATAATCTGTTCCTGAATTCCATGCTTCGTTTCTCTGTTCCTGTCGGAATCTGTTTTGATCTATTGTTTTTGGGAATTGCGTTTTTTTCCCTGATAAAGTCCAGAAGCTTCCTGTCAATGGGAATGTGGCTGGCTCTGCTGATCCTGTTAAATATGGATTATGCTCTGATGAGCCTTCAGATGGCTCCATTGTTTTTGATCGTGTATCTTGTATGCTTTTACAAAAGAAAGGTAAGACATGTGGAATAAAGTACGGCAGGGATGTGTGTTATTATTTTCTGGAACCTTTGGGCTTATATGGTGCTGGATGCTCTTCACAGTTCTGGTATCCTTCAATCAAAGCAAGAAAGTATGTCTGCTGGCAGCAGTGCTTCTGGTTTTCTTTGTGCTGGCAGTGTTTTTGCTGAAACGATATGCATCTGGCTTCTGGGAGAATGAAAAAATATGGCTGGCAGGTTCCGGAGGAATATTACTGCTTATAACAGCAGGGCTTTTATATGCAGGTCTGTCCTTGCGCGTGTTTCCGGGCTGGGATTTTGGCTCCTCTTATCTGGGGGCGGTAGAACTGGCGGAGGATGGATTCTTTTCTGAACAGAGCAAGGAGTATTTTACAGCACATCCCAACAATGTGGCACTCTGCCTGTTTCTGGCAGGGGTGTTTAAGGCCTTTGGCGGACTTTGTGACTATATTACCTTAGGGGTTCTGCTGAATGTCTTTCTGCTCATTCTGGGAATTGGGTTTCTGTTTTTGCTGGTCCGACAATTGTATGGAGTACGCAGTGCATTTCTTGCGCTGTTACTCTGTGCTTTATTTGCGCCCTTTTATATGCATACGGCGATTTTTTATACAGATACCTTTGCGCTTCCCTTTGTGACAGGAGCGTTTCTGGTTTACCGCATGAGGGAAAAAAACACTGGATTTTTGATTTTGGCAGCGGCTGTTCTTGGTGTGGGATATAAGGTAAAGGGGAGTCTGGGCGTGATTGTAATTGCGCTTTTGATCCATATCTGGCTGCAGAAAGGGAAGGCTTTGGAGCTTGTGAAACAGAGTCTGCTGCTTTTGCTGCCATTTCTTCTAACCGTTACACTTCTAACCGTTCTGCCGGAGCAGATGTCTCTTTTGGACGCTGCGGACAAGGAGAAGAATGAGATTCCACTGGAACATTGGATTGCTACAGGACTTGAGGGGAACGGCGGTTATAATTGGGATATCTATTGGATGACGGTCTCTGTGGAAGGAAAAGCGGCCAAGAAGGCGGTGGATCGGCAGTATATCCGGGAGAAGCTGCAGGAATATGGAGTTTCCGGTATGTGTCGGCATCTGAAGGATAAAATCGTATTTACCTGGGGAGACGGTGTCTATTTTGCGCCGGAAAAGCTGAAGCGGGATCCGCTTCAGGAGAGTCCGCTGCAT
>CATJHO010000032.1 GCA_949740535.1 uncultured Lachnospiraceae bacterium
GACGATTGAGGCGTACTGGACGTACGCCGATTGAGGATAACACCGCAAATTGGCAAAATAGCATGACTGAGGCGTGTATGTCCTTGTCAAGAGAGGGTATAGTTATAAAATACAAAAAACTGTTTATTCAGCAGACGTTATAAGAATTTCTTAAACGGAACGAAATGGCTTTAAGTCAAATTTAATTGAGAATTTTACATTGATAGAGTATAATTTCAATGTATCTGCGATTCATGAAAAGCGTTAAACCAGATAAGTTTCTCCGAAAAAAGGAGTTCCAATCCCATGATAATAAATACCATTTACATGAACAACACAAAAATCGCCAACGAGCTCCGCAAATACCACAACCAGCCAGGCATGGAGTACCGGATCAATGTGGGCAGAAGGGAGAGGCCTATACCGGTACGGTACCGGATTGATGCGGATCTTACGCCTTTTGACTGTATGGCGGCAGACGCAGTCTATACCTTACTGCGCAATGGGTACACCAGCTTTTCTCTGGGGCAGGTGCTTCGGGTGATGTCCGGGGATGAACGGCAGACCCTGACCAGAGAGAAGAAGCAGGCGCTGGAAGAAAGTATCCAGCGCCTTAGCGGGGCTTATCTGGAGATTGACTGCAGAAAAGAGCTGAGGCATCGGGGAGGAGAGCGGGATGACAGCGGGCGGATCTATGGAATTTTTCTGCCCGTCCGCAGAAAAGGGAAATGTTCTTATGAGATAACTGGCAGTCTTCCGTTGTATGAATACGCAGAAATGAACCGCCAGATCATTGCTTTTTTGCCGAAGCTTCTGCAGACTGCTTCAGAGGATGCCAGGGAGCGGATGTCGAATACGGAAGAGCGGATGCTGATGAAACATTACCTGATCCGGCGTCTGGAACTTATGCGCAGCCCTCAGAATTCCATGAAGGAGCGGAGAATCATCTACATCCATAAATCCCACAGCGCATTCGGAGGAGATGCGGGGATGTTCCCGGAAATAGGGCTTGTCCCTTCTGACTACAGTTCAGAGGCCTCCTGGAAAAATAAGCGTCAGAAAGTTCATGGGAGTGTGTGCCGGATTTTGGACTACTATCAGAAGATAGGCTATATAGAAGGGTACGCGGTGGAAAAAGGAGAGCATGGTCTGGTAAAAGGAGTAGAGATTCAGGGAGAAATCTTTTATTCATTTGATCTTTTAAAGATTAACGAGCAAAAATATGAAAATCAGTTACTATAATTATGAAAAATGATTACTTAAAAAATGAAAAATAGTGTTTTATTTTAACTCCAAAATAAGAAAAATATTAGTTAATACAATATATCTGTAAAATATCTATATCCCTATAAGAAAAAGTAAGAATTAAAAAAGTATGCATAAGCGCACATTGTGCGCCGGTAGATATTAAAAATATAAAATAATCAAATACAGATAATAAGCGAAAACGAAGTGTTTGTTTCATAACAGATACTTCGTTTTTCGACATTATACATAAAAACATAGCGCCGTTTCCACGGCGCCAGTGGAAGTATTAGAAAATAAATAGAAAGGAAATGATAAATTATGTTTCAAACAAATGTAAAAGTAACTGCAGTAAAAAATACGAAAAGAGGGAATCGAATGATTGACTATTACCTGATTATGCCGGATGGAACGACCTTGTATTTAGTCACAAGCCCCTATGTACACAAGTGCTACGACCTTTGTAAGGGAAGCGTCAGACTGAATGATTTATTGAAATGGAAGGACAAAAACAAAGGTGTGATGAAGCTGGTAGACTGTATGAAACGAATGAGCAGTTACCTGCAGTATGAGTTCGATGCGGCGTAAAAGGAGGGAGTATGGATGAGACGCAGAACCCTGAAAGAGATTATGGAAGCAGCTGAGAATCTGGATGAGAAAACAGTTGGAACTATTGTAAGAGAACTCTATACCATTCCCATGAGCCAGCTATATGAGCAGGAATACCGAAGAAATGGAGAACAGAATCTAAAGCTGTTAGAGGATTTGCGCATTCCGGTGGAATGCGCGCAAATCCTGACTCTGGGAGATATTGCCTGTGTAATTTATGAGTACCACATGAACCAGAAAAAGGGATACACGCCAGGATACACTTTAAGCAGATTATGCTTTCTGGATGTGGGATTTTGAAAGGAGGATCAGTGAAATGGAAGCAAAAAGTATCCATGAATGGGTAGGAGGACCGGGAAGGAATTATGAGAGTAATCAGAGGCGCTTTCTGAATCTGAATGTAAGTGATTTTTTCGAGTATCTGGAGAGCGCACGGCGGGACGGCAGAGCCAGAACAACTTATGAGGAAATTCCCCGGTATATTTCGTGCTGGAAAGAGAATATGAGAATCGGCGGCCTGTTGAGGCGGCTGTATGAGATACTGCAGGTAAACAGCGGCTGCCACTCCGATGAATCGGCGGAGGCCAAGGCGTATGACTGGGCGCTGAAGGTTGTCTTTCAGGTCATGATAGAACCCTGTCATGACCTGCATATAAAGGGACGGGATGCGTACGCAGAGGTTATAAACAAAGTAGACAGATTTTCCAAAGGAGGAAAGAAATGAACAGAGAGCCTTACATTTTAAAAGAAACAGTCAGAGGAATCCAGTCCGTTGCTATCGAGGATGAACTTCTGGGAAGCAGGCAGATATTTCTTACAGAGGAGGTGAATACCAGTTCCTGTGCCAGCCTGCTGAAACAGCTTATGTATCTGGAGCAGTCCGCTCCGGGAGAGGAAATCACCCTGTATATCAACAGCCCTGGAGGCGAAGTAACAAGCGGGCTGGCAGTCTATGATTTTATCAAGCTGATGCAGTCTCCTGTCCGGACCGTATGCACCGGAACAGCTGCCAGCATGGGTTCGATTCTGTTTCTGGCAGGAGAAAAGCGGGAAATGCTGCTCCATACGAAGATTATGATTCATGACCCCAGCTGTTCCGCCAGCATAGCCGGAGTAAAGCCGCTTGAGGTTCAGAAAAAAGTGGATGCCCTGATGGAGACCCGGAAGATTCTGTGCGAAATCATAGCGGAACGCACGGGGCGTTCCATAAAGGAAGTCTATAAAAAGACGAAAGAAGACACTTATTTCACAGCGGAAGAAGCAGTGAAATTCGGCATTGCAACAGACATGGCAGACCATTTATAGAAGAAGGAGAGTGAAAAGAATGAACAGCGAAAAAAGAAGAATTTTTGCAAAGGATGCAGATGTATCCAACAATACCTGGGAAACGGGATTAAATAACAATGACATTATTATCGGGCCGTCCGGAGCAGGGAAAACCACCGGGTATGTGATTCCGAACATTACCCAGCAGTATGGCAGTATGATTGTAACGGATACAAAGGGAAATCTCTCTGCCAGGCTTGGTCCGTCTCTGAAAGACGCAGGCTATGAAGTCTACACCCTTGATTTTGTAAATCAAGCGCATTCCTGCGTGTACAATCCGCTGGATTACATAGGAAGAGATGTCTGGGGAAAAGAATTCAACCAGCAGGAACTGATGTCTCTGGCCAATCTGCTGATTCCGACGCGGAATTCCAGAGACCCCTACTGGGAGGATAACGCGCGCATTGTCATTATCAGCCTGATGGCCTTTGTGCTGGAGGCACTGCCCAGAGAAGAGCAGCATCTTGGAAGTGTTGTTGAATTATTCCGTGTAATCGGGACTCAGAAAGGAGAGGAAATCTTTGCCCAGTGGGAGCGGGAATATCCTGACAGCTTTGCTGTGAAGAAGTACAAGATGTACCGGAATGTTTTCAAGGCGGAGAAAACCTGGGAATGTATCCGGCAGATGGCGGCAACAGCCCTGGAACCCTTCGATTACAGGGAGGCCCGGAATATCTTCTGCCGTCCCACACAGTTTGCTATTGGAGATTTGGGGAAGCAGAAAGCGGTATTATTCATAAATGTCAGTGATACAGACCGGACCTTTGACCGAATCATCAATGCGTTCTATTCACAGGCTCTGGATATGCTCTGCAAGACGGCGGACGCCAATCCGAACAGCAGGCTTAAGGTGCCGGTGCGGATCATTATGGATGACTTTGCGGCTAATACCTGTATTCCTCATTTTGACAAAACCATTTCCGTGATCCGCTCCAGGGATATTTCAGTCAGCATTATTCTCCAGAGCCTGACCCAGCTGGAATCCATGTATACTTATGCGGAAGCAGCCACAATCATCAATAACTGTGACCATATGCTCTACCTGGGCGGACAGGACCTGCGGACCGTGGAGTATATTGGAACGAGAGCCAATAAAACACCGGAGAGCATTCTGTCCATGCAGCTGGATAAAGCGTATCTTTTTACCAGAGGACAGCAGGCAAAGCTGGTGGAGAAGGTGAATCCCTTTGTGGAACAGGAGGAAGAAGCCATAGAAGATGAGGACTGCTTTCTGGAAGACGGGGAATGGGATTTGGATGCACTGCCCTTTGATTAGAGAAACGAAACTGCCTGAAAATAAGATATGAATCTGTAATCTTATTTTCAGGCAGTTTTTTTAACCAGTTGCCTCTGTACAATTCCGGTTCCGGTCTGCTATAATAAATCGAATGTAAAATAAAACAAAGGAGATCGTCACATATGAAGCAGGACGTAATCGTAATTTTAGATTTGGGAAGTACCCAGAATACGGTAATTGCCCGTGAAATCCGGGATTTCGGCGTGTATAGCGAAATTCACCCTCACGATATCACGGCAGAGGAGCTGAAAGCCATTGATAATGTGAAGGGAATTGTCCTTAACGGCGGAGAGAACCGTATTGTAGACGGACAGGCTGTTGAAGTGAGGCCGGAGCTTTATGAGCTGGGATATCCCATGATTTCCATTGACTATCCCCAGTCCAAGTGTGAGATGCAGTTTACAGATCTTCCGGCACAGGAAGAGCTGAGGAAGTTTGTCTTTGAGCGCTGTGGGGCACAAGCAAACTGGAATATGAAGAACTTTATTGAAGATCAGGTGGAACTGATCCGCCAGCAGGTGGGAGATAAAAAGGTACTGCTGGCCCTGTCCGGCGGCGTGGATTCCTCTGTGGTAGCGGCCATGCTGATCAAAGCCATCGGACAGCAGCTGGTATGCGTTCATGTCAACCACGGACTGATGCGCAAAAATGAATCTGAGAGCGTAATAAAGGTATTTCGGGATGAGCTTCATGCGAACCTGATCTACGTGGATGCATCCGAGCGCTTTCTCAGCAAACTGGAGAATACAGCGGATCCGGAACAGAAGCGTAAAATTATCGGCGGCGAGTTTATCCGTGTCTTTGAGGAAGAGGCCAGGAAGCTTGAGGGCATTGACTTCCTGGGACAGGGAACCATTTATCCGGATATCATCGAAAGCGGAACCAAGACAGCAAAGATGGTGAAGTCTCACCACAATGTGGGCGGCCTGCCGGAGGATTTGAAGTTTGAGCTGGTGGAACCCTTAAAGCAGCTGTTCAAGGACGAGGTGCGGGCCTGCGGCGTGGAGCTGGGGCTTCCCCATGATATGGTGTACCGTCAGCCGTTCCCAGGACCAGGGCTGGGCGTGAGATGCCTGGGCGCGATTACAAGGGAGCGTCTGGAGGCTGTCAGGGAGTCTGATGCTATTCTCCGGGAGGAATTTGCCAAGGCTGGTCTTGATAAGAAGGTGTGGCAGTACTTTACGGTGGTGCCGGACTTTAAGTCTGTGGGAATGTAGAATCATGCAAGGGTGTTTGAGTATATGGTGATTATCCGGGCGATCAATACCATTGACGCTATGACGGCTTCTATCGAGAAGGTGGATTGGGAGGTATTGGAGCGGATTAC
>CATJHO010000033.1 GCA_949740535.1 uncultured Lachnospiraceae bacterium
GAGTAATGATAATAGGAGGTGCCATATGTACGCAATTATTGCAACAGGTGGTAAACAGTACAAAGTATCTGAGGGCGATGTTATCAAAGTGGAGAAGCTCAAAGCAGAGGCCGGATCAAAGTACAATTTTGAGCAGGTTCTGGCAGTGGGCGGAGACACACTGACAGTTGGAACCCCGACCGTGGCAGGAGCAACTGTTACTGCATCTGTAATCGGCGACGGAAAAGGCAGAAAAGTCATCGTTTACAAGTACAAGAGAAAATCAGGATACCACAAAAAGAACGGCCACAGACAGCAGTACACGGAAGTTAAGATCGAGAAGATTTCCGTTAAGAAGCCCCGTGCAAAGAAGGCAGCAGCAAACGAGGCTCAGACAGAAGCCGCAGAATAGGTTGTTATGATTACAGTTACCATATATAAGGATTCCGGTCAGTACAGCCGTTTTACTGTGGAAGGACATGCAGGCTACGCACAGGAAGGATTTGATATCATCTGTTCGGCAGTCAGTGTGCTGACCCTGAATACGGTGAATTCCATTGAGGCATTTACCAACGATGGAATAGCGGCAGAGGAGAAGAACGGATTTCTCACCTGTCAGTTTAATGACCCCCTGTCTTCGCAGGCGGTACTCTTGATGGATTCCATGGTGCTTGGCTTAACAGACATTCAGAATAACTATGGAAAGCAGTATATCAGATTGATCTTTAAGGAGGTGTAGGCCATGTTACAGATGAACCTTCAGTTGTTTGCACATAAGAAAGGTGTGGGTTCTACCAAGAACGGCAGAGATTCCGAGTCTAAGCGTTTAGGCGCCAAGAGAGCGGACGGCCAGTTCGTAAAAGCCGGTAATATTCTTTACCGTCAGCGCGGAACCAAGATTCACCCAGGTGTGAATGTAGGACGCGGAAAAGATGATACCCTGTTTGCATTGACAGACGGTGTTGTCCGTTTTGAGAGAAAAGGAAGAGATAAGAAACAGGTTTCTATCGTTCCAGTAGCAGCAGAATAAGTTTGATGGAGGCTTCAAGTCGATAGATTTGAAGCCTCTTTTAAACAGAGATTGCCACAGAATAAGACGGCAGTCCAAAGATTTTGAGGTGTTTTATGTTTGCAGACAGAGCAAAGATCTGGATCCGTTCCGGCAAAGGCGGCGATGGACATGTAAGCTTCCGGCGGGAGCTGTATGTACCTAACGGCGGCCCGGACGGCGGCGACGGCGGAAAAGGCGGGGATGTGATTTTTCAGGTGGATGAAGGCCTGAATACCCTTTATGATTTCCGCCATAAGCGGAAATTCAAAGCCGGAGACGGAGAAGAAGGAGGAAAACGACGCTGTCATGGAAAGAATGGCAGCGATATCATATTAAAGGTTCCGGAAGGAACCGTCATTAAGGAAGCGGAAAGCGGAAAAGTCATTGCAGATATGTCCGGCCAAAATACCCGTCAGGTGATTCTAAAAGGCGGGCTGGGAGGAGCGGGCAATCAGCATTTTGCCACTTCTACGATGCAGGTGCCCAAATATGCAAAGCCCGGACAGCCGGCACAGGAACTGGAGGTTTTGCTGGAGCTGAAGGTGATTGCGGATGTGGGCCTGGCAGGCTTTCCCAATGTGGGAAAGTCTACACTGCTTTCCCGTGTAACCAATGCCCAGCCCAAGATTGCAAATTATCATTTCACAACCTTGAGTCCCAATCTGGGCGTGGTGGATCTGGATGGCGGCGGTTTTGTAATTGCAGATATTCCCGGCCTGATTGAAGGCGCCTCAGAGGGTGTAGGGCTGGGACATGAGTTTCTGCGCCACATTGAGCGTACCAGAGTGATTATTCACATGGTGGATGCCGCATCCACCGAAGGACGGGATCCGGTGGCAGATGTGTATGCCATTAACCGGGAGCTTGAGGCTTACAACAAGGAACTTGCCGCCCGTCCGCAGGTTATTGCGGCCAATAAGATTGATGCCATCTGTACAGATGGAGAAACTGACCCTGTCGAACGTCTGCGGCAGGAATTTGAACCCAAGGGAGTACGGGTCATGCCTATTTGTGCAGCGGCCGGAACCGGATTAAAAGAGCTGCTCTACTATACCCAGGAGCTCTTAGACAGTACAAAACAGGAACCCATTGTTTTTGAACAGGAATTCTTTCCGGAAGAGATGCAGATAGACGAACAGCTTCCTTATACCATTGAAAGATCCACTGAAGAAGAAGGTGTCTTCATCGTAGAAGGCCCAAAGATTGAAAAAATGCTGGGCTATACCAATCTGGATTCCGAGAAGGGCTTTTTGTTCTTCCAGAAATTCCTAAAAGACACCGGAATCCTAAAAGAACTGGAAGCCGCCGGAATCCAGGAAGGCGACACCGTAAAAATGTACGGACTGGCATTTGATTATGTGCGTTAAGCAGTGAACCATGCAGAAGAATAGAAACCAGGCAGCGTTGTGCCTGTACAAAAACAGCCAGATTTCTATTTTCCTATAGAGCGGAGCCTGCGGGCGGAATGAAGCGAAAAGGAGACAAAGACAAATGACAACCAAACAAAGAGCCTATCTGAAAAGTCTGGCTATGACCATGGACCCCATCTTACAAATCGGCAAAGCTTCCGTAACCCCAGAGCTTACCACCGCAGTCAGCGAAGCCCTGGCGGCACGTGAGCTTATCAAATTAAGCGTACTTCAAAACTGTGCAGACGATCCAAAAACCGTTGCCGAAATTCTGGCGGAACGGACCCATGCTCAGGTGGTACAGGTAATCGGAAAGAAAATTGTACTCTACAAAGAGGGGAAAGATGATAAAAAGCGGATTGAGCTGCCCCGGTGAGAAGGTGCAGAAAAAGCGGGCAGGTATTTTGGGCGGAACCTTTGATCCCATCCATACAGGCCACCTGATACTGGCAGAAGCTGCCTACGAATCCTTTCAGCTGGATTATGTTCTTATCATGCCCAACGGAAACCCGCCCCACAAACCGGGACAGGTAAATGCTTCCATAGAGCAGCGTACCCATATGGCGGAACTTGCTGCCAGAGACAATGCGCATCTGCAGGTATCTGATTTTGAAAAGACGCCCCAGGACTATCATTATACCTATGAAACTCTGGAGTTTCTGGCGGCAGAGCACCCGGATATTGATTACTATTTTATTCTGGGGGCTGATTCACTGGTACATTTTCATACCTGGATGGAACCAGAGCGGATCTGCCGATGCTGCCAGATTCTGGCAACCACAAGGGATCGTATGGAACAGGAGGTGCTGCAGGCACATATAGAACGCCTGCGGAAGGATTTTCATGCCCGTATTGAGCTTCTGGAAACTCCTAATATTGATATTTCTTCTAACATGCTTCGGGAGAGAGTGCAGAAAGGCCAGAGCATCCGATACTATGTACCAGATGCGGTGGAAGCTTATATCCGGGAACAGAGATTATATCGCGAAAACCACAGGAAATGAGGAATTCGTATGAAGAATTACGATATGAAGTCTTATCAAAAGAAATTAAAACATGAGATGGACGAGGGCCGTTACCAGCATACCATGGGAGTTATGTATACTTGTGCGGCTTTAGCCATGCGCTATGAGTATGATATCCAGAAAGCACAGCTGGCCGGACTGCTTCACGACTGTGCCAAATGTATCCCCAATGGAAAGAAGCTGAAGCTCTGTGAAAAGCACAATATCCAGATGACTGAGACAGAGCGCAGAAATCCCTTTCTCCTTCATGCAAAGGTGGGAGCATTTCTGGCTATGGATCAGTATGGAATTAACGACAAGGAAATTATCAGCGCGATTTTAAATCATACCACCGGCAGACCCAATATGTCTCTGCTGGATAAGATCGTTTATGTAGCTGATTACATTGAGCCTAAGCGCAGCAAGGCAGAAAATCTGCCGGAAGTGCGAAAGCTGGCTTTCGTGGATCTGAATCAGGCATTGTACCGGATTCTTTCCGATACGCTGAAGTATCTGGATGAAGGGGCCGGGGAGATCGACGAGATGACCATAAAGGCCTACGAATACTATAAAGAAAAATTAGAGCAGTGAACGAAGACTGTGGAACTGGAAGATATTTTAGCAGTATCCGGACAATACCAGGATGGATTGATACATGATTCTGCGGATGGAAATTCATCTGTGCAGAAGTGCTGCTGTCCGGGTGCTGCAAAGCTGGAATGGAGGACAATATGACACACATGGAGTCAAAAGAAATGGCCCGCAGAGCCTGTATGGCTTTGGAGGATAAGAAAGCCAGGGATCTGCGGATCCTGGATATCTCAGCTGTCAGTGTGCTGGCAGATTACTTTCTGATTGCCAGCGGAAGCAGCCGCAATCAGGTACAGGCCATGGCAGACAATGTACAGGAAGAACTTCACAAGGCAGGCTGCGATCCCAGACAGGTTGAGGGTTACCATACTGCAAACTGGGTATTGCTGGATTACGGCGATATCATTGTCCACGTGTTTGATGAAGAAAACCGCCTCTTTTATGATTTAGAGCGCATCTGGCGGGATGGAGCGGCAATCTCTGTGGAAGATTTGGAAATTGAGCACTGAGACAATGACGTGTATGTTTTGGCAGGAGGATGTAACAAATGATATTGACAGGGGCAGTGGTTAACGCACTTGCAGTATTTGCAGGCAGTACAGCAGGACTTATATTGAAAAAAGGGTTTCCGGAGCGTATGGGAGACTCTATTATGAAAGGACTCTCCCTCTGTGTGATGTATATTGGCATCAGCGGGGCCTTTGAGGGAGAAAATGTACTGATTGCGATTGTGTCGATGGCTGCAGGAACCGTTCTGGGAGAACTGCTGAATCTGAATGAACGGATGGAGCAGGCAGGGCAGTGGCTGCAGAACAGATTTCAATCCAAAGACAGCAGGGTATCTGTGGCAGAAGGATTTGTCACCAGCAGCCTTTTGTTCTGTACGGGCGCTATGACCATTGTGGGCGCACTTCAAAGCGGCCTTGCACTGGATCACAGTACCTTGTTTGCCAAATCACTGATTGACGGGATCGCTGCCCTGGTGCTTGCTTCCAGCCTGGGATTTGGCGTTCTGTTTGCCGGCGTATTCTGTCTCATCTACGAGGGCAGCCTGGCCTTATGTGCCCAGTTTATTGAACCGTTTCTGACTGCCTCGGTTATCAATGAAATGACCTGTGTGGGTTCTCTGCTGATCGTAGGTGTGGGAATCAATATGCTGTTTAAGAATAAAATCTGCGTCATGAATTCTGTGCCGGCAGTGTTTCTGCCGATTTTGTTGTGCCGGTTTATGTAGAAACAAAGAGGAGATACCCTTGTCAACTGTAACTATATTTAATAACACTGGGCAGTGATATCAGGAATAATGGGGATCAGAAGGGGCAGGAAAATCTATGGGAAAGATTAGGAAGATTACACAGACCACGAAGAACCGTTTTTTGAATATGTATGATTTGGATATGACCGATAAGCATGGAAATTCCCATCTCTATCATGTAGCATCCAGAGCAGAAAGAGTGGAAGACTTAAAGCTTTCTACCGGAAAAAACCAGCCGGATGGTGTTATTATCTATGCACTTTATGGTGAACAGCGGGATCGGGTAGTTCTCATCCGCCAGTTCCGCTGCAGCATTGGAACGTATATCTACGAATTTCCGGCCGGATTGATTGATGAAGGCGAGAACTTTCATCAGGCGGGAATCCGGGAGCTGAGAGAGGAAACAGGACTGACGTTCCATCCCATAGAGGTGGATGACATTTACTCAAAGCCCTATTTTACAACCATTGGAATGACAGATGAGTCCTGTGCTGCTGTCTATGGGAGCGCTGAGGGAGAGGTCTCCACTTCCGGGCAGGAGGATACGGAGGAGATCGAAGTGATCCTGGCAGATCGGAAAGAAGTTCTGCGGATCTTAAGAGAAGAGCGGGTGTCCCTGATGTGCGCCTATATGATGATGCATTTTCTGCACGAGAATTCCCAAAATCCCTTTGAATTCCTAAAGGGGCCGGTTCTGTAAAAAAAGCAGAGAGCTTTTAAAGGCGGCTCAATGAACTTGTATATTAAAAGGGATAAAGAACGATTGCTTTCCATGGTATAACAGAA
>CATJHO010000034.1 GCA_949740535.1 uncultured Lachnospiraceae bacterium
TGCGGCTTTATATCCCAGAAGCCCCGGCACACAGATCCGTCCCCACCCCTGCTGGTTCCTGGGAAGCCCCAGGTTCCGGCAGGAGGAAGAAAGCAGTATCTTTACCTCCTTGTTCGTCATCTCTCTTCTTGCAGAAAGCAGAAGCGCCAGGCAGCCGGAAACCACCGGCGTCGCCATGGAAGTTCCTGACTTTGTGGCATAGGCTCCTGCCCCTCTCATCCGCCATCCGGCATTGCAGGAGACAATATAGGCTCCCGGAGCCACCACATCCGGCTTGCAGATGCAGGCGGAAGTCGGCCCTCTTCCGGAATAATTGGATCTCCGTTTTCCCATAACCTGCACAGCCTGATTGTCGTCAGAGCTTCCCACCGTAATGATTTTCGGGCTGGTTCCCGGTACCGTGATGCTGGAACGGTCCGGCCCCTGGTTCCCTGCCGCGGCGCAGATGACAAATCCCGCATCCCAGGCCGCTTCCACTGCATCCAGAAGTCCGGATTTCTCTGAATACTGAGGCGCTGTGCTTCCCATAGAAATGTTGATTACCCGCACATCGTATTCCTTTCCGTGCTCCATCAGCCAGTGCAGAGCCTCCACAACCGCCTTACTGTTCCCGTTTCCCATCCTGTCCAATACCTTCAGGGATACGAAATGGCACCGCGGCGCAAGTCCCTGATACTTTCCGCCGGATGCCGTTCCCGTTCCTCCTATAATTCCACAGATATGGGTTCCATGACCACAGTCATCGCCCCCGTCCTGGTTCCGTCCAATATAATTATAAGAATATACAATCCTTCCTCTCAGGTCCGGATGCTGTAAATCCGCTCCGGAATCCAGCACCGCAACCCCAATTCCAGTCCCGTCATATCCCCGACGGTAGGCATAGGAAGCTTCCACAAGCTCCCGCACACGATTCATAGAAAGCAGCTCCTCCCGCTTTTTCTATTATCCTATGCATCTGCCCTGCGGACCGCCATTCGAAAGAGGACAAAGCCCACCGCAAACATAACTGCCAGAATGGACACTCCCGCCCTGGAGGTATCAAACAGCTGCGTGGAAATTCCCATCAATAAGGTCCCCATAAAGGCCGCCCCTTTTCCGAAAATATCAAAAAAACCGAAATACTCCGTAGACTTCTCTTTTGGTACAATTTTTGCAAAATAAGATCTGGACAGGGACTGAATCGCTCCCTGGAATACGGCTACCCAGACGGCCAGGAACCAGAATTCCCAGGTCTTATCCAATTGCAGGGCAAAGAGCACAATCCCGAAATAGCCGGCAATGGATGCCTGAATCAGCAGGGTATTGCGGACCTTTTTGGAGAGATACCCAAAGAGAATGGAACAGGGAAACGCAACCACCTGGGTCAGCAGCAGAGCCAGCAGCAGATTGGTATCGCTGATCCCCACATCCTTTCCATAAGAAGTCGCCATATCGATAATGGTGTATACACCGTCAATATAGAAGAAAAACGCCAGCAGGAAATACCAGATGGCAGGCTTCGTCCGGATTTCAGAAAAAATGCTGCCCAGACGCCCAAAACTGTCCCGCACCGGGTGTGCAGAACGTTCCACATAGTGCTTCTGCTCATAGCTCCTAAGCAGGGGCAGAGTCACCAGCAGCCACCAGGCCGCATTCAGAAGAAATGCAATGGCCATGGCCGCCGCTGCGCTGATGCCTATGGTATCAGAACAGAGCACA
>CATJHO010000035.1 GCA_949740535.1 uncultured Lachnospiraceae bacterium
CTGGAACTTCAAAAACAACGGAGGTTAAGACATGGGATATATATTAGAAACACTGGGAAATCTCATGCATCAGACGGCGTTTTTTAACCTGACCTGGGGAAACTATGTCATGGTTGGCGTCGCATGCTTTTTCCTGTTCTTAGCTATCAAAAAGGATTATGAACCTCTTCTGTTGGTTCCAATTGCTTTTGGTATGCTGTTGGTAAATATTTATCCGGACATTATGATCAGTCCGGAGGAATCTGCAAATGGTGTGGGCGGCCTTCTCTATTACTTCTATGTGCTGGACGAGTGGGCGATCCTGCCTTCCCTGATTTTTATGGGCGTAGGCGCCATGACAGACTTTGGTCCTCTGATTGCCAATCCCAAGAGCTTTCTATTGGGTGCAGCCGCACAGTTTGGTATTTTTGCCGCGTACTTAGGCGCTATGGCCATGGGCTTTTCCGATAAGGCGGCAGCGGCTATTTCCATCATCGGAGGCGCAGACGGCCCGACTTCTATCTTCCTGGCCGGAAAACTGGAGCAGACGGCAATTATGGGACCCATCGCAGTGGCTGCTTATTCTTACATGTCTCTGGTTCCTGTGATTCAGCCGCCGATCATGAAGCTGCTGACTACAGAAAAAGAGCGGAAGATTAAGATGGAACAGCTTCGTCCCGTATCCAAGCTGGAAAAGATTCTGTTCCCGATTATTGTAACCATTGTAGTCTGCCTGATCCTGCCCTCTACCGCACCTCTGGTGGGAGCTTTGATGCTTGGAAACCTGTTCCGCGAGTCTGGTGTAGTCCGCCAGCTGCAGGAGACAGCTTCCAATGCCCTGATGTATATCGTGGTTATCCTGCTGGGAACTTCCGTAGGCGCAACCACAAGCGCAGAGGCGTTCCTGAACTGGGATACCATTAAGATCGTACTGCTGGGACTGGTTGCATTTGGCTTTGGTACAGCAGCCGGTGTGGTATTCGGAAAGATTATGTGCAAGGTAACCGGCGGTAAGGTAAATCCGCTCATTGGCTCCGCAGGCGTGTCTGCCGTTCCCATGGCAGCCCGTGTATCCCAGAAGGTAGGCGCGGAAGCAGATCCTACCAACTTCCTGCTGATGCACGCCATGGGTCCCAACGTAGCCGGCGTAATCGGTACGGCAGTAGCAGCCGGAACCTTTATGGCTATCTTTGGAGTTATGTAAGAATAAAATAACGTATAAAACAGCAGGTGCATACAGTGTCCCCAGAAGGATTTACGGACGGCAGTTAACGGCCGGAAATGCTTCTCCACCGGGGGCAATGGATGTAGCTGCGGAACTGGAATAGGAGGATATAGAATGTCACAGACAAAGCCGGTAAGAATTACCGAAACCATATTGCGTGATGCTCATCAGTCTCTGATTGCCACACGTATGAGCACAGAGCGGATGCTTCCCATTGTAGAGAAGCTGGATCAGGTAGGTTATCACTCTCTGGAGTGCTGGGGAGGCGCTACCTTTGATGCTTCTTTACGTTTTCTTCACGAAGATCCGTGGGATCGTCTGCGGAAAATCAAGGATAAAGCCAAGAAAACCCCTCTGCAGATGCTGTTCCGTGGACAGAACATTCTGGGTTACCGCCCTTATGGCGATGACGTAGTAGAGTATTTCGTACAGAAGTCCATTGCAAACGGAATCGATATTATCCGTATTTTTGACTGCCTGAATGACCTTCGGAATCTGGAGACAGCCGTGAAGGCGTCCAACAAAGAGAAAGGCCATGCGCAGATCGCGCTTTCCTATACCCTGGGTGATGCCTATACCATGGAGTACTGGACCAACATTGCAAAAGAGATCGAGAATATGGGTGCAGATTCCATCTGTATCAAGGATATGGCCGGCCTGCTGCTGCCTTATAAGGCGACGGAGCTGGTAACTGCTCTGAAGGAAGCTGTAAAGATTCCCATTCAGCTGCATACGCACTATACATCCGGTGTGGCTTCTATGACTTACATGAAGGCAGTTGAGGCGGGCGTGGATGTAATCGACTGCGCTATGTCACCCCTGGCACTGGGAACCTCTCAGCCTGCCACAGAGGTTATGGTTGAGACTTTTAAGGGAACACCTTACGATACAGGCTATGATCAGAACCTGCTGGCTGAGATTGCAGACTACTTCCGTCCCTACCGTGACGAGTGTCTGGAGAGCGGCCTTCTCAATCCCAAGAACATGGGCGTTAATATCAAGACTCTGCTGTATCAGGTACCCGGCGGTATGCTGTCCAACCTGACCTCCCAGCTGAAGGATCTGGGTGCAGAGGATAAATACTATGAGGTGCTGGAAGAGGTTCCGCGGGTGCGTAAGGATTTCGGCGAGTGTCCGCTGGTTACCCCCTCCTCCCAGATCGTGGGAAGCCAGGCTGTTATGAACGTAGTGGCCGGTGAGCGTTACAAGATGGTAACCAAAGAGACCAAGGATGTTCTTTCCGGCAAGTACGGAAAGACCGTAAAGCCTTTCAATCCGGAAGTACAGAAAAAGTGTATCGGTGATGCAGAAGTGATCACCTGCCGTCCGGCAGATCTGGTTCCCAATGAGCTGGAGACTCTGGAGGCAGAGATGGCACAGTACAAAGAGCAGGACGAGGATGTACTTTCCTACGCACTGTTCCCCCAGGTGGCAGTAGACTTCTTCAAATACAGAGAAGCACAGAAGACCAAGATGGACGCATCGGCAGCAGATACAAAGAACGGGGCATATCCTGTTTAAGCGGACATTAGAAAGTCAGGTTAGAAAATAAATAAAAAGTACCCACAGAAGGCATCTGGCTTTCTGTGGGTATTCGTTTTCAAACATAATAAATTTTTCGGCACAAGAAAGGAGTATCCAGCTTATGGAGTCCAGAGTAGAAAAAGCAAAAAAGCTGCATGCCAGCCGGTACAGCTGTTCCCAGGCAGTGTACTGCGCGTTTTGTGATTTAGTGGGAAAAACAGAGGAGCAGGCCAGACAGGAGGCAGCGCCTTATTCCGGAGGGGCTGAGATAAAATGCGGTGCAGTGCTTGCGGCCCATCTGGTTCTTTCTGCTAAAGCCAAGGAGCGGGGACTGAATGAGGAAGCGCTTATGGAAGCCCTGGAAAACCGCTTTAAGGACAAAAATACAACCGTCGTCTGCCAGGAGCTGCGGGGCGCTAAGGGACAGCCCCGTCTTCGGACCTGCAGAGGCTGTGTGGAAGATGCCTCTGAAATTCTGGAACAGATGCTGATGGAACTGGCTTGAGGACTGAAAATGAGTAAAATTTTAATCATTGGCGGTGGAGCTGCTGGTATGATGGCTGCTGTCTTTGCGGCAAGAAACGGCCATGAGGTCCATGTTTTTGAAAAAAACGAAAAAACAGGAAAGAAGCTTTACATTACCGGCAAGGGACGCTGTAATCTCACCAATGCCTGCGAGATGGATACCCTCTTTGCAAGTGTCTGCAGCAATGCAAAGTTTCTCTACAGTGCTTTTTACGGTTTTACCAGCCAGGATGCCATGGCGTTTTTTGAGGATGCGGGGGTGGAGCTTAAGGTAGAACGGGGAAACCGGGTATTTCCCAGGTCCGATCGTTCCGGAGATGTGCTGGACGGACTGCGCCGTCAGATGAAAATGGCGGGTGTAAAGGTACATCTGCACACAGAGGCGGCCGATGTTTTGACAGAAGAGGGACGGGCGGCAGGTATCTGTCTGTCAGATGGAAGGAAGATAGGGGGAGATGCCGTTATCATAGCAACAGGCGGCCGTTCCTATGCAAGTACTGGTTCTACCGGCGACGGTTACCGCTTTGCAGAAAAGCTGGGGCATCAGGTGATACCCTGCCAGCCGTCCCTGGTCCCATTCCGCATTCGTGAAGGCTTTATAAAAGAGCTTCAGGGCCTTTCGCTTAAGAATGTAGAGATTCACATTCGAAATGGCAGAAAGGAGCTGTACCGGGAATTTGGAGAGATGCTGTTTACTCATTTTGGTGTCAGCGGACCTCTGATTCTCACAGCCAGCAGTTTTGTGGGAACGCTGGCTGCCCGCCAGGAGCTTACCCTGGTTCTGGATCTGAAACCGGCACTTACCCTGGAACAGCTGGATCAGAGAATTCTCCGGGATTTTAATGAAAACAAAAATAAGTCGTTCAAAAATGCAGTGTCTCGTCTTTTTCCAGCCAGGCTGACGCCGGTGATGATTTTTTTAAGCGGAATAGATCCGGATAAAAAAGTCCATGAAATCTCCAAAGAGGAACGGCAGCGGTTTGTGCATCTTATCAAGAATCTGGAGATGACGATCACAGGCCTTCGTGGATTTGAGGAAGCGGTTATTACACGGGGCGGGGTGTCGGTCAAAGAGATCAACCCTTCTACTATGGAATCCAAATTGGTTCCAGGATTCTATTTTATCGGCGAGGTCCTGGACTTAGATGCCGTTACCGGAGGTTTTAATCTGCAGATTGCCTGGTCTACTGCCTATGCGGCCGCAAACGCGCTTTAATCTGGAGTGTTATGCATTTTGGACTGTGTACCAGAGAATAAGAGAAGAGGAGTAAAATGTATGAGCTATCAAATCGCCATTGACGGCCCTGCGGGTGCCGGAAAAAGCACGATTGCAAAGGAAACTGCCAAACAGCTTGGTTTTATCTACGTGGACACGGGAGCCATGTACCGGGCTATGGCTCTGTATCTTCTGCGCAGAGGAATTTCTGCAGAGGATTCAAAGCAAATCAGCGAAGCCTGCCGAGAGGCGGATATTACAATCGCTTATAAGGACGGCCTTCAGCAGGTGCTTCTTAACGGGGAGAATGTAACAGGACTTCTGCGTACGGAAGAGGTGGGAAATATGGCCTCCATCTCCTCGGCAAATCCGGATGTGCGGAAAAAGCTGGTGGAACTGCAGCAAGAACTGGCAGAACGGGAAGATGTGGTGATGGATGGAAGAGATATTGGAACCTGTGTGCTTCCGGGGGCAGATGTAAAGATTTACCTGACTGCTTCTACAGCCTGCCGGGCGAAACGCCGCTATGAGGAGCTGACGGCCAAAGGAGAGGTCTGCGATCTGGCGGTAATCGAAGCGGACATTGCCAAGCGGGATCACCAGGATATGACACGGGAGCATTCTCCCCTGCGCCAGGCTGAGGACGCAGTTTGGCTGGACTCTTCGGATTTGACGATCCAGGAGGTGATGGAGCGGATTCTTGCCCTTGTGAAGACGGCATAAACTGCAAAAGCTTCAGCCATCCAGCAGCTTTTTTCAGGGGTGCTCCTGGCAGGAAAGGGTCCAAAACACCAGATGAAAGAAAGGATTTGCCCATGGAAATAAAACTTGCCCAAACCGCCGGTTTCTGTTTCGGCGTTCAGAGAGCCGTAGATACTGTCCATACCCAGATAAAAGAAGGGAGCGGCCCCATCTATACCTATGGTCCTATTGTTCACAATGAAACCGTAGTAAAGGAGCTGGAAGAGAAGGGTGTCCGCGTGCTCAATACAGAAGAAGACTTGCTGAATTTAAAAGAAGGAACCGTTATCATACGGGCCCATGGCGTGGGAAAGCACATCTATGATCTCCTGGAAAACAAAGGCATCTGTCTGGTAGACGCCACCTGCCCGTTTGTCCGCAAGATTCACCGCATCGTCCGGAAAGAGGGGACTGAAGGCAGAAAAATCCTCATTATCGGCAATGCAAGACATCCGGAGGTGGAAGGAATCCGAGGCTGGTGCAGGACTTCGTCCTTTGTGGTAGAATCGATAGAAGAGGCCCAAAACTTTAGGGTTGAAGCGGGAGAAAAGCTGTGTGTTGTATCCCAAACGACATTTAACTACAAGAAATTTAAAGATATAGTTGAAATTATTTCAAAAAAGGGGTATGATATAATTGTTTTAAATACGATCTGTAGTGCAACAGAGGAGCGGCAGACAGAAGCAAGACAGATTGCATCTGCGGCAGATGCAATGATTGTTATAGGCGGAAGGCATAGCTCCAACACACAGAAACTATTTGAAATATGTAAAAAAGAATGTGAAAATACTTACCATATACAGTCACTAGAGGATTTGGATTTGAAGACATCGCAATCCATTCGTTGCGTAGGTATTACCGCAGGGGCTTCCACCCCAAAGAAAATTATTGAGGAGGTTCAAAAACATGTCAGAATTAAGTTTTGAACAAATGTTGGAAGATTCATTAAAAAC
>CATJHO010000036.1 GCA_949740535.1 uncultured Lachnospiraceae bacterium
TCTGCAGCCATTCCTTATGATACATAAAACGCTGTATTTTCTGTCTCCAGCGTTACCTCCGTGACATCTTCCAAGTTCCAGTATTTTCGGAACAGATTCAATAAATTGCGGTTTTTTGTCAATTCAATTTTTTCATTATCCAGTATCACATAGACAGGGAAGGGAGACTGCTCGATGATATCTGCAAGAAAAACTGTTTTATTTGTTTTCTGGATCGTCATGCTGTTTCCCTCCTGTTCTGTCAACCTTATCTGTGGATCGTTTAACTTTTCTATATTTTACCGGAAATCAGGGAAAAGAAAAATACAAATCACGCCATAAATTGTTACAATCATGCCGTATTATGAAAAATAATGGTAAAATTACGCCATATATAAAATTTAGATTCTTGCAGAGAAAGAAAAGATGACGTATACTGATAACAATACGATTCCGTTAAACATTCAGAGATTTTTGCGGGCTTTTAACAGGATGTAATAGAAAGGTGGACAACGGATGCGCGCTATATCGGATTTGGAACTAAAAAGCAATCAGGAAGAAATCCTGCCGGGATATACAGAAGCATTTCCGTATGTGTGTATGTTCCGCCGTATGGATGAATGCATTGGAAGAAAAATTGCCTGGCATTGGCATTCGGCGCTGGAGATTGATTATGTGGAGGAAGGGGAGCTGGAATATAAGACACCGGAAAATCCGCTCCTGCTGCATAAAGGAGAAGCAGTCTTCTTCAATTCCGACGTTCTGCACACAGTGACGGCCAGAAGCCGGGACAGCCGGTTATATGCACATTTATTTGACCGAAATCTCATTGCAGGAATGTTTGGAAGTGTTTTTGAACGGAAATATCTTATGCCGGTTCTGGAAAATATCGGGCCGGGAATGTATGTGATCCGGCCGGATAATGCAGATAGAATTCACATAGTGGAAACCATGTTCCATCTGACGGATGTTTATGAAAAAAAGGCAGAGGGATATGAATTCATGATTCGTTCTCTGCTGTCAGACCTATGGTATTCCCTATATAAAGATGCAGCCTCAAAGATCCCGATGAAAGAAGCCAAAAGCCCTGGAGATTCTACGAGAATTCAGACCATGATGAAATATATTCAGGAACATTTTGGCGAAAAAATATCCATCGAACAGATTGCAGGTTCCGCCAATATCAGCGTGCGGGAATGCGGGCGCTGCTTTCAGAGCAAGCTTGGGATGTCTCCAGGAAATTATCTGAATGACTACCGGATCCGATCCGCAGCGGAATTACTGCTGGCCACAGAGGACAGTATCACAGAAGTGGCAGAAAAATGCGGATTCAGCTCCGGCAGTTATTTTGGTAAAACCTTTTTGAAAATGATTGGCTGTACACCCAAGGAATACCGCCGATCGGCAGAATAATATTTTTCTCGTAATTCTTTCAATTCCCCATCCCCATGTTTCCATTCAATCCCTCTTGACAAATAAGACTACTTAATGTAGTCTATAGATAAAAGAGACTACAACAAGTAGTATGTAAGGAGCATCTCATGCCAGATATTCAATTAGGCGTCATCGAAGGACAATTTGCCGATCTGATCTGGGAGCGGGAGCCCGTAACCTCCTCAGAGCTGGTAAAAGCAGCAGAAACAGCCTTCGGATGGAAGCGGACCACCACCCACACTGTATTAAAACGGCTCTGTGAAAAAGGCTTATTTAAGAACACAAGGGGAACCGTAACCAGCTTAATATCCCGACCCCAGTTTTATGCCATACAGAGCAGACAATTTGTCAAAAATACATTCAAGGGCTCCCTCCCCGCCTTTCTTGCCGCCTTTACCCAGAGCAGCAAGCTCACAAGCGAGGAGGCTGAGGCGATACGAAAACTGATCGACGAGACAGGGGAGGGATAGCAGATGGAACAGCTGTTTTTAAGACTGTTAAATCAAAGCATTGCGGCAGGCTGGCTGATTCTGGCGGTCTTTGTTCTCAGGCTTCTGCTGAAAAAGGCGCCCAGATGGACATCCTGTATGCTCTGGGGCATAGTGGCGGTGCGGCTTATCTGTCCCTTCACCCTCAAAAGCATTTTCAGCCTGATTCCAAGCGGTGAGACTTTAAGTCTCAGAACGGTTATGTACGCACAGGAGCCAGAGCTGGACAGCGGTATTTCATTTCTGGACCGTACACTGAATCCGGCTGTCCGGGAATACTTTGCACCCGCCCCCGGTGCCAGTGTCAATCCTCTGCATGTTTGGATGTATCTGGGAGGCGTTCTGTGGGCCGCAGGCATGATCCTGCTGCTCCTGTATGCCTTTGGAAGTGTTCTGTATCTGCGCAGAAAGCTTCAGGAATCCGTGCTTCTGGAAAAAAATATCCGGATCTGTGACGCTGTGGAATCACCTTTTATTCTGGGCGTGATTTGGCCGCAGATTTATCTGCCGTCGGATCTGCAGGTTGAAACCCGCGCCTATGTTCTGGCCCATGAACGGGCGCATCTTGCACGGCTGGATCACTGGTGGAAGCTTCTTGGGTACCTTCTGCTGGCAGTTTATTGGTTCCACCCCCTTATGTGGGCGGCTTATCTTCTGTTCTGCCGGGATATTGAGCTTGCCTGTGATGAGAAAGTGGTCCGGACTCTAAAACTGAACGAAAAAAAAGCATATTCCCATGCCCTTGTCACCTGCAGCACGGAAAAGCGGATGCTCCCGGCCTGCCCTCTTGCCTTTGGAGAAGTGGGCGTAACAGGGCGTGTAAAAGCAGTATTGAACTACCGGAAACCGGCCTTTTGGGCCGTGCCGGCGGCCATACTTATCTGTATCATTGCATCGGTATGCTTTTTGACAGATCCAAAACAGGACAGCTTTCAGGTAAAGATTGTGATTCCCGCAGGAGGCGAAAGCGGGTTCTGGTATTCCGATGAAGAGATCTCGCCTCTTGGAAATACAATTACCCTCTGGTCCGGCCAGGGACTGGAGGATACGGAGGCGGTTCTGCTTCCTCTGGAATCTGAAAAAGAGGAGGATTACAGTCCTGTCTATCTGACCCGCGCAATGCCTGTGAAGATGAAGGCAGAGAAGGGCGCCTGGTTCAAAATCGGCGTACATATGGAAAATCCCACAGAGGAAGACAAGATCGTCTATGTTCGTGCGGACGGGGCAGAGATCCGGATCTCATGCCCGGCCGAGACGGATGCCGGGGACATAAGTCCTTTTATTGAGGATTTATCAGAACCGGCCAGTGAAAACACGGAACGCAGAACCACGGTCCGGGATACAGAGCAGTCCTCGCTGGATGCCGCCATTTGGCGGGAGATTCTGGCACACAATGAGGTGACTTCTTCCGGGGAAGAATACAATTTTGTCTGCTGTGATTTCTTTCCACTGGGAAGCGGGACGGACGGATCGTCCATTGAAGATACGCAAGTCCAGACTGTTACCCAGTATGGCTGGGCTTTGTACCAGGCATACAGAATTTCCGAGGATGGAATTGAGGAAGCGGCCGGCAGTCATCTTCCGACAGCTCTGACTTTTGAGATGCATGTCAGGAACGGGCATGAACCGGAGTATGAACTAAAAGAATACTGGACGCCCGGCGAGGGCAGTTATTTCCTGCCAGATGTCCGCGGTAAATTTCCGGCAGAGATTGCCGGGGAAGCCATTGACAGCCAGAAGTTTATTCTGACACAGATGCAGAGCTGCTACAGCCAGGCTGTGCTGTCAGGGCAGTTTGATGTCAATGCCGTTGTCGGCCGTCTGCTTCAGCAGATATGCGAAAGCCCCGGTGCATCCTCCAACCCGCAGGATTATATCGAGGAGCATGACTGGGAGTACCGCGAGCTTATCTTCTATGGCCGCTATACCCTTCGCTATTGCTTTGAGCACTTTGACGAGGGGGAAGAGACCGGACTTAAGGGCAGGATCATGGCTCTTTTGTGCGAAGAAATACTGCAGAACAGAGGAAAACTTCCAGAGGAAGCAGGAACAGCACAGACCGGCCAGCTGTGGTACGACACCTTCCGTGCCCATGCGGGTAATGTCTATACAGCCGTTATGACGGGCCAGTCCCTGGATTTATAACTACCGGCCGGCATATGCTGTTTCCGGGCTTAATGGGTTGACAAATATTACCCCTCTTTTTTATAATATGAGATAGAAACTCAGCTGATCTTTCAGCTGTAACACAGAGGGGGATCCAAAGATGAATAGCATTCGAAAGAAAATCACCGTATGTCTGATGTTAACTGTTCTTGCGGCGCTGTTTCTGGTAGGCGGAGTCAGTATTTCACTCAATTATACCAGTACAGCTGCCACGGTGGATCAGATGATGTGTGAGAGCGCTGCCTTAGCGGCAGAACGTGTGGAACAGGAGCTGATGGCATACAAAAATGTTGCCGCGGATACAGGCTGTATCCCACAGCTTTCCAGTGAAACCATTCGTGTAGAAGATAAACGCTCGATTATTGATGAGCGTGTAACGATGCATAATTTCCAGCGGGGCAATATTATAGGGGAAGACGGCATTAGTATTTTTGACGGGAAGGATTATTCCGATCGGGAATATGTACAGCAGGCGATGCAGGGCAATGTCTATGTATCGGAGCCCCTTATCAGTAAGGTGACCGGCGAGCTGTCCATTATGGTTGCCGCGCCTCTCTATCAGGATGGCATTCACGGATCTAAGGTCGTGGGTGTTGTATACTTTGTTCCTCATGAAACTTTTTTGAATGATATTGTATCTTCGATTCAGATAAGTAAAAACAGCAGAGCTTATATGATCAATAAGTCCGGCGATACCATTGCGGATATTACACTGGATACGATTACCGTTCAAAATATCGGGAAGGAAGCTGAGGGTGATTCCTCCTTAAAAGAGCTTGCAGCCATTCATGAGGCTATGTGTCAGGGGAAAACCGGCTTTGGAAGCTATCATGGTTTTGAGGGCAGTATGTTCTCAGCTTATGCGCCGGTAGCAGGCACAGACGGCTGGAGTATTGCCGTCACGGCTCCTCAGTCAGATTATCTGTCTACAACATACACAGGCATTGCCATCAATATCGCTGTGATTATAGCCTCGATTCTGGTATCGATTGTAGTCGCCTTAAAGCTTGCCAGCAATATCAGTAATCCAATGAAGGCCTGCGCTGAGCGGATGAAGCGTCTGGTGGAAGGAGATCTGGAGTCTCCGGTACCCATTGTCCGCAATCGGGATGAGACGGGGATGCTTGCCCAGTCTACAGCAGAACTGGTTGATGGGTTAAGCACCATAATCAAAGACATTGGCTATCTGTTAAATGAAATGGCCAATCAAAATCTGGATATCCGTTCCCGCCACAGGGAAGCCTATGTAGGCGGATTTCAGAATATTTTACTTTCCATGCGTAATCTGAAAGTGAAGCTCAGTGACATCCTGCTTCAGATTAACCGGTCGGCAGATCAGGTTTCCGAGGTCAGCGAACAGGTATCCACCAGCGCCCAGAATCTCAGCCAGGGTTCTGTAGAACAGGCAAGCTCCGTGGAGCAGCTTGCCGCGCGGATCAATGAGATTTCCAATCAGGCCAGAGATACAGCCAGCGGCGCCCTGGGAGCCAGAAGCCAGACCCATCAGGCCGGAGAAGAGATTTCTGTATGCAACCGGCAGATGCAGGAGCTGATGGAGGCGATGGATAAGATTCAGCACAGCTCCGATGAAATCGGAAAGATTATCAAGGCTATTGAGGATATTGCATTCCAGACGAATATTCTGGCCTTGAACGCAGCAGTGGAAGCAGCCAGGGCCGGAACGGCCGGCAAGGGCTTTGCTGTTGTGGCAGATGAGGTGCGTAATCTGGCCAGCAAATCCGCAGAGGCTTCCAAGAGCACAGCCGCACTCATTGAGAATTCCACAGCAGCTGTGCGCACAGGTACGGAGATTGCACAGCATACCGCCGATACCTTGTTAGAAGTTGTGAATAGTATGCAGTCTGTTATCAGTTCTATTGACAAGATTGCCAATGTATCCGAAGAACAGTCTGAGGCGGTTGCCCAGGTAACCGATGGAATTACCCAGATATCTGGTGTGGTTCAGAGCAACAGTGCTACTGCAGAGGAGAGCGCGGCAGCCAGCCAGGAGCTTTCCGCAGAAGCCATTGGCTTAAAGCAGCTGGTGGAGCAGTTTACCCTTGCCAGGGAATAGGTTTTATAAAAGCAGTTGACAAATCA
>CATJHO010000037.1 GCA_949740535.1 uncultured Lachnospiraceae bacterium
ACATATTTGGAAATGGGGAGCTGGCAGAAAGCCGGCTGAGAGGAAGCTGAAGCGCTTCGACCCACAACCTGATTTGGATAATGCCAACGTAGGGATTCTAATAAGTCATGTAAGAGACGCCTGCGGCGTCTCTTTTTTTGCACAAGCTCATGTATGGAAAAGATAACGCGGAAGTATCACATGTATCATGGGGCGGGCAGGAAAAACTAAAATGACTTACACAAGCACAGGCTGAATTTCAAACAGCCTGTGCTTTTTTTACAAAATCTATAACGGGCAGAACTCCAGCGTCACAGCAGTGACACATAAGAGAAAGGAGCGGTACGAAATGAATCAAAACAACGGAACAAAGAAACTGGCCATGGCAGGTGTCCTGACAGCTCTGGCCGTGGCGGGAAGTCTTATAAGCTTTCCGGCAGCAGGCAGTAAGTGTGCGCCGGTCCAGCATATGATCAATGTGCTGGCGGCAGTCTTTCTGGGGCCATGGTGGAGCGTGGGAATTGCTTTTGGTGCAAGTCTTCTGCGCAATATGCTGGGACTGGGAAGCCTGATGGCCTTTCCGGGCAGCATAGCGGGAGCCTTCTGCTGCGGACTTATGTATCAAAAAACAAGGCAGAGTTCTCTTACCTGTATAGCGGAGGCTTTTGGAACCGGGATTCTGGGAGGGATAAGCGCTTATCCCGTGGCCAGATTTCTGATGGGAGCGGAGCCCGCAGGTCTGTTTATCTTTGTGATCCCCTTCCTTATCTCTACCACGGCGGGAAGCATTCTGGCATATACGTTCATTACCATTTTGGAAAAAAGCCAGGTTTTGTCCCGAACCCAGGGAATGGGGTAGAAAAATGAACCAATGGAAGAATTTAAATCCAAAGATTCACTGCCTGACCAATCCAGCTGCCATGCAGGATACAGCCAATGTTCTGCTGGCAGCTGGAGGCAGTGCGATCATGGCCCAGGACCCAGAAGAGGTAAAAGAAATAACAGTTTTCTGCCAGGCAGCACTGTTAAATACCGGTGTGCCGGATAAGAGGAAATTTGAGGCCTGCATTTTGACTGGAAAAACGGCAAATGCGCTGGGCCGTCCGGTAGTTTTGGATCCGGTGGGAGCAGGAGCCAGCAGATTTCGCAGAAGCTGGATAAAAAAGCTGTTGGAACAGGTGAACGTATCGATTATCCGCTGTAATCAGGAGGAGGCCTGCAATCTGCTGCAGGATCTGGCTGCGGATGAGTGGCTGACACAAAAAGGTCTGTTGCAGATAGACAAAGGAGGCGTGGAAAGTGCAGTATCTTTGACGGAAACAGAACTCAGAGAACTGGCCTGCCGTCTGGGAAAGGCCTGCCGCTGTACCGTATTAATCAGCGGGAAAATAGATGCAGTTTCCGATGGAATCTGCACAGAAATAATCACCGGAGGGGACGAGCGGATACGGAAGATAACCGGAAGCGGCTGTATGCTGTCAGCCTTATGCGCTTTATTCTGCGGATATGGCTGGGAAGCGGCAGAAGCGGCAGAAAAAGCTTCCAGAATATGGAAAGAAAGCGCGCACAGAGCAGGAAATAAAACAGATTGTGCCAGAGGAGGCATAGGAAGCTTTCACGGTTATCTTTTGGATGCGGTAGAAGCGCTTTGTACGTGTAAAGACTCTTAGAAATCAAAAAATGCCAGTCTGTTTTCGGACAGCGGGCATCTGTGAACCGGGGATTTTAATTGGAAACAAAGGAAGAAAAGAATGAAGATAGAAAGAGAGAGACTGCGATTGTATGCAGTGACTGACAGACACTGGCTGAAGGCGGGAGAAACGTTAAGAAAACCAGTGGAAGAGCTGTTGAAAGCAGGCGTTACCTGTGTGCAGCTTCGGGAAAAGGAAGCAGAGGAAGAACTATTTTTACAGGAAGCAGAGGAACTGCAGCAGCTATGCAGCCGATATGGGGTTCCCCTGATTATCAATGACCGCCCGGACATTGCGAAAGCAGTGCAGGCAGCAGGAGTTCATGTAGGACTGTCCGATATGACGACGGAACGGGCCAGGGAAGTATTGGGAGAAGATTTTATCATTGGAGTCAGCGCGCACAATGTGCAGGAAGCCAGGGCGGCAGAGGCGGCCGGAGCAGATTATATCGGCTGTGGAGCTGTCTTTGGAAGCAGTACCAAGAAAGATGTGACGATCCTGTCAAAAGAGGAGCTGAAAAAGATCTGCCGGGCAGTCCGGATACCGGTTACAGCCATTGGCGGGATTACACCGGAGAACGCCGTACAGCTTGCGGGAATTGGTATCGCCGGAGTGGCCGCAGTAAAGGGGTTGTTTGGACAAAAACAAAAAAAGGAGGCAGTGGAAAAGTATTTGAAACTAAATTTGTAAACGCAATAACCGAAAAAACCATGCAGTTAAAAAGGAGAGCAAAATGAAAACAGTATTGACAATCGCCGGAAGTGATTGCAGCGGAGGCGCAGGCATCCAGGCGGATATTAAGACGATGACTGCATATGGCGTATATGCCATGAGCACGGTAACTGCTCTGACTGCCCAGAATACCACTGGCGTTTATGGAATTGTAGAGACACCCCCAGAATTTCTGGGCAGCCAGCTGGACTGCATTTTTACCGATATCTATCCGGATGCAGTCAAGATAGGAATGCTGCCTGCTGAAAAAGGAATCCGGATGACAGCAGAAAAACTGAAATTCTATCAGGCAAAGCATGTGGTTGTGGATCCGGTTATGGCATCTGGCAGCGGCTCCCGCTTGATGGAGCGGCAGGCAGTCCGCACGCTGATGGAGGAATTATTTCCAATAGCGCAGGTGGTGACACCGAATCTTTCAGAGGCAGAGATCCTTACGGGAATGACCATCAGAACGAAAGAAGACATGGAGCAGGCAGCAGAGTGGATTTTCAGAACCTGTCATTGCGCGGTGCTCTGCAAAGGAGGGCATTGCAAGGGAGATCCGGATGATCTGCTCTATGAGGCAGGACAGGCATACTGGATTCCCGGCAGACGGATAGAGAATCCCAACACCCATGGAACAGGATGTACACTGTCCAGTGCGATCGCAAGCGGCCTGGCGCTTGGATTCAGTCTTCGCAAGGCAGTACAGAAGGCAAAGGACTATCTGTCTGGGGCGCTGGAACAGGGACTTGACCTGGGAACAGGGAATGGGCCGGTAGACCATTTGTATGAAAGAAGGATACACAGCAGCAAATAAATAAAATTTAAAATAAAACGATTGAAAAGAGTTTCCGGTTCAGCATCATGATAAAAGAAATACCGGAAAGGATCCGAAAAGTATAAAAGATTAATAAGGGAGAAACGAATATGAATCCATACACCACGCAGATAGATGCAGCAAGAAAAGGAATTATTACCACGCAGATAAAAGAAGTGGCGGAAAAGGAACATATGCCTGTAGAACAGTTAATGAAACTTACAGCCGAGGGTAAAGCAGTGATTCCTGCCAACAAGCATCACATCTGCCTGAAACCGCAAGGGATAGGCAGTATGCTTCGGACAAAAATCAATGTAAACTTAGGTGTGTCCAGAGACTGCAGGGATTACAAGATCGAGATGGAGAAAGTAATGAATGCCGTGAAGCTGGGAGCAGAGTCTATTATGGATCTGTCCAGCCATGGAGATACCCGGCCTTTCAGGCGGAAGCTGACGAGGGAATGTCCGGCTGTGATTGGCACGGTTCCCGTGTATGACAGTGTCATCCATTATCAGCGGGAGCTGGCGGAACTGACGGCAAAAGATTTTGTAGATGTGGTCCGTCTGCACGCAGAGGACGGCGTGGACTTTGTAACCCTCCACTGCGGTATTACCAGAAAAACTATCCAGCAGATACGCCGGCACAAACGGAAAATGAACCTTGTCAGCCGTGGCGGATCTCTGGTATTTGCCTGGATGAGCATGACCGGAGAGGAAAATCCGTTTTATGAATATTTTGATGAAATACTGGAA
>CATJHO010000038.1 GCA_949740535.1 uncultured Lachnospiraceae bacterium
CGAAGCCCGTGAATGAGGGAAACCACCGGTTTCCTGAATGCGCACTGCAAAGAAGAACACAGCCAATATATACCCCCAAAAAACAAGGAGACCAGTCCCCCATCCATGAAAAACCAAAATTTTTCTCTCCCCCTCTTCACCGTATTCCTCACAGCCTTCCCCCTGTGGCTTCCCCTCTTTCTCTGGATCGGCTGCCAGCTCACAGGGAGAATACCTCCCCATGATTCAGCCGGGCTTTATGAAAAACACTGGAACATTCAATTTTCCGCAGACTGGAAGGAAGCATACCACGCCGACAGCGGCCCCAGCTTTCACGGCGACGGAGAACGGTACAGCATTTACGAAAACGTCAGCGGCAGCAGCATTTCAGACAGCGGGATTCCCTTTATAAAAGGCAGAAACGATACCATTAAAGAAGCATTTCAATCCATGGCAGATACTCTTGGGGTTGAAGAAGAAAAGCAGCCGGACTTTACAGAGCCCTGTATCTGGGCCAGACTGTCCGGGGAAGGGGGAGATTACCTTGTGATGCTGTTTGTGCCGGAAGAAAATAAACTGTTCGTGGCCGAGCGTCTTACTTGATATATAATACCCTCTTCTGACAAGGGCATATACGGCCGGGAAAGGGTGCCCTTTCCACAGAACAGCTCCTTGCATTGACATCACTTTCAGCCATGCTGTATAATTATGACCGTATTCAATAACCGGAGAGGCTTGATAAGGGCGTGTACACCCTTGTTAAGAGAGGGTAAGGGACAAAGAACAGATGCTGTTGGAAAAACTAAAAGAACAAATGGATTTTACCAGCCACGAAAAGGAAGTGGCCGCCTATATTTTGAAGCATATGGATAAAATTCCGGAAATGTCAAGTGCACAGCTGGCCCAGGCTTCATTTACCAGCAAGGCCACCGTTGTACGCTTGAGCAAGAAGCTGGGACTTGCAGGTTATCAGGAATTGAAGCTGAAGCTGGTGGAAGAGCTCAATCAGAAGAACCGGCTCGCTTGGCTGCTGGCGGAGGAGCCCATTACGGATCAGAGCACCTACAGGGACATTATCAAGACGCTTCCCGTTCTCTACGACAAGGCAGTAACCAATACACGTCTTGCCCTGGATAAAAATGTTATGAACCGCATCAACAATGTTCTCCAGAAGGCTGAGTGTATCGATATTTACGGCACGGGGATCAGCTACATCCTGGCCCAGTCAGCGGTGTTCAAGTTTGCTACGCTGGGGATGGAGTGTTCGGCTTATGAGAGCATCAACGGTCATTATCTGGCAGCCCGGAAGGATAAGAAGACCATTGCCTTTCTGATCAGCTTTACAGGTGGAAACCGGACCGTGATTCGGATGGCAGAATACCTGAAAAAAGCCACCCATAATTACATCGTAGGAATACTGGGCCCCCATAATCATGCGATCCGGGATCTGTGCCATGAGGTTGTGGAAATTCCCAACCGGGATTCTCTGCTGAGTCTGGATGTGATCACTTCCTTCTCTGCAACCACGTATGTGCTGGATATTTTCTTTTCCCTTCTTTTGGCCAGGCGGTATGAGGAGCACGCCCGGTCTTCGCTGGAAATGCTGGCCTGCCGGGATCTGCTGATTGATCAGGCAGAAGCAGATGATGAATGTTAAACAGAGCTGTTTTTTGGCGGCTGTTTTGTGATTTTGAACCTCTGTTACAAAGACAGGGGTTCTTTTTGCGTGGATTTTGAAACGCTGAAACTATAGAGTGTTCTGCGGTTGTGGGTTCAAAAGAACCTGTGCTATATTCGATTTAACAAAAAAAGCAAGGAGCCCGGACCATTCACGAAAGCCGGGACAAAAAACAAGGAGGGACGATCCATGGGAAAATACCATGAGCTGGCAGAAGAGATCGTAAAAAATGTCGGCGGAAAAGAAAACATTTTGGGATTGGTACACTGTATCACAAGACTGCGCTTTACCCTGAACGATGAGGGAGCGGCAAAAGATGAAGTGCTCAAAGCTATGGAAGGTGTTGTCACGGTTATGAAGAGCGGCGGACAGTACCAGGTGGTGATCGGCAACCATGTGCCGGAGGTTTTTGAAGATGTAATGGCGCTGATTGACTTAAAGGAGGATGGCAGAGCAGGAGAACAGAAGTCAGGAAAGCTTCTGGATCGGGCCATTGACATAGTGTCCGGTATTTTCCAGCCCATTCTGGGAATTATGGCTGCCTGTGGTATGTTAAAAGGTCTCAACACACTGCTTGTGGCATTGGGGCTGTACAGTGCACAGTGCGGCGGGTACCTGATAATCAATGCGGCGGGAGATGCTCTGTTTACCTTTCTGCCTCTGTTCCTGGGCTATACGGCGGCAAAGAAGTTTGGTTTAAAGCCCATGCTTGGCCTGGCGGTGGGCGCGGCTATGTGTTATCCGGGGATTCAGGCAGGGACGCTCTCGGCAGGGGCAGAGCCTTTGTACCAGCTGCTGGATGGAACCATGTTTGCATCTCCGGTTTACATTGATTTCTTTGGAATTCCGGTGATTTCCGTGGACTATACGGGAACTGTAATTCCCGTTATTCTGGCAGTCTGGTTCGCATCCAAATGCGAAAAATTCTTTAATAAAGTGATTCCGGATCTGGTCAAGTTTTTCTTTGTACCTATGCTGACCTTACTGGCTGCTCTGCCGGTGGCAGTGCTTTTCCTGGGACCCGTTGCAACCTTTGGCTCTACACTGATTTCCGAGTTTACACTGGCTGTCCGCGGGTTCAGTCCTCTGCTTGCAGGAGCAGTTGTGGGATTTACCTGGCAGATTCTCGTTATTTTCGGTATGCACTGGGGTTTTATCCCGGTTTACATCAACAATGTGATGACCCTGGGCTATGACAATGTGATGATGCCCTTCTTTGCCTGCACCTTTGCCACATCTGCGGTAGTACTGGCAATCTTCTTTAAGACAAAGGATAAGAAGTTAAAAGAGATGGCAGTTCCCAACTTTATCTCCGGGATCTTCGGCGTGACGGAGCCTGCTATCTACGGTATTCTGCTTCCCCTGAAGAAGCCCTTTATTATCAGCTGTATTGCAGGCGGCATCGGAGGCGCGTTCTATGGACATTTCAACTTCCGGAAATTCATTCTGGGGGGAATTGGCATCTTTGAACTGCCCAACATGATGAATCCGGACGGAAGCATGGGAAATATAATTGTGGCTTTTGTCGGAATTGCTGTCTCCATGACGGTGGGATTTCTGCTCACTATGGTACTTTATAAGGACAAGAAGGAAGAAACCCCTGCTGCAACTGAGAAACCGGCTGCAGCAGTAAGAGAAAAGGGAGAAATAATCAAGATTGTAAGCCCCTTAAAAGGAAAGCTTGTGAAGCTTGAGAATGTAAAAGATGAAGCATTTTCATCGGGCGCACTGGGAAAAGGCGCTGCAATAGAACCGGAAGAGGGCGTGCTCTATGCCCCTGCGGATGGAACCGTTTCTGCGCTCTTTCCCACAGGCCATGCCATCGGCATTACGACTGAAACAGGTCTGGAGCTTTTGCTGCATGTAGGAATGGATACGGTGCAGCTTGACGGCAAAGGGTTCAAGACGCTTGTGGAAGCAGGAGATACCGTGAAACAGGGGCAGAAGCTTGTGGAGTTTGATATGGAACTGATTCAGGAAGCGGGTTACTCTCTGGTGACACCGGTACTGGTAACGAACTTTGATGAATTTGAGGAAATAGAAGTGGCGGCAAAAGAACAGATTACAGCAGGGGATGTGCTGCTGGATATACGATAAAAACGGCCTGCTGGAAGAAGGCTGCCCTCTCTTGAATGTGTGTTCCTGTCAGGAGAGGGCACAGAATTTGAATCAATGAGGTGAAAAGAATGAGAGAGGATTTTTTGTGGGGAGGCGCCACAGCGGCCAATCAGTGTGAGGGCGGATTTCGGGCAGCCGGCCGGGGCATGGCCCTGGTGGATGTAATTCCCTATGGAAAGAACCGTATGCCGGTGATGGAAGGGCGGATGGACTACCGGGATCTGCCAGAGGATACCTGGTATCCGGGAAGAGAAGCCATCGACATGTACGGGCATTATAAAGAAGATATTGCATTATTTGCAGAAATGGGTTTTAAATGCTACCGGTTTTCCTTTTCCTGGTCACGGATCTTTCCCACCGGAGAAGAAGAGCAGCCCAATGAGGAAGGACTGAGATTCTATGACGGGATCATCGATGAGCTGTTGCGCTATAAGATAGAGCCGGTGGTTACCCTCTGCCACTTTGACATTCCCCTGCATCTTGTGGATAAATACGGCTCCTGGAAGAACAGGAAGGTGATTGATTTTTATCTCAATTACTGTGACGCGGTATTCCGGCACTTTCAGGGAAGGGTGCGTTACTGGATTACCTTCAATGAAATCAACATGCTTATGCATCTGCCCTTTATGGGCGCGGGAATCCGCTTTGAAAAGGGAGAGCGTGAACTTCAGGTCAAGTATCAGGCAGCCCACAATGAGCTGACAGCCTCCGCTTATGCGGTGAAGCTGGCCCATGAGATCAGCCCGGAATTTAAGGTGGGCTGTATGCTGGCGGCGGGAAGTGTGTACCCTTACAGCTGCAGGCCGGAGGATGTGTGGGAGAGCATCAGGCGGGATCGGGAAACGTATTTCTTTATCGATGTGCAGGCCAGAGGCGCATACCCTGCCTATGCCAGGAAGCTTCTGAGGCAGGAGGGAATTCAGCTGGAAATGGGCCCCTGGGATACGAAGATATTAAGAGAGCATACAGTGGATTTTATCTCCCTTTCTTACTACAACAGCCGCTGCGTCCGGGCAGACGGACAGGGAGAGGCTTCTGGAGGAAATGTGTTCGCATCTGCCAAGAACCCTTATCTGGAGTGCAGTGACTGGGGATGGCCCATTGACCCTCTGGGACTGCGCATCACCCTGAATGCGCTCTATGACCGCTATCAAAAACCTCTTTTTATCGTTGAAAACGGCCTTGGCGCTCTGGATGAGCTGGACAGCAGGGGGAAGATTGAGGATGATTACCGGATTGATTATCTGGGAACGCATATTAAGGCCATGATGGATGCCATGGAAGAGGATGGGGTGGATCTGATGGGCTATACGCCCTGGGGCTGTGTGGACCTTATCAGCGCCACTACCGGGGAGATGTCCAAACGGTACGGCTTCATCTATGTGGACAGAGACAACCAGGGAAACGGCACCCTGAACCGTATACGGAAGAAATCCTTTTACTGGTACAAGGAAGTCATTGCTTCCAATGGAGAAATAATAAAACAGACCGTTTAAAAATTAAGAAAACAATGATGAGGATGTTTTTGAGGTTATGACTTGGAAGATATCGGATGCTGCCTGGTTGTACGTAAGGACAGGAACCAGAGACCAGAATGCGGATGCTTTGAAAGTGTAGAGACAGGACTTTACGATACCTGTAGAAGCGGGGGGCAGATACTGTTACGCCAATTACAGCAGCCGGGCGGTGAAGAACCGTGTGAAGGCATACGATCCCATGTCCCCGCTTCTGTGCGGAACCATAGAGCCTGGGGATAAAATTACAGAGCGGAAGACGAAGCCGCGGAAGGATATGCAGCGGAGGCTGAGCTTGTGATGTGCTTGAAACTGTTTTGTTAATACATATATTCCTTTTTCAAAATGATGGATTAAAATAAAAATACAAAGAAGAGGATTTTATGTATTTACGCAAAAAGATTGACTGTTTTCAGAAATATGATATTATACTATTAGTGGTTAGTCCTGTCGTAAAGTGGACTGCTAAAAGCGTTAGCAGCTCTAATGGAGTTACTGCACAAATGGCTATGTGGAAACGCATAGCCATTTTTTATGAGGAGAAATATGCAGACAGATTTTAACTTATTTCACAGCACATGGCAAAGCTAAAGTACAGCTTTCCTTTCGTCTGTCAAACAGAGTTACCCACAATTCTGAAAGGCAGCCAGTTATACAATTCCCACGAATGCCGACTGCTGCGAAATCCCTTTCTTATTCTTCATCATTGTGAACCAGTCAGGAATACAGCATAATTTTGGTGTTATTGACAATGAACAATCAAGATTGGAGTATCTAAAAGGTGTGTTAAAGATTATTGACACAATGTTAATTTTCAGAAACCTACGAAATGTGTGTTAAAATTGACAAATTGACAACCTAAATTGCTTGAAGTCAAATGAATAATATTGCAGACTGGAAAAAAGGAGGAAATGTGAAATGAAATTTAACGAAAAATTATTAAAACTTCGGAAAGAAAAAGGACTCTCACAAGAAGAACTGGGAATGGAAATGCAGGTATCAAGACAGACTGTCTCAAAGTGGGAAG
>CATJHO010000039.1 GCA_949740535.1 uncultured Lachnospiraceae bacterium
CCAGCACCACTACCGGCACCACGCAGGCATTGGCAAGTCTTGTCAAAATATCCATTCTGTCCTCCATTCCAGATCGTATTCCAGTTCGTATTCCAGTTCCGCAGTTCCCTGTTCCAGCCCCTGGTCTAGAAGGATTTCCAGCCGTTCAATACCGTCTGGAAATCCTTCTGGGGCTGTCTCCGGGCACTTCTGTTAAATTATTCCAGTTCCGCAGTACCCGCAGTTTATTTATATCGTCCCGTGAGCAGAATAAACCGACAGCAGCGAAGCCCCGTTCATAAGCCCCTCCCGCACCGCATCCTCACTGCGCATGGTCTCAATGGCCTTTTCCAGCACTTCCTCTGCGATTTCCTTTGGAATCACTGCCACGCCGTCGATGTCTCCGAAAATAATATCTCCCGGATGAATCGTCACGCCGCCCATAACGACCGGAATCTGGCACTCGTCAATCTCTGCTCTGCCCTTTGAGGTCCTGGGATCTCTTCCCGCATAGAAAAGAGGAAAGTCCATCTCCTTCAATGCCTTCAAATCTCTGGCATAACCGTCCAGAAGCACGCCCGCCCCCTTTCTGCGCTGAACCGCTGTGGCAAACAGCTCTCCAAACACTGCACAGTTGTAGTCCCCGCGGGTTACCAGCACATAAATCTCATCCTCTCCCAGCTGGTCCACCACCCGGCACTGAGCAGTCAATGGATGCTCCGGCATGGAATACACCGTAGTGGCAATGCTGGTAAATGCCGGTCCGAAAATCACCGTGTCATCTTTTAAGGGAAACAGCCTCTGTCCAATCATCTGATTTCGATATCCCATCCCATCCAGCACATCACTGATAATGCCTGAATACAGATTTTCTTTTAAATACTCCTTGTCATACTTCACAATCGTTTCCTCCAGTTATCTGATAATTTCTGTCATTTACAATTTCAAAAGTTAACTACGGATTTCACGGGCTTTACAAATCCCGTTAAATGGTTTCCGAAGCTGCTCTCCCTTCAGCCCCCGCACCACCTCTTCTGCCGCGCTTGTCAAAAGTGTATGTTCCGCTTCCTCCGAATACCACGCCGCATGAGGAGTCAGAATTACATTGTCAAGCCCCAGAAGGGGATGATCCCTTGAAATCTTTTCCTCGCAGAGCACATCCAGCCCAGCCCCTGCGATCATGCCTTTCTTCAGAGCTGCCGCCAGATCCCCTTCGTTTATAACGCCGCCTCTGGCCGTATTAATGAGATAAGCTCCTTTTTTCATCTGGGAAAAGAACTTAAGATCCAGAAGACCCGCTGTCTGTTCTGTGAGCGGCAGATGTACCGAGATCACATCGCCCTGTCTTGCAGCCTCCTCCATACCCACCAGCCGGATCCCCAGATCCTCCACCTGCTCCTGTTTCAGATAAGGATCGTAGGCAATCACCTTCATGCCGAACGCCTGGGCCTTTCTCGCCGCACATCTTGCAATCGCGCCGCAGCCCATCAGAGCAAACACCTGATCACAGATCCGGTGGACCGGTTTAACCACCGCATAATCCCATACGCCTCTCTGCACAGAATCCGTCAGAAGATTCAGCTTCTTCGTCACTGCCAGCATCAGAAGAATTGCATGGGTTGATACATCCTCAATTCCGTAATCCGGTACGTTGCACACCGGAATTCCCGCCTCTGCTGCCGCTGCCACATCAATATTGTCCATTCCCACTGCACTGCGGACGATGATCCGGCATTTGGGAAGCGCTTCAATCACTTCTCTGGTAATCTGTGCAAAATGAACCTGTACGGCATCTGCGTCCCTGCATGCATCAATAATCTCCTTTTCACTTTTACACTGGCAGGCACGAAAGTCCACCCCGGCCCTGTCGTATACCTCCTGGAAAGGCGCCAGGGAATCATATTTATAGTCTGTCAAAACCACCAAAGGCTTTTTCGTTTCCATCATCGGCATAAAAATCCTCCATCTACCGGAATCACAGCCCCGCTGATATAATCCGAAGCGTCACTGGCCAGAAACACCGCAGCTGCCTGAAACGCTTTGGGATCGCCCCACACGCCTGCCGGTATCCGGGACAGAATTTCCTGACTGCGGACCGGATCCTCCATCAGCGGCCGGTTCATATCTGTCGCTATATATCCGGGTGCAATGGCATTTACATGAATCCCATCCCGGATCCACTCATTGGTAAGGGCTCTGGTAAGTCCCACAACCGCCGTCTTGCTGGCCGTATAGGCCGGTACCCGGTACCCTCCCAGCCAGCTTAACATCGACGCGATATTGATTATCTTCCCTTTCCCCTTTTTCTTCATCTCTCTGGCTGCCAGCTGGCTTAAGAAAAATACAGCATTCAGATTCAGAGCCATCACGGCATCCCAGTCCTCTTCCGTAAAATCCATGCTGTCGCTGCGCTTTTGCATACCGGCACAATTCACCAGAATGTCCGGCCCCTCTCCCAGCAGAGATACGCTCTGTGCAAAGGCACCCTTCAGCTGCTCTCTGTCTGTCAAATCCGCAAGCAGACCGTGGACTGCATAGCCCTTTTCCTGAAAAATATCTCTCACCTGAAACATCCGCTCTGAGCGGTTGATCAGAACCACCTCAGCTCCGGCCTCACAGAGACCTTCTGCCAGATAACGGCCGATTCCTTCCATGGAGCCCACGCCTGTGACAACTGCCTTTTTTCCGGACAAATCAAATCTCTTTATCATTTCCTCTCGAATCATCTCTGCTCCTTCTGCTGTTTCTGAACGTAGTTTGGATCCTGATTGTATACATTGAATACCCGGTACTCCGGTTTCCTGGCCACCAGCACCCAGAGATAATTGTTCCGCGTCCCAGGAGAAGCTGCTGTGGGATGATAGCCTGCGGGAAACACCACCATATTTCCCTCCCGCACCGGATGGGCCACCGCATCATAGAAGCCGTTTTCCTCCAGGTAGGTATACTGATATCCCAGATTCGGCTCTGGCATATCAAAGTAGCAGTAGGTCTCTTCCAGTGTGTCCGTATGCTCATGGGGCGGCCAGCTGGTCCATCCGGCTTCCGGTCCGAAGGTATATCCGCACATAAAGCGTGAGGCCGGCGTCTTATCCCCTACCATCAAAAATACCTCTCTGCGGAACACGCCCTCCCCATGGACTTCATGCATGGGGCCCAGGGGCGTATCCGGATCAAATTTAATATAACAGGTCTCTCCTGTTCCCTCATATTTGGCAAATGCAATGTAAAAAGTACAGTCTTCCTCTGCCTTCAGCACACAGACTGTCTCCGCCTTCAGATAACAGCAGTCCAGCTTTTTCAGCTTCTCCTCAAAAGCCCCTTCTGCCCTGGCTATGCCGGAACCGGAAATCAGCGAGAGAAACATCTCATTTTCTCCGCTCTCTAAAGTCCAGCTGTCTCCCGCCTTCAGATTCAGACGATTTATATGGGTATATTCACACTCCTGCTTTCCCGGAGCGACAGCCTCCTGCATTCCATATTCAGAGGTAGTTGCCACGTTCCATTTCAACATATCTTCCCGTTTCATATATTTTTCCTTTCCTGTCATCCGCTTCCTCTAAGGACACACAAGCAGTGTAATCTGGGGAACCAGAATAATAAATAAGACAATAATCAAATTTGCAATAAAGAAGGGCATCTCTCCCTTGGAGATATCCTCCACATTCAGCCTGGATATATTGGACATGCCAAATATGTTCACCGCTACCGGCGGCGTGCAGCAGCCCAGAGAATTGAGAATGCAGAAAATAATTCCAAAATGAACACCGTCGATTCCCAGAGACTGGACCACCGGATAGAGCAGAGGCACCAGCAGCACTGCTATGGAGGTTCCGTCCATAAACATGCCGAATACCACCAGCAGAACAAAACAGAACAGCAGAAACACAGTCGGGCTCATGTGGCTGTTTACCACAAAACTGCTGATACCGCCGGACAATCCCGTTATAGAGAAAAAGTAGGAAAATGAGGAGGCACAGGCAATGATAAACATAATCGCCGCGCTTCCTTTGGCAGATGCTGTCAGGATCCGCGGCAGATCCTTCAGTTTCAGTTCTTTATAAACAAAAATTCCGATAATCAGCGCTGTTACCACGGCAATCCCTGCTGATTCTGTAGGGGTAAACAGACCAGAATAAATGCCCCCCAGAATGATAACGGGAATCAGCAGAGCCGGAAGGCTGTTCAGAAAGATTTTTAAAAATCCCTTAAAATTCCCGTGCTCTGCCTGCGCCCTGGGCCACTTCTGGGTATAAGCCATAACAGCCGCAATCCCGCAGAACACAAGGACCGTGACAATTCCCCAGAACATTCCCACTGCAAACATTTTCGTGATGGATACTCCCGTGAGCGTGCCGTAAACAATCATAATAATACTGGGAGGAATCACAGGTCCTAAGCCCCCTGCCACTGCCAGCAGGCCTGCGGAGGTTTTGGGGGGATACCCCATGTCCTTCATGGCCGGATAAAGCATGGACCCGATGGCAATTACCGTAGCCGGTCCCGAACCAGACAGCGCCGCGAAAATGGCGCAGGCCAGAACCGCTGTGTATCCAAGAGAGCCTCTCACCCGGTAGGTCAGACAGTTTACGAAGTCCACAATCCGCTTGGAAATGCCTCCGTCCGTCATAATATTTCCGGCCAGAATAAACAGCGGAATGGCCATCAGGGAAGCCGAATCCATCCCTGTGAAAAGCTTCTGTCCGATCATAACAAGGGGAATATCCGAGTAGACATAACTTACAATGGCTGAAATTCCAAGAGAAACCGATACAGGAATCCCTATCACAAGGGCAGTCACAAAGGTGCCAAACAAAATCACAATCGTCATTTGGAAGCGCCCTCCTCTCCTCTGTGCAGAATCGTGTTTACCACCACAATGCACTGTGTGGCAGATATCAGAATACAGCCGATGGTTACCGCTGCCTGCGGAATATAGGTGGGCATTCCAAGAGCTGCCGTTACTGCCTTGGTGGATGCCTGAGTCTTCAGAATCTGAATGGAGCTGAATCCTACAATACCGGAAAAAACAATTACTACAGCCGTGGAAATATACTCCATCACCTTTGCCGCCCCCGCCGGCAGCCGCCGGGTCAGCGAATCAATATTTAATTGGGAATGATCCCTAAGACCGATTTCTGTGGCAAACATCAGTACATATACCATACAGCACCTAGCAACCTCCTCAAACCAGCTGATTTCCAGTTTGAGGAGATTACGGTTTACCACCTGCGAGAATACGGCCAGAACCATAATGGAAAACAGGACAGAAATCAAAATCTGTTCTATCTTTTCAATCACATGAATGATTCTCACAAGTTTTCCTGCCTTTCTATTTGCATACTGTCCTTTTGACTCTGCATATGTCTATACACAAATGGAGGACTTTCTACTTCTCTGCCGCGGCTGCCAGATCAATCAGCTCCTGGGGAAGGCGGTCGGCATATTCCCCGTACAGCCCCTGCGTAGCAGTTTTTAACTCTTCCCGGTCAATCTCAATCACTTCCACTCCGGCTTCCTCAAGCTGTGCAATGGCATCCTCATTGGCCTGCATACAAAGCTGGCGCCCTGCCTCTGCTCCGTCCCGGCAGGCCTTAAAGAAGGTCTCCCGCAAATCCTCCGGAATCTTCTCAATGGCGCTGCCGGACATAATCAGCGGGCATACATTATAGAAATGTCCCGTGAGGGTTACATACTTGGCCACTTCTGAGAAGCCGTCCGTAGCAATATTGCTCAGGGCATTCTCGCCTCCGTCAACGGTCTTCTGCTGGATTGCCGTAAACAGCTCTCCATAAGCCATAGGGGTTGCAATGGCGCCCAGAGCATTAAATGTACCCATATCCACCGGATTCTCCATGGTGCGGATCTTAAGGCCCTTGAAATCTCCTATGGAGCGTACCGGCTTTGTGGAAAATACATTGCGGAATCCGGTTGGCAGATAAGCCACAATATGGATATTCTGCTCCTCAGCCAGCTCTCCCAGCCGCTCTCCCAATTCTCCGTTTAAAGCATTGGCAATCTGATCATCCGTCTCATACAGGAAGGGAGCTCCCATAACTGCGCATTCCGGAACTACCGAACCAAGAACTGCCTGATTGCTGATAGCCATATCCAGCGTATTCATCTGAACTGCTTCCATAGAGGGTTTTACATCCCCCAGCTGGGAGCTGGGATAAAGCTCTATCTGAATTCTGCCCTCTGTCTGCCTGGCTACCTCCTCGGCCATCTTCTGAAGAGCAAGGTGGTTCGTAGCTGTGGGACTGTGGCAGTCACTGAATTTCAGTACAATGGCATCCTCAGCCGCCAGCGTTTCTGTCCCGGCTTCTGCCGGCGCTTCAGCTTCCGTCTCTGCAGGCGCCGGCGTTTCTGCCGGTTCCTCCTTACTTCCTCCAGAACAGGCTGTCAGGGACAGCAGCATTGTACACGCCAGTAAAAACGCAATCTTCTTTTTCATCATGGTAGTTCCTCCTTTTTCCTTTGTTTTTATCTTTGTTATACCTGTTTCAGAAAATCTTTAAACGCATACTACGAAACCGGTTTC
>CATJHO010000040.1 GCA_949740535.1 uncultured Lachnospiraceae bacterium
CTTGGCATGGTGGTAAGGTGGAATGCGGGGAAGGAAGGATGGTAGCTTCGGGACGGGACTTATGGGGGGGAGAAGGGTGTTTTATATGTATCTACCGATGAAGTGTATGGATCTCTGGAAGAAGGGGATACCTATTTCTATGAGACAACTCCTTTTGCGCCTCACAGTCCCTATTCAGCCAGCAAGGCTTCCGGCGATATGCTGACTAAGGCTTATTGGGATACCTACAAGTTCCCAATTAATATCACAAGCTGCAGCAACAACTATGGTCCCTATCAGTTTCCGGAAAAGCTGATTCCCTTAATTATCAACAATGCTTTACAGGGAAAGAAGCTTCCGGTCTACGGTGACGGCAAGAATGTCCGTGACTGGCTATATGTAGATGACCATGCCAAGGCCATTGACATGGTACAGGAAAAGGGGCGTCTGGGAGAGCGCTACAATATTGGCGGTCATAATGAAAAGCAGAATATAGAGATTGTCAATATTATTCTGGAAACCCTGCAGGAGATGCTTCCTGAGGATGATCCAAGAAAGTCTCTGATCAGCAAAGACCTGATTACTTATGTGGAGGATCGAAAGGGCCATGATCGCCGATACGCCATTGCTCCGGATAAGATCAAAGAGGAGATTGGCTGGTATCCGGAAACCATGTTCAAAGAGGGTATTCGTCTCACAATACAGTGGTTTTTTGAGCATGAGGATTGGATGAAAAATGTAACCAGCGGCGATTATCAGAAGTATTATGAAGAAATGTACCGGGTAAAATAATATAATGAGTGCGGCGGCTCTTAACAATGGCGCTGATTACTTAATAGCTGCTGTACCAACACAGGGACAGACACAAAGAAAGGTGCCTGTCCCTCACGTACGTTAAAAAAGAGCAATCTCTAGATAAGCGGCATTGTTCAAGGGATTACAGAACTTAAAATGGAGGTTTTTATGAAAGGAATTATTCTGGCAGGCGGAGCCGGAACCAGACTTTATCCGTTGACAAAAGCAATATCCAAGCAGATCATGCCGGTGTACGACAAGCCCATGATCTACTATCCGTTATCTACACTGATGCTGGCAGGCATCCGGGAAGTACTGATTATTTCCACGCCCAGGGATCTGCCGGTTTTTGAGGAGCTTCTGGGAGACGGTTCCAAGCTGGGCATGGATATGCATTATGCGGTACAGGAATATCCAAGAGGTCTGGCCGATGCATTTATTATTGGAGAGACATTTATTGGAACGGATCACGCGGCGCTGGTTTTGGGAGATAATATTTTCTATGGGCAAAGCTTCTCAAGAGTTCTTAAGAATGCGGCTTCCCGGAACGAAGGAGCCACCATTTTTGGCTACTATGTGAAGGATCCAAGAGAGTATGGGGTAGTAGCCTTTGATAAGGACGGAAAAGCCCTGTCCATCGAAGAAAAACCGGTAAATCCCAAGTCCAACTACGCAGTACCGGGGCTCTATTTTTATGACAACGATGTAGTAGAGATTGCCAAGAATGTGAAACCTTCTACCAGAGGAGAGATCGAGATCACCAGCGTCAACAATGAATACCTCCGCCGGGGGACTCTTCACGTGGAAACTCTGGGCCGGGGATTTGCCTGGCTGGACACCGGCAATCACGACGCTCTCTTGGACGCCGCTGATTTTGTGGCTGCATTCCAGAAGCGCCAGGGCCTCTATATCTCCTGCATCGAAGAAATTGCCTACAAACAGGGCTTTATAGACAAGGAGCAGCTTCTGAAGCTGGCTGCGCCGCTGATGAAAACCGCCTACGGCCAGTATCTGACGGACGTAGCGGACGGCTTATAAAATGAACCTATAGGGAGAAAACATAAATATGTCAAAGATAACCGTAGAAACCTGCCCCATTGAGGGCCTGAAAATTATAACGCCGTCCGTCTTCGGCGACAAACGCGGCTATTTCATGGAAACCTATAATTACAATGACTTTAAAGAAGCTGGTATAGATATGGAATTTGTCCAGGACAACCAGTCAGCCTCAAAGAAAGGTGTGCTTCGGGGCCTTCATTTTCAGATCAGCCACCCCCAGGATAAGATCGTCCGGGTCATCAGCGGGGAGGTTTTTGATGTGGCGGTAGATTTAAGAGAGGGTTCCCAAACGTTTGGGCAGTGGTTCGGTGTTATTTTGTCCGCAGAGAACAAAAAGCAGTTTTTTATACCCAAGAATTTCGCTCACGGGTTTCTGGTGCTGTCTGATTACGCAGAATTTGCCTACAAATGTACGGATTTCTACCATGCCAATGACGAGGGCGGCCTGGCCTGGAACGATCCGGATATCGGAATCCGGTGGCCGGTTCCGGATGGAATGGAGCTTATCATCTCGGAGAAGGACGAGAAATGGAGCGGCATAAAGGAGTGGAAGGAACAGCATGGAAGAGCGTAGAGAGCTGACAGCAGAAGTATTCATCGATACGGGGAAGGATTTCCGGCCGGAAGATTCTCTGAAGGCGCTGTATTCCTGTGTTCCTGGGGAAATGGTCGATCTCACCTTTGATCTGCGCGTTTTTGAACATACCTGTGGTTTCCGCTTTGATCCCCTTCTGGAGGACAGCAGCATGGTGAAGCTTCAGGAAATCACCCTGACCTATGAGGACGGAGAATCCAAAACTATTGACTGGGCCCGGATTAAAACCAACAGTGATGTAGACTTTGAGCCGGTTTTTGTCTACCTCCACAAGGATCCGAAGTTTTTTGTGGACGAGGCGCTCTGTCTGAAGCTTGTGAAAGCCCAGGTGAGATTTCAGGTTCTGGAGCTGGGGCTTCACCGGAAGGAATACTGGCAGGAGATCAAGAAGCACAGCGTGTCGGAGAAGGAGAAAGCCCAGATTTTAAATAAGCTGGAACTGGCTATGAACCAGAACCGGGATCTGGAGCAGGAGAACCGGAGATTGAAGATTGAGGAGGCGGACATTTACGCTTCCGGTATCTGGAAGCTTCAGCATGATGCAAAGGGACCTTTGAAGGTTATTTTGGGAAAGGGGAATATTCTGACCTTTCTGGCGGCGGTGTATCTGGCGCTCTGCTGTGAACTGTTTGTGTTTAATAATGGCTATTATTCCACACCCCGGCCCAACGATCAGGTGCTGGTGTTCAGTTTTCTGCGTTTCGGTATGGTGTGGCTGGGTGCTTTTGTGCTGATTGCAGTCATCAACGGGCTGATTCAGAAAGGATATCGACGTGAGCTTACTTAGCGTTTTCGTTAAATACAGAAATCTCATCAGCCAGCTGGTGGCAAGAGATATCAAAACCAAATCCCGCCGCTCCATTCTGGGCCTATTGTGGACGGTGCTGAATCCGCTTTTGATGATGGCAGTGCTGTCCATTGTATTTTCGTACTTTTTTTCCAGGTATGGAGAAATAGATAACTTTCCGGTGTATCTGCTCTGCGGCCAGCTGATTTTTAACTTTTTTAATGAGTCTACCAGCATTGCGATGGGATCCATCGTTCACAGCGGCGAGCTGATTAAGAAGGTTTATGTGCCCAAATATCTGTTTCCCGTTTCCAAGGTGCTCTCAAGCGGCGTGAACCTGCTGGCATCCATGATAGCGTTGATTATTGTGATGGCAGTCACAAGGGCAAGAGTAACGCCTACAATACTGCTGGCGCTCTTTCCGCTTCTGTATGTACTGCTGTTTTCCACAGGGGTCAGCCTCTTTCTGTCAGCTGCGGCTGTCAGTTTCCGGGATTTGATGCATCTTTACAGCGTGATTACTACGGCTTGGATGTACCTGACGCCGGTGATTTATCCCATGGCGATTCTGGAAAATGCCCCTGGCTGGGTACGGCTGATCGTCAATGTAAATCCGCTGACAGGTTTTATCAAAATATTCCGCTGTGTGGTTCTGGACGGAGTGACAGCTCCGGCCATTCTTCATGTACAGAGCCTTGCCTGGTGTGCTTTGGCCCTGCTGATTGGAACGTTTGTGTTTAGAAAGGCACAGGATACGTTTATACTGAAAATATAGAAAATGTCTGGGCTGAATGAAAGCTGGACGAGAGAGAAATATGGAAAACTTATGTAAACTGATGTAATTGGGGAGAGGAGGGAGAAAGGATGAAGATAGAAAATGCCATAGAGGTAAAAGATGTATCCATGTGCTTCAACCTCTCCAGAGAAAAGGTGGACAGTATCAAAGAATATGTTATCAAGGCTTTGAAACGTCAGCTCTTCTATGAAGAATTCTGGGCGCTGAACGATGTAAGCTTTGAGATCCGCAAAGGGGATTCTGTAGGGCTGGTGGGAATGAACGGCTCCGGGAAAAGCACGATGCTGAAGATTATCGCCGGGGTGCTCCGGCCTACCAGAGGCGGGGTGGAGACTACGGGAACTATCGCGCCTATGATTGAGCTGGGGGCAGGCTTTGACCACGATTTAACTGCCAGGGAGAATATATTTCTGAACGGCGCCCTCATCGGCTATCCCAGAGAAATGCTGGAGGAGCGGTTCGATGACATCATTGAATTCGCAGGTCTGGAACGGTTTGTGGATGTACCCATTAAGAATTTTTCTTCCGGTATGCTTGCACGTCTGGGCTTTTCCATTGCAACCATTGTGGATGCGGATATCCTGATTGTGGATGAGATTCTGGCGGTGGGAGACTATCAGTTCCAGAACAAGTGCAAGAAGCGTATCCGGGAAATGATGGAACGAAATACTACAGTGCTCTTTGTGTCCCACAGTATTGAGCAGGTAAAGGAGATCTGCAGCCGGGCCATCTGGATCGACCACGGTCATGTGCGGATGATGGGGGAGGCAGAGGAAGTCTGCGATGCCTATGAGTCGCCGGAAGCTTAACACAATCCCTTTTAGAACCATTCCTGCCTGCATGAGGAGAATGCCTGAGCGCATTAAATACAGTAAGGAAAATCGTAACAGGACAGCCTGCAGAAACTGTTACGGAAAATTTTTAGTTTGAATATATGCATCACAGGAGTGTATATACAGATTCCTCTGATGTCAGGAGATAAAGATGGATAATCAGGAATTACAGAACGATTATAAAAAACTATATGAGGCCGAGCGGGAGAAGACAGAGGTTCTTTTAAGTAAGATCGAAGAGTCGGAAAAGGAGATTGAAGAGCTGCGTTTTAAGCTGGATCGGATCAAGAACAGCTTTGCATGGAAGCTGTCTGTCCCTCTGCGTAAAGCTCTGCATTTCTATGAAAAGACCAGAGACCGTCTGACCAGGTACGGTTCCATTCCTGGTTTGATGCGCAAGGTCCGCAGCAAGCTGCAGGAGCGGAAGAATATGAAGCGCCATGGAACAGCCAGCTTTCCAACGCCGGAGGAAGCACAGCAGCAGCGTAAGACGGTTTTTGACAGAAAGATCAAGTTCAGTATTCTGGTGCCTCTTTATAACACGCCGGAGAAGTTTCTGACAGACATGGTGGATTCGGTTCTGAATCAGACCTATGAAAACTGGGAGCTCTGTCTGGCGGACGGAAGTGATCACGAGCATGCCTATGTGGGAGATATCTGCCGGAAGTATGCAGAAAAGGACAGCCGCATTATTTATCATGTGCTGGATCATAACTACGGGATCTCCGGCAATACCAACGAGTGCCTGAAGCTGGCTTCAGGAGATTATATCGGACTGTTTGATCATGACGACATTCTTCATCCGGCTGTTCTTTATGAATATGTAAAGGCGGTCAATGAGACAGGGGCGGACTACATTTACTGCGATGAGATTACCTTTGAGGGGGACAGTATTGATCACATGATTGTCCTTCATTTCAAACCGGATTTTGCCATAGACAATCTGCGGGGGAATAATTATATCTGTCATTTTTCCGCATTTTCCAGGGAGCTTCTGGATGAAGCCGGGGTGTTCCGCAGTCAATACGACGGAAGCCAGGACCACGATATGATTCTCCGTCTCACGTCTAAGGCTCAGAAGGTGTACCATGTGCCCAAGGCTTTGTATTACTGGCGTTCCCACAAGGCTTCTGTGGCTCAGGATATCAATGCCAAGACCTATGCGGTGGACGCGGCCAAGCGGGCGGTCCACGATCACATTCAGGATGCCTATGGAATGGATGCCAAGGTGGAGAGCACAAGAGCGTTCCCCACTATTTTCCGGATCCGGTATCCTCTTTTGGAGAAGCCGCTGATCTCGATTGTGATTCCCAACCGGGATCATATGGAGGATTTGTCGCGCTGTGTGGAATCCATTGTCAATAAGTCGACTTATCCCAATTACGAAATTGTGGTGGTGGAGAATAACAGTGAGACAAAAGAAATATTTGACTACTACAAGGCGTTGGAGCACAATGAGCGCATCCGCATTGTAAAGTATGAGGGGGATTTTAATTACTCCCGCATTAATAATTTCGGTGTATCCTTTACCAATGGAAAATATGTCCTTCTCCTGAATAATGATATGAAGGTCATTACCAGGGAGTGGATGGAGGAGCTTCTTATGTATGCCCAGAGACCGGATGTGGCGGCGGTGGGAGGAAAGCTTTACTATGCGGATAATTCTATTCAGCATGCAGGAATTGTCATCGGACTGGGAGCCCACCGGGCAGCGGGACATACCCACTATAAGGATGACAAGATGCACCTTGGGTATATGGGGCGGCTCTGCTATGCCCAGGATGTGACGGCAGTGACCGGGGCCTGTCTTCTGGTGGGACGGGAGCAGTATGATGAGGTGGGCGGTCTGGATGAGACTTTCAGCGTTTCTTTTAATGATGTGGATTTCTGCCTTAAGCTGCGCAGGGCCGGGTATTTGAATGTATTTACGCCCTTCTGCGAACTCTTCCACTATGAATCCAAGACCAGAGGAATGGAGGAAGGCGAGAAGCTGAAACGCTTTCAAAATGAGGCGGCTCTGTTCCGGGAGAAATGGAAGACAGAGCTGGAGGCGGGAGATCCGTATTTTAATCCGAATTTTTCGCTGGACTACTCGGACTATACGATTAAATAATGAGA
>CATJHO010000041.1 GCA_949740535.1 uncultured Lachnospiraceae bacterium
GCTCACATCCGTCACCGTCACACCCACTCCGAAATCCCGGAGAATCTGCTGAAGATGCATGGCTGTCTCATGCAGAATCCGATCTGCATCCCGGTTTTCACTGTTCTTAATCTGTCTTAGCATCTTAACAGGCGGATATTGATAGGGGCGTGCCTTAAAAGCAGGGCGGAGAGGACGCGGATTCCCTGAGGATGCTTCCCCGGATTCCTGCCGGGCGGCAGGCTGTACCCGTCGGACGGCAGTACCGGCAGTCTCCCTGTCTGTTCTGCTCTTTGCAGGCTCAACAGGAGAAAGTTTTGGCCCTTCTGCTTCCACTGTCCATTCTTCCTGCAGCACTTCCTCCTCAAAAGCTTCCGGCTCTATAGGTCTTTCAAAAGAAGGCACCCCGGCCTCCTCCTGAATCTCTTCCATCTCCGGTTCTTCCTCTTCCGGGCGCTGGCGGTGGATAGGAATCTGGAACATATCATCCAAATCCTTCAGATCCGGCTCCGTAGAAAGGGTAATTTCCCGCATCTCATCGGTGCGGTCATCCTTTTTGATCGTAGTATCTTCCAGTGCCACACCGGAAATTCTGCGTTCCATGCGGCTCTTTTTCTGTTCTTCCTCTTTAATTCCCTGCTCTTCAAGCGCTTTTCTGCGGGCTTCCCGGCGCTCATCCGCCAAAGCCCGATGGCGTCTGGCATCCTCTCTCGCCGTATCATAGACTCTCTTTCCCCCCGACTTAACGCCGCTGATAAATGAGCGCTCTGTGATCACTACCACGCAGATAATCAGAATTATCAGGAGAACAATCCATGTACCCACAGTTCCAAAAGCGCCGGTAAGTCCTTTGCTGAGCATTCCGCCAAAGAAACCGCCGCCCGTCTTATGCTCTGCCGAATAGGCATAGAAAGCTGCGGCCGTCCCTGCCCCGTTCTTCTCCCCGCTTACCAGCTGGGCAATGGCACAGAGCAGAAAAAATCCCACTCCCATGGCAGCCGCTTTCACCACCGCAATGGTATTCTCACGGTTAGAAATGGAAAATGCTGTAATAATAAACAATCCGACTGGCAGAAGATATGCAAAAATCCCGAACAGGCCGAACATAACACTGCTCACAAAGCTCCCTGCCGCGCCGCCGACACCAAAATTGCTGATCAGCAGCAATACCGATACGGCGAAAAGGATGAGTATCTGAATCTCATCCCGGATAAATGCTGTCTCTTCACGTTTCTTCTGCGCTGCCTTTCTGGAAGCCGCTGTTGTCTTCTTTCGTGTGCCTGTCCGGCGTCTTCCGGAAGTGCCCGATGCCATAATTTCCTGTTCCTCCTAATTGCACGGATGTATTAAGTATACCATTTTTTAAAAAAATTGTAAATACGGTTTGTCTGGCGGACCACGACAATGCTGTCAGAAAAGGTAACCGCGCTCAATGTTCATTCAAAGTTCCCCAGGTCTGAAAAACTGCCCTGGCAATGGGAACCGCATACTCGCTTCCGGAACCGGCTTCCTCCACGATCACCGTAACTGCAATATCGGATTCTCCCGTAACAGAATAGCCCGTGAACCACCCATGGCTCTTGTTCTTATCACTGGAGTACTCCGCGGTTCCCGTCTTGCCAGCCACGGGAAAGCCCAGATCCGCAAGCCTGCTTCCAGTCCCTTCTGTCACCACAGCCTTCATGTACTCCTCCAGTATTCCTGCCTCCTCTAAGGTCATCAGACGGCCGGAAACAGCAGGATGGAAAACTTTGACAGTATCCCCTGTGTAGGATTCCACCCGCTCCAGAACATACGGCTTCATAAAAATCCCGTCATTGGCGATACTGCTTGTCAGCATTGCCATATGCACTGGAGACACCAGTGTTTCTCCCTGTCCAATGGCCGTCATCATCCGCTCGGCAGGCGTAGAACCGCTTTTCAGAGAAAAAGAGCTTTTGGAATAAGGCAGATCCAGAGGCAGGTCTCTGTTAAAGAGCAGGCTTTCGCAGTTCTCTTTCAGGGTATCCTCATCCAGAGAAAGGCCAATAGAAGAAAATGCGGTATTGCAGGATTTGGCAAAGGCCTTCTGCAGATTCTCCTCTCCGTGAACCTTCTTTCCATAACAGCTGATGGTATAATTTCCCTCTGTCAGCTGTCCCCCGCACTGAAAATGAAAATTCACATAATCCGGATTCTCCCGCATATAATCCAAAAGGGTTACCATCTTAAAGGTCGATCCCGGCGGATACAGCCCCTGAAAGGCCCGGTTATAAAGAGCCTTTTCACTGTTCTCCTCATCATTTAACGCATCCCAGTCCTCATTGATCCGGTTTGGATCAAAATCAGGCTTCGAAACCATAGCCAGAATCCGCCCGGTCTCTACCTCCAGAACCACAACAGCCCCCCGGCGGCTTCCAAGGGCTTCATAGGCTGTCTGCTGAAGCCTTGCATTCAGGGTGGTAATCACATTGTCACCAATATTCTTCTCCTCCCGTATCTCCTTGGTAATCTGTTCTCCAAAGGAAGCATTGGAGGTGAGAAGATAAAAATTGGCCAGAGATTCAATTCCAGTCCGTCCTCTGGTGGAATAGCCCACCCCATGGGCAAACACATTGCCATAAGGGTAGTTCCGGATCTCTGTTCCATCCTCTGCTGTCTTTGTCTCAGCCAGCACCTCTCCGTCAGAAGAACGGATCTCCCCCCGTATGATCCGGTCGGCAAAGGTATCCTGCCTGGAGTTGTAGGGATTGTTGACAACCTCGGAACTCAAAAACCCATTAAAATAAATAAAATAACCGATAAGCAGAGTAAAAAGACCTGTAAAAAGATAGGTCACAACTACAAGTTCATGATCTTTCTTCCGCCTTTGTTTTCCGGGACCGGCGGGCTTTCCCTGTCCTTGCTTTTGCGTTCTGTTTCCGTTCTTTTTCAATCCTTAAATCCTCGTCTTCCTTCAAAAGATACATGCCCTGAACAATGGCAAACATGGCAATGGTCACCACCATAGAACTTCCACCGCTGCTCACCAGCGGAAGGGTAATTCCTGTGGAAGGAATAAACTTCACTGCTCCGCCAATGGTGAGAAATACCTGAAATCCATAGATGGTTCCCAGGCCCAGAGCCGTATACTTATAAAAATCATTTTTTATCTGCATGGCAATATTCACAAACATCATAAAACTGCTGACACAGATCAGAATCAGACAGATGGCAAAAATTCCTCCAAATTCTTCCGCTATAGCTGAAAAAATAAAATCCTCTTCCACCACAGGAATCTTATTGGGAGTCCCCTGGTACAAACCCATGCCAAACCAGCTTCCGGTGCCAATGGCAAAAAGGGACTGGGTAATCTGATACCCCTCTTTGTCAATAAACCGGAACGGATCGCTCCAGGCCATCACCCGCACCCGCACATGGGAAAACAGCTGATAGCCCGTATAAGCCGCCACGCATCCGGCCCCCAGTCCTCCAATAAAATACAGTGGTTTTTTTGATGCTACATACAGCATAATGAGATATGTTACAAAAAACAGCAGGGCTCCCCCCAGATCCTTAGACAAAACCAAAACTGCCACATGAGCGGCCGCAGTCAGCGTGGTGAGAACCACATCGCGAAACGCCGTACTTTTTGCCAGCCGGGCTGCCGCAAAAAAAACAAAGCTGACTTTCACAAACTCTGAGGGCTGAAGTGCCAGAGAGCCAATCTTAAGAGAAAGTTTTGCACCGTAACTGCTTTTCCCAAAAACCACTACCGCTGTCAAAAGCAAAAGGCCTGCCATCCCGTACAGCCAGGTCAGCTTCTCAAGAAACGTGCATCTGCGGATCAAAAAAGGAATAAACATAGCCAGCACCAGCGCTGCAGCCGCAATCTGGAACTGCCTCACTGCCCGATCAAAAGAAAGACGGGTCAGCATTATAAATCCGATGGCCAGGAAAAAACACATATTGTTCAGAAGCAGACGGTTGACCTTAGGGTAAACTACCTGGGTCATCACAAGCACTGCCTGCAGAAGAAACAGCTGGAACAGATAAAAGATCAGCAGCTTGATCTCCTCCTTCTGCAGATACATGACCACATAGGCCAGAAGATGGATAAAAAACAGGAGCAGATTCTGCATTTTCCAGCCGTAGCGGATTTCTCCCTGATTTTTCTTCTTCAGGACAGAAAAGCTCAGAAGCGTATAGATGGCAATTAAAATAATAAATGCAAATTTAGATAACTCAATAATCAGGTTTGTCATAATATAGACTACTCCACTCCCCGTCTCAAGTGCCCTCTGGTAAACGCTCCCTCCGGCTTGTCTCCTCTGTCTTTATGAAAAAAAACCTCCACATATTGCTTTATAATCCGCTCAATCTGAGGTTTTGATTCCATTGTAAAGGATAACCGCAGGCTTTTAGGAGCTATCTCCTCCACTTCCTTCTTATTTCCAAGAAGTGACAGGGGTTCACAGTTGTAAATTACATTATAGCACCAGCGGCATTCATTCACCACCGGAAATTCCTTTTTATACCGATCTGTCAGACGCTGGGGTTCCCTCTGCCTTCTGCAGGTTCCCATGGTCTTGTGAAGACAGTTGGCTGTCACCATCAGAGGCATATATCCGTACACCATCAGCTCACTGTCCCGGCATCCCCGGACCATCAGCTCTTCCCTGTTCAGCTCCAAGGGCAGTGTATCCCACAAAATCCCCTGTTCCACCCAGAATTTATGGCTTCTCTGGTTAAAGGTATAGAGATTATGATCCAGAATCACTGGAATCCTCCAAGCTTTCTCCCGGATAAATGCCAGCTCTTCAATATTTTTGATCACAAGGGCATCCAGCCCCGCTTCCTGAAGCAGGCCGAGCCGTTCCTTAAACCACTTCCGTTCCGAACGCCGGAAAACAGCCGGGAGCACCAGATTGCAGGTCTTTTGTGCCTTATGGCAGAGATCTGCATAATGCTTCAATTTCCCCATATCCATCTGTCCACAGGAAAGAGAGATCACAGAAACCTCCCAAAGCTCCAGTACCGCTGGCAGCATCTCCGGGCATTCCAGCTGAACATGCAGAACCGGTCTGCTCTCCGGCTCTTTGGGGTCCGCCGGAAACTCTGCTTTATAAACTGTTATCTCCTTAGGAGCCCGGCTTTCGCCTGTCATCAGCTTTTGGGCAAGCTCCCCAAGCGCCTCCCTGCGCATAGCATTCAACTGCCGGATGGGAAGAAACACCTCCTCTTCCCCCTGAAGCTTCAGCTCTTCAAATACAAAAGGCGTATCGCCTGTCTTTTGAAGCTGCCGGATAACCGCCTCTGGCTCCATAGGCTTATTTTGGGGCTTCTGGGCTGGTTCACCGGTTACTTTTACAGTTATTCCCCTGCAGGTTACCATGAATTCTGTGGGGTTTTCTGTAGAAATACGGAAGCTTCCCTTAATTTTTTCTTTTTTTTCTGTCTCCAGATACTCTTTTTTCAGCCTTGCAAGAAGAGATTCATAGCGCTGCTTTTCCTTAAGTTCCTTCTGATTTCCATTTTTCCAGGCCTTTCCCTTCTGGCTGCTTCCCTCAAAATGGCCCGGCCTGGTAAGAGACATCAATTCCCGGCCGTTCCGCACCTGATAATAGCCTTTGGAAAAACCTCCCCGATTATATAAAGCCTGTAATTCCTGTAAATCCTCCTTAGATACATGATACCCCTCTTTTCCGTGTTCCAAATATTGATCCAGATATTTCCGGTAGATCCGTACCACCCCGGCCGTATACTCCGGACGTTTCAGTCTGCCTTCAATCTTCAATGAGCAGACCCCTGCCTCTAGAATCTTAGGAAGAAGTTCAATGGTACACATATCCCTGGGGCTTAAAAGGTATGCTTCCTCAGGCCCGTTTACAATCCGTCCTTTTGCCTTCAGCTGGTAAGGCAGGCGGCAGGGCTGGGCACAGCGGCCCCGGTTCCCGCTTCTGCCTCCCAGCATACTGCTGAACAGGCACTGGCCCGAATAGCAGTAGCAGAGAGCTCCGTGGATAAAGCTCTCAATCTCAATATCCACTTTTTGATGAATCTCCTGTATTTCTTCCAGGGAAAGCTCTCTGGCCGTTACAATCCTCGCCGCCCCCAGTTCTTTGAGAAATGACGCGCCGCCGGGACCCATCAGGGTCATCTGTGTGCTGGCATGAACCGGAAGATCCGGAAATGCCTCCCGAACATAGGACAATACGCCAAAATCCTGTACGATCACCGCATCAAGGCCGCATTCATAATAAGGTTTCAGATAGGCTCCCAGCTCCTCAAGCTCCCTGTCTTTCAGCAGTGTATTCACCGTCAGATAAAGATCACAGCCGTGAAGATGGGCATAGCGGACAGCCTGGCACAGTTCATCCTCTCTGAAATTTGCTGCAGAAGCTCTCGCCCCAAACCTGGTGCCGCCCAGATACACGGCGTCTGCTCCTGCTCCTATGGCGGCTTTCAGGCTGTCGTAAGAACCAGCCGGGGCCAGAAGTTCTACTTTATGTCTCATACTCGATTTCTCCATTCCAGTTCCGCAGTCTTATAAAGACCCTTGTCAAAAGAAGGATTTCCGGCCGTTAAATACCGTCCGTAAATCCTTCTAGGCTCTATCCTAAGACTGCTGTTTCGCTGATTCCAGTTCCGCAGTCTTATAGAGACCCTTGTCAAGAGCTCTATAGTATCTCCTTGAAAAAAGAGCCGCTGCAAATAAGACTTTCGGATCCCGTAAAATCCTCACTGCCGTATTTTGCAGCAACCCCCGCATTTCTTTAATTTCTTTATGTATAAGACCGCTGATTCAGCCTTCTCTGTAAATCGCGGATTTCTCTCTGCAGCTGCTCAATTTCGCTCTCGTAGCCACGCTTCTGCTCCGCCAGACGCTTCTGAGCCGCCTGATTCTGCTCCTCTAACTTTTTCTTGGAGCTCAGCCTCTGGGCCTCCATGGCTTTCTTCTGGTTCTCCAATGCTTTTTCCTGACCCTCTGCCGTCCGTTTCCGCTCCTGACGCTCCCGTTCTGCATCCTGCTTCTTTGCTTCCAGCTTCTCTGCGGCCTCCTGCTTTTGAAAGGCCAGTTTCTCTTCAAACTCCTTCTTCTGAGCTGCCAATGTATCCTGAAATTCTTTCTTCTCTGTCTCCAGCTTTTCGTTGGCCATCTGGGCCTCAATCAGATCATGGCGGACCGCATACATTTCCCGCTCTTTCTTCTCCAGCTCTGCGGAAAGTTTATCGGCCTGATTTTTTGCTTTGAAAAAATCGTCTGCCAGGTTCATATTGAGCATTAGCTGTTTCTGATCTGTGCTCTGTTTGCGATAGCCTTCCAGTTTCTGAAACTGTGCCAGCTTTTCATTGATGTATACGGAAACCTGATGCAGATATTCTGGACTTTCGTAGCCGCTGATCCGAAAGACCTTTCCGGCAATTACGACTTCCACCGTATTTTTTATCGCCATAACACGCTTGTCTCCCTTCTTGGACTTTGTTGCTGGCCTTGATTTTTCTGTTTTACTGCATTTTGGCACGGCCTTGTTCTTCTTTGCAGTGCACATTCGGGAA
>CATJHO010000042.1 GCA_949740535.1 uncultured Lachnospiraceae bacterium
AATTCCTTGTGCTCCAGGGGATGTACGCCGCCGTAATAGCCGGCCAGCCGGTTTTCCCGGATGGATGTTACGTAATCCTGAATGGTTTTATGATTGATCCTGGAGAAGTCCCGCATCTGTATAGGCTGTGCCAAAAACTCGGCAAGACGTCCCTGTTTTTCCAAACGCTCGTATATCTTTTCCCATGCGCAGTCTTTGTTCTCATCTACTTCGCATTTTCCGTTCTTGGCGCCTCCGCACTGTCCGTTTAACAGGCTCTTGGAGCAGTCTACTACGGGGCAGATACCGCCGGTGACATTGAGATAACACTGGGCACATGCGCCGCAGGCTTTCTTCGTCAGGGCCATGCCGTGATGTCCTCTGTAATTAAGGGAGTTGGCAGCCGCGTACGCAGGCCTGTCCGCTATGCCCGCAATGGTCTGAACGCCCAGACCGCAGGAAATCACGATTACATTCTCGGTTCCCTCCGGAATCAGACCCTTAAGTTTTCTCTCTGTCTGTACCTTATTGCACAAAAAGTCAACCTTCACACTGCCTGTGACCGTTTTTCCCAGTTCCTGGGCAAGCGCTTCAAGCTCTTCGCAATCCGGTTCGTCAACGGTCTCAAATTCCTTGAAGCATTTGTTACATGCAATAAGGAACAGCTGATCCTTTCCGTCCAGCAACGATGTCAGCTCATCCTTGCTCTTCAACTTATACTTCGTATAGTTTTCCAATTGATCACCTTCCTGTCAAATTGATTCACAAATCTTTTATCAATATATCATATTATTTCTGCTCTTTCCAGTCTAAATATTTTCTATTTTATATCTTTTTGCCGCCTTCTTTTTCTTGACTTTTCCGCAAAACTCCGATAGCATAAGCCATAATACAAAGCTGCTGCCATAATCTTAGGAACCATACAGCTGTTTCACCACAATTCTTTCTGATTTTTACGATTTGGAGGTACTTCCCATGAAAAATACGATTACCGGAAAAACGAAACTGACCGCCCTGCTTGGAAGTCCTGTGGCACACAGCATTTCCCCGGCCATGCACAACGAATCCTTTCATCTTCTTCACCTGGATTATGCTTATCTGGCCTTTGATGTAAATGAACACACATTTGAAACGGCGGTCAACGGCCTCACGGCCATCGGTGCTGCCGGCTGGAACTGCACCATGCCTCTCAAACGTCTGATGCACAATCGGGTGGATGTTCTTTCTGATACAGCCCTCCTTTCCGGCTCTGTGAACACGGTTGTAAACCATGAGGGCATTCTCTATGGTTACAATACCGACGGTTACGGCTTTATGCAGTCTATGGCAGACGCAGGACTCTGCCCGGCCGGGAAAAAGCTGACGATTCTGGGATCCGGCGGCGCTGCTGCCGCCATCACTGCTCAGGCCGCCCTGGACGGAGTATCCTCCATCGACATTTTCTCCCGCCCGGAAAGTCCTTCTACCCGCCTGATGGAAGTAGAAGCAGAGCGGATCCGGGAAAAAACCTCCTGTCTTCTAAACCTCTATGATTTGGCAGACTCTGCCCGGCTGGATGAAAGTCTTTCCCAAAGCTGCTGCCTTATCAATGCCTCATCCGTGGGAATGGCTCCCAGGACAGATGCCTGTCTCATTTCAGATGCTTCCATGCTTCGTCCCAATCTGGCGGTGGGAGATGTGATTTACAATCCAAGAGAAACGAAACTTTTACACATGGCAAGGGAACGCGGCTGTATGGTATTCAACGGTCTCTACATGCTGCTCCACCAGGGAGCAGAAGCCTTCCGGCTCTGGACCGGACGGGATATGCCGGTGGAAATGATTCGGGAGAAGTATTTTCAATGATGCCCTTGTAAAGAGAGGGTACAGGATGCGGATTATTATGCACAGATCAATCATACGGATTACATTTTCTGTCAACCACAGCACAATACCCTCAGCAGACAAGAGGACACTTGTTCACTGAGGGTATTGTTTCATTCCACACTACAGGTTTTCTTTACACCACAATTGATACTCCTCAAGTCTCTGAATATATCCACTGAATTCCGGCACCGTAAAATCCAATTCTTTATATCGAATAGGGTATATAATTCCTTTGCTAATCAACTGCGCTCTTGTAGTAGATATGGAATTGACACTCTTGCAGAGATTCTTTGCCACATTGGAAATCGTGCAGGGCAGTTCTTTACATTTTACCATAGCAAATATAAATTTCTTATCACTGTCTGCACACCTTTCATATCGTACTTTAAAAAATCCAATATCCAGTCTTTTAAAAAACTCCGCTACACTGTTTTCCACGTGTACACCTTTAATTTCTTTTTCATTCGTATTCTGGTATACAACCTGGCACATCTGCTGTATAAAAAATGGATATCCCTTGGTAATGGAAACAATCTTTTCCACGGCGTCATTTGTATAAACAACTCCAAATCTATGAGCTGGTATTTCTATCGCATTTCTCGACTGCTCTCCTGTAAGAGAACCAATTTCCTTATACAAAAACAAACGTTCCGAATAAGATTTTTCATCAGACAGCATTTTGTAAATCTTAGGCAGTCCCGCACCTATAACCATCACTGGATATCCTAATTGATTCGTCCGATGCAGAGCTGCTATCAAAGAACCAAGCTCCTTTGCTTTCATATATTGAATCTCATCAATAAAAAAGCAGATAGGAGTATGTGATTTATAAGCGGTTTCGCCAATAGTTGTAAAAACCTCTGTCATGCTCTGTGTCAGGTTTGCAGATTGATACAGCTCTCTTTCCTGCAAAGACAAAGAAAATGTACTGTCATTGGGATCAAAAGAAACAACCAATGCCTTAATCGCGTCCAGAGGCTTTTGTATCAGATTTTTAAACTTTTCTTTTGTGCTCACCTTCCGCAGGAATGCCTGAGAACAAGCTGCAATCTGAGAGACAAAATCATTTCTCTCCTCTACTTCAATATGCCTGCAGAAAATATCTTTATCCTCTGCCATTTTCTGAAGCCGATTGATTAGAACCGTTTTACCTACTCCTCTCAATCCGCTGAAAATAATAGACTGCGTTGGTATATTCATCACAAGTGCATCAAACATCTGCTCAACATTCTGCATGTCTTCATCCCGGCCGGCCAGGTAAGCTGGCATTAATCCGGCTCCCGGTCTGTAAGGATTTACTTTAAACATAACTCCACCTCCAATTACAGTATCTCATGCAAAAACGCTAAAGTCAACTTGTTTACGCTTATTTCCGCAGAAATAATCCTATAACTTTTTAACAAATTTAGTTTTGCTGCTTTATCCAACAGGCTTTCAACCTTCTGTCTGCTATATTTGTAAAATATTAGAAAAACAGAAATTGCGCATTGACAAAAAAACAACATCTGACTATAATAAATTTGACATTTGAATACGGAAAGTCTTCGGGGCAGGGTGACTCTTATGGAACATCAGCCGTTTCATATGAGAATTCCCGATCGGCGGTATAGTCCGCGAGCGTGTGTACGCAGGATCTGACAGCCATAGTGGTGAAAACAGCGTGTTTTCCCGGCAGGTTCAGATCAGGATTTGGTGAGATTCCAAAACCGACAGTATAGTCTGGATGAGAGAAGATGTGCAGTAAATCAGAATTGTTTTGGCGGTGTTTTCTGTCAAAGAGTTTTTGTTCTGGTGAAAATGACACCTGGAAGACGGACGTTTTTCAGGTGATTTTTAATTACTGCAAAATCTCAGCGGCGCCAAAAGGATTCACAGACACATGCTTTTGCGGCCGGACATACATGCCTTCAGTTGACAAGGGCATACACGGTCAGGACAGAGGGGATTTATGCAGAACCAGAATATGGAGGGAAAACTATGAACCAGAAAACACAAAAAATCGCTTTGATCGGCATGTTCTGTGCCATCGCTTACGCATTGATGATAATGGGACGCATCCCGGTGGTGCTCTTTCTCAAGTACGATCCCAAGGATGTCATGATCGCCATCGGCGGCTTCCTTTTGGGGCCCTTCGCTTCCTTTATCATCTCCGTTATTGTATCTTTTATTGAAATGATCACAGCCAGCGAAACAGGACCTATCGGCTTTATCATGAACGTATTGTCCAGCTGCAGCTTTGCCTGCACCGCTGCCTTCATCTACAAGCGAAAGCACACGAAATCCGGCGCTGTGGCAGGGCTGCTTGCCGGCTGCTGCGTGATGGCTGTTGTCATGCTGTTATGGAATTACTTAATCACACCCATTTACATGGGATACCCAAGGGAAGCCGTTGCCGAGCTTTTACTGCCTGCCTTCCTGCCCTTCAATCTTTTAAAAGGCGGACTCAATACAGCTGTCACTCTTCTCTTCTACAAGCCTGTAGTGACAGCGCTTCGGAAAGCCAAGCTGGCTCTGCCTTCCACTTCTGAGCAGACAGGAAGCTCCAAGGGCGTCATTGTCTTTTCCCTGTTTCTATTCGCAACCTGTGCAGTTTCGGTGCTGGTAATGAAAGGCGTAATCTGATTTTAGAAAGCAGCGCTTTAAATCTTTATCCCGCACCTATCCTTTGGCAGCTCTCCCGCTCAATCAGCATGTGAAGCACCCCAATCTTTGCAGCCAACAGATTCGGGTTCTCCACATGGCTGTTCACCTGGGAGGCTGCCCTGTGGTACGGGTGTATGAACCAAAACCTCCAGGAAGGGACCGCTATTCTTTCCGGTATTCTCCTGTCAGAACTGCTGTTACCAGATACCGGTGGTTTTTGTCATTGCCGATACATGTATGCAGAGTCAAAATGCGGCTTCCAAAGGGAACCTCTCTTCCGCTGGCTGTATTTCCGGGCGAAGCTTTCAGTTCTTCCACATAAGTCTCAAAATCTGTCTCATCTTCATAGTTCAGATAATTGGGAAGATAAGTGCTCCGGAACTTCACTGCCGCAAAGATCTCATACAGCAGTGTCCGATCCGGCAGATGAATGTACACATAGGGATGTTCTGCAAAAAAATCCGGATCCGCATAACTGTGGAGACTCCCAAACATCGTATCATTCTTCATGTTATGGCCATAAAGAATGGTATGAACCCCAGAAAAATCTTTGGGATGCAGGGATTCTGAGTAAATACTCCCCGGCAGTCCCGCTCTGTGATCGATGGTGTGGTTCAGGTAATACTCATCATCTGCAGGATGCTGCAGAACCGGATAATCCACCAGTGTTCCAGGAACCGTAATCCAGGCATAGACATCCGGGTTCTGCTCCCAGAGAGCGGCAAAATCCACCGTATTGGGAATCCGCAGAGCCGGGTCTATCTCTGGAAGCTTTTCTTTCTCTTCCATCGGCTCTTCTATCTCTACCGTTATGTGAATTTCCTCCTTCCAGGAATCCGCAAGCGCAAATGCCTCCTCTGCTGCTCCCCTTTTAAGGATATCCTCTGCCGGTCCGAAAAGCTGTGTATAAAGGTCTTCTGCCTTATCCGGCTCCAGGGCGCTGTAACCTGCAAGCGCAAGGAGCGATATCACGGCCAGAATCCCCAAAACAATCAAGGTAATTCCGATACGGTGCCACGGTATGCTCTGTTCCCTTCTTCGTCTTCTCCTTCCCCGCATTCTGTCATTCCTTTCATACGAACATGCCCGCCCCCAGTGGACAAGGGACACCAGGGTAAGCTGTTTTTATAAAACAGCAGAGAAAATACTGTTATATACATCATAAAGTATTCCCTCTGCTGCTATCTGTCTTGTAACGTAATTTCCTGCTCAAATCAACTCTTTTTTACCATACCACACTAAAATGCGCTTGTCAAATCTTACAAAAACAGGTCTGCCTTTCTATTAAAAAAGTTTCATTCTGCGGCAGGACGGCCCCGTCTCTGCCGTAAAAAAGAGATGGTATTTTGGACGCAGGCGTGCTATAATAAAGAACTATAAAATCAGCAATAAAGGAGGAATTCACGTGGTACAGTATATGGAATTTACAGATGATCTGGTGACAGGAAACACTCTGATCGACGGGCAGCATCAGGAACTGATCGGAAAGATCAACGATCTGCTGCGGTCCTGCGAGGCAGGGGACGGCAAGCTGAAAGCTTTAAATACACTGGATTATCTGGAGGAGTATACCAATTATCATTTTTCTCAGGAGGAAGCACTGCAGGCGGAGATCGGATATCCGGGTCTTAAGGAGCACCAGGCCAGACACCAGGAGTTTGTGCAGAGCATAAAGGAACTCTATGAGATGCTGGAAGAACAGGAAGGTCCTACAGATGCCTTTGTTCAGCAGGTGAACAAAAATGTGGTGGACTGGTTTGTCAATCACATTCAGGGCTTTGACCGCTCCGTGGCAGAGTATAAGAATCTCAAAAACAACCCGGACCTTTTGTAAGAAAATCAGAAAGCTGTGAAAACGGAATTTCATTCATAAGAATGGAATTCCGTTTTTCTGTGAAAAAATGAGGGCTGGCCAAACCGCCTCGCGGTCTGATCAGCCCTTTGACTTTAAACTTTTTTAGAACTTGCCGGCCTTCGCCGCTTCCTCAATGGAGACGGCAACGCACGGATTTACGCCACTTATAGCCATTTTTGTTACCTCCACGTTGCCTATCCAGCAAATTTTCGCACTTGCG
>CATJHO010000043.1 GCA_949740535.1 uncultured Lachnospiraceae bacterium
ACGGATAGTGTGGATGGATATGCACAGATAGAATATATATATGACAGTTCAGGACAGTATGTGGACTGGATTCCTGTAACGGCTGAGGAATTGCTGGGAGAACAGGAAAAACAAGAAGAATAATGCTTTACTGCAAAGCGGATTGATACCCCCCGCCATTTCTGCTATCATAGGATCATAGAAACAGATGTATAAAAACGCTGCATCTATCGGCTTCGGCATCAATACAAAAAGCAGCAGAACAGCGGCTGAAAAGGAGGGATCCACAGTGAAAAACTTATTTGACTGCGCAGACAGATATCTGCAGAAAAGTACTTGGAAGGACATGGCTTTACTGAAATTCTGCCTTTTTTCTATAGGAATTCTGGCCGGTATGCGGATAGGGGAAAAGGACAAAAAGAGAGCAGGGACCATTGCGCTTGGCGTTTTCCTGGTTACCTATATTCCGCTGATGGCGAAATTCATCCGGATTGCAGCGGATGAAGAAGAGGCAGCATAAGTCTGACGCGGGTTTTTGGCAGTCAGAACGCAGTTTTTTAGAAATGCCACTCTCTCAAGAGAGGATATGAGCAGTTAAAAGCCGGAGTGTTTTTAGAAGTCTTAGAAAACACTCCGGCTGCTTATTTCCCATAAATGCTTTTACTGTACACAGCTGTTATAGATGAAGCTTCAAATGTATTTATTCAGAATCTCAGTTACACTTCCCAGGTACATTCTCCCAAACAAATTCAAATGATTCAGAAGATGGTATAAATGATACAGCTCTCTTCGTACCGCATAGCCTTTATCAATGGGATTGATTTCCTGATAGGCAGAGTAGAAGGCGGCCGGGAAGCTGCCAAACAGCTGGGTCATGGCCAGATCTGTCTCGAAATCGCCCACATAGACGGCTGGATCTACTACCCAGGCCTTTCCGCCGCTTCCGCACAATACATTTCCGCTCCACAGATCGCCGTGCAGCAGGGAGGGGAATGGGGGTTCCCGCAGATAAGAATCCAGATGCTCCAGAAGATAAAGGAATTTTTTCTTTATTCCGGAATCAAAATAGTGTCCGGCCATTTCTATCTGGGGTATCAGGCGGCATTCCCGGTAGAAATCGATCCAGGATTCCTTTGGGAGATTTTTCTGAGGACTGGCGCCGATAAAATTATCTTCCGGGAATCCGTACCTGGCCGGATGAAGACCGGAAGCCTGAAAGGGATCCGCCTGGTGCATGTATGCAAGCTTTTGGCCAAAGGTTTCCCAGTAAGTCTTGCTGGGAGAGATGCTTTCAATATATTCCAGAAGAAGAAATGAGAGATTCTGCTGCTGATCGATTCCCAGTTCAAGAAAGCGTGGAACGCCAATGGTCTCTGTGCTGCTTAAGGAGAGGAGGCCGCATGCTTCTGCCGTAAAAAAATCTGCATTTTGGATGGAATTTGTCTTAACAAACACCGTTTCCCCGGTAGAAAGGCTGAGCCGGAAGGCATGGTTAATGTCGCCGCCATGGATGCGGCTGGTTCCGGTGATCTCCACATGCTCTCCGAGAGCCGTATGGACAGCGTCTTTTAAAGAATGATATTGAATCCGGATGTCATTGTTCATGATTTGAACCCCTCTGCTCTTTCTGTGATTTACGACTAAAAAATACCACGATTATATTTTATCTGTGCATAAAGCATCATAATTAGGTCTATGCTGAATCCGCTTCCATAGGCCCGCCATCCATAGTTGGTGTCTGTTATAAAATCACCTCACAGATTCCCTTTTATATATTTGATTATAAAATATCTTCCCGCTGACCGCAATGCATATCTGCATCCGCAGAAAGTTTGAAAACTTTTAAAACAACAGTTGACAATTGTTGAAACTATGATATTATAGATTTATAAATGTTGAATCAACAGTATAAGAGTGTTATTTCAAAAGAAGGGAGGTTTTACTATGATTTACACTGTAACTCTGAATCCGGCTTTGGACAAAACAGTGGAAATTCCGTCACTGACGGTGGACAGCGTCAACCGTATTACGGCTATGCGGACGGATCCCGGCGGAAAGGGAATCAATGTATCCAAGGTTATTCAGAAGCTGGGCCGTGAAAGCGTCGCTGCGGGAATTCTCGGCGGAAGTACAGGCCGGGCCATTGCGTCAGCGCTGGAGGCCATGGAGCTCCGGACCGGGTTCTGGTTTGTGGAGGGGGAGACCCGCACCAACCTGAAAGTGATTGATCCAGTCAATCATACCAATACGGATCTCAATGAACCGGGAATTACGGTATCAGAGGAAATACTGAAGGGGCTTTTGCAGGAGCTTTTACTGCAGGTGGACAGGGAGGATATTGTGGTATTGTCCGGAAGCCTGCCCAAGGGAGCGCCGGAGGACACTTACGGCACCTGGGTGAAGGCCTGCAGAGAAACAGGGGCCAAGGTGATTCTGGATGTGGATGGAAAGCTCCTGCAGGCCGGGATTGAGGCTTCACCGTATCTCATAAAACCGAACAATCATGAGCTGTCTGTGCTGATGGGGCGGGAGCTTGGGACACCGGAGGAACTGGAGAAGGCAGCCCGGCAGCTTATGGAGCAGCACCATATAGCCAAGGTGGTGGTATCCATGGGCGGCGCAGGCGCGCTGTATATCGCCGGAGAGGAAACGATTTATGCGGAAGGGCTGAAGGTTCCGGTAAAGAGCACGGTAGGAGCAGGAGACAGTGTGGTGGCAGCTTTGGCGGCAGCCGAGGAGGCGGGTATGAGCATGGAAGATACAGTCCGCCTGTCCATGGCTTGTGGGGCGGCCAATGTCATGTGCAGCGGAACCCAGGCGGCGGAATACGACGTGATAGAGGAACTGGTTTCAAAAGTGGTATTTCGATATTTGTAGTGTATTAAAAATATCCGGCTTTACGGCTGTGGTTATCGTTCCAAAAGAAAATCAATTGTTGCAAATACATAAATAATCCCATATGATGGAGAAAGGAGCTTTTATTATGAAAGCAAAAGCAGTAAGATTACACGGAGCCAATGATTTGAGACTGGATGAGTTTGAACTCCCGGAGATCACCGATGACGAGATTCTGGTGAAGGTAGTGTCCGACAGCATCTGCATGTCCACTTACAAATGTGCCATTCTTGGTGCAGACCACAAGCGGGTCCATGAAGATGTGGCAGAGCATCCGGCGATAATGGGTCATGAATTTGCCGGCGACATTGTGAAGGTGGGTAAAAACCATCAGGACAAATTTAAGCCGGGCATGAAATTCACTCTGCAGCCAGCTCTGAATTATAAGGGGACTATGTGGAGTCCGGGATATTCCTATGAATTCTTTGGAGGAGACTGCACTTACTGCATCCTTCCCGCAGAGGTTATGGAGCTGAACTGTCTCTTTGAGTACACAGGCCGGGCCTACTATGAGGCTTCTCTGGCAGAGCCCATGTCCTGCAGCATTGGCGCCTTCCATGCAGCTTATCATACGAAGATGGGCGTTTACACGCATGAAATGGGGATCAAAGAGGGCGGAAAGCTGGCGATTATGGCAGGTGCAGGCCCTATGGGACTGGGAGCTCTCACCTATGCCCTTCACAGAGATGTGCGCCCCTCAATGGTGGTCGTGACGGACGTAAATCCGGAGCGTCTGGCCAGAGCAGAGGAACTGTTCCCGGTTGAGGATGCAGAGAAAGACGGTGTGGAGCTGCATTTCGTGAATATGAGCGATTATGCGGATCCGGTGGCAAAGCTTCGTGAGATCTCCGGCGGAACCGGATTTGACGACGTGTTCTGCTACGCGCCGGTTGCGGCTGTGATTCAGCAGTCCAGCGGGATTCTGGGCCGGGACGGCTGCCTGAACTTCTTTGCCGGTCCCACCGACAACAAATTCAGCGCCACAATGAACTTCTACGATGTTCACTACAATTCTACCCATGTAATGGGAACCACCGGCGGCAATACCGATGATATGCTGGAGTCTCTGAAGCTTACAGCGGCAGGCCGCATCAATCCGGCAGTGATGGTGACCCATATCGGCGGCCTGGACGCAGTGGCAGAAACCACCCTGAATCTGCCCAAGATTCCCGGCGGCAAGAAGCTGATTTACACCCATTTGACCATGCCTTTGACAGCTCTTACCGATCTGCGGGCCAGAGGAGAGAAAGAGAACGATCCGCGTCTGAGTGCACTGGCAGATATTGTGGATGCCCATCAGGGCCTGTGGTGTCCGGAAGCGGAAGAGTATTTATTAGCAAACTTTATCAACGAATAAAAGAGTGCCTGGAACCCCGGTCTGGGGCGTTGAGGACTTTGTTCCCACGTGCGGAACCAGAGTCTTCCCGGCACGGATCGGAGGAAACTTATGGATTCAATGGAAGCACGCAGAAATGCGATTGTAAAACTGATCGATGAAAACGGGACAGTCAGCTTTTCCCAGCTGAAGGATGCATTTCCCAATGTATCAGAAATGACCCTGCGCACGGATCTGAAGCTTTTGGACGAGGCCAGACGGATTTTACGGATCCACGGGGGAGCAAAGTCAGTGCAGGTACTTATCGGTACAGATGATTTTCTGAATCGGAAATCTGTCCGTAATATTCCGCAGAAACAGACAATTGCCGAGAAGGCTCTGACCCTGCTTCGACCGGACACCACCGTATTTCTGGATTCCGGAAGTACAGCTACGGTGCTGGCGCGCCAGTTTCCGGATCAGTCCAATCTCATCTATACCACGGGCTTAAGCTGTGCCACAGAGCTTGCCAATCTGTCCCAGCCTGCAGTGATGCTGCCAGGAGGGAAGCTGAACCGCTACAGCCAGAGTGTTTTTGGGTTTTCAGCGATCAAGGAGCTGGAGGGAGTCAACTTTCATCAGGCCTTCTTAGGCATCACCGGTTACCACACAGCAGTTGGTTTCACCTGCGGAATCCGGGATGAAGCGATTCTCAAGCAGACAGCTGTCCGGCAGTCGGAACAGGTGATTGTGCTGATGGATTCTTCCAAGCTGGGTTTAAAATGCAGTTTTGACATCTGCGGTCTGGACGCAGTGGATATTGTCGTATCAGACGGATCGCTCCCGGAGGAGTTTCTGGAAGAGTGCCGGCAAAGGCAGGTGGAAGTTCTATAAAACGTGTTTCTATTGATAATCCTAAGGGGCAGAATCAAAGAACTGTGGAACTGGAATGGCTAAAACAGCAGTTTTTTGAGAATGTCCCAGAAGGATTTCCGGACGGAATTTGCCGGCCGGAAATCCTTCTTAATCAGGGGCAGAATCAGAGAACTGCGGAACTGGAATAGGAGGATTATCATATGAAAAATAAAGTACAGCGTTTTGGCAGGTTTTTATCGGCCATGGTGATGCCGAACATCGGCGCGCTCATTGCCTTTGGTTTTCTTGCCGCACTGTTTATTGATACTGGCTGGATACCCAATAAGGGTTTCAACAGTATGGTCGGCCCCATGCTGACCTATTTGATTCCCATTTTAATTGCATCCACCGGAGGCCGTATGATTGGCGGCGACCGTGGCCGTGTGGCTGCAGCCATTGCCGTTATCGGCGCGATTCTCAGCAATACCGAGATTACAATGCTTATGGCCGCTATGGTTATGGGCCCTCTGGCCGGATTCTGTGTTAAGAAGTTTGATCAGCTGATAGATGGCCGCATGCCTGCCGGCTTTGAGATGCTGATTAATAACTTTTCCGTGGGAATCCTGGGCATGCTGCTTGCCATGCTGGGGTACATATTGATTGGGCCGGTTATGAGCGGTATCCTGGCAGTTCTCGCCGCAGGGGTTACCTTTTTGGTGGATCACAGCCTGCTTCCTGCTGCGGCCGTATTCATTGAACCGGCAAAGGTGCTGTTTTTGAATAATGCCATTAACCACGGTGTCTTTACACCCATTGCAACAATTCAGGCGGCAGATGCAGGAAAATCTATCATGTATATGCTGGAGGCCAATCCGGGCCCAGGCCTTGGAGTTCTCTTAGCCTATATGCTTTTCTGTAAGGATAAGGCAGCCAAAGATTCTGCTCCGGGAGCAGTGGTTATTCATCTTCTCGGCGGTATTCATGAGATTTATTTTCCCTATATTCTGATGAATCCATTTGTTATCATTGCCCCGATTCTTGGAAATATGGCGGCCATTCTCTGGTACACCATTACAGGCGCCGGCCTGGTGGGCCCTGCATCGCCAGGTTCCATCATTGCTTATTTGATGATGGCACCGGGATCGGATATGGTGAAGGTGATTGCAGGCGTGCTGATTGCCGCAGGCATTTCCTTCCTGACAGCTTCTCCTATTGTAAAAATGGCCGGAGGCAGGAGCCTGGAGGAGGCTCAGAACGAAATGGCAGCCAGAAAGGCAGAAGCCAAGGGACAGCCGGTGGTGCCGGGAACCATAGAGAAGGCTTCTGCTATCCGGAAAATCGTATTTGCCTGTGATGCCGGAATGGGTTCCTCTGCCATGGGTGCAACCAAGTTCCGCAACCGTATCAAGGGAAACCGGCCGGATATTACGGTCATCAATACCTCTGTGGACAATATTCCCGGAGACTGTGATATTGCAGTGGTGCAGACCACACTGGCAGAACGGGCGAAGAAGTCTGCGCCCCAGGCCCAGCTGATCACCATCGGGAACTTCCTGGCGGATCCGGCGCTGGACGCCCTCTATGTACAGCTGACCACCGGCGATCAGCCTGCAGCCCCTGCCGGGGAAAACACAGATATTGTGATTCCCGATGTACCCATTAAGAAGACAGTTCTGGTAAAAGAAGGGATTCAGCTGGGACAAAAACCGGTGACCAAGGAAGAAGCCATCCAGGCAGCAGGCAGGCTTTTGGAAAAGCTGGGCTATGTAGACGGATCCTATGTGGCTGCCATGCAGGAGCGGGAAAAGCTGGTTTCTACTTACATGGGCATGGGCGTTGCCATTCCCCACGGAACCACCCAGGCGAAAGGAACGGTAAAAAAGAGCGGAATTGTATTCTTCCAGTATCCGGAGGGTGTTGATTTCGGAGACGAGAAAGCCCAGCTGGTATTCGGTATTGCCGGAGTAGGAGATGAACATCTGGATCTTCTGGGCAATCTCTGCACAATGCTGGAGGATGAGGCCAGACTGGAGACCCTGAAAACCACCGAAGATGTGGAATGGGTGTTGGAGCAATTGTCATAAATAAGTTTATATGCGTAAAAATGGCTTTTGGAGAGTATCCGGAGCCATTTTTTAGTGAGCAGTCTGCTCCTTTAAACCTGCCTTTGAAGCTGTCAATGGCAGAAAGTTCATCTATGGCGTGCCTGCTATGCGATGTGGGAACTGCTGACACATTATAACACAGAACTGACCTTATGTGTATGATAACTGTCGGACTGGTATTCAATGCCGGTGGTGTGAAAGATGTACTGTCAGAGCTGTTCAACAAGATTATCAGTGCCTGAACAGAGTGTATTGCTTATATCAATACATTGTAGTATAATGAATATAGAAAAAGGAACACTATTTCTATGAAAGGAGCTGTTGTTATGGCAAAATCGGCAAGCGTATATGCAAGAATTGACCCTGCATTAAAGGAACAGGCAGAAACGATATTATCTGCACTTGGTATTCCTACTTCCAATGCGATTGATATGTTTTTCAAACAGATTGTTTTAAAAAAAGGACTTCCTTTTGAAGTAAGACTTCC
>CATJHO010000044.1 GCA_949740535.1 uncultured Lachnospiraceae bacterium
CAGTGCGGAGCTGAACTTCATTTCCGCATAATCCTGCTTGGACATCCCCAGAGGAATGGGATTGGTATTGGAAATCTCCGCCTGGGCAATCTCTTCCCGGATCTCGCCCAATGTGGCTTCCACTTCCACTCCAAGCACTTCATTTAAATTGGAATTTGCATCTGCATCCACCGCCAGTACGGGGCCCTGCTTTTTCTGGCACAGGTACTCAATCAAAAGACCTGTCAGTGTCGTCTTGCCTACACCGCCCTTACCGGCTACCGCTATTGTATGTGCCATTTTCTATCTCTCCTATATGTGACCGGCTCTTGTGCTCAAACCGGTCCGGTTATATGCTTCACGATACAACTGTGCAATGCTGCTCTGCCGGATCCTCTGCTCTGCCCTGGATCCGCAGCCGCATTGATTCTTAAGCCGGACAGTCCAGCTTTACAACGGAACCAGCCAGATCCACAAAGGAAATGCTTCCTTCCACCACTGTCTCGGCTCCCATAATATCCACCAGGCGCACCTGGCTTCCCTCTACGTAAATTTTACTTACATTCTTTAATACAACTTCTTCTGTATCCTTGGTGGTTTTATAAACCGTTGCCAGACACATAAGTACACCTCCTTTCTGGTTTTGCAGCTTTATCTGCTTAACAGTTTTACAAACCGTAAGTCAATTTTCAGTTTGGCTGTGATCCACTTTACTTGTTGAACTGATAAACAATAAAAATGCAATCAGGAACAAAACCAGTGCAAAAATTGCTGTGTAATGGGTTCCGTGTGTTCCATTTGACCATGAAGATAATCCCAAACCTGTCAGGATATTATCTCCAAAGCAGAAACCTTGCTTATTCCATGTAAATCCAAACATGAAAGCAAACAACATCAACACAACCGAAAAAATGCGTACTCTCTTTACACTTAAATTGTACCTTAACATAGATTGATTTCCTTTCCAAATCTCTATTTACAGGCTGCGTATAAAAAGTACCTGACTTATTCGCCCTTTACGCCACATCACTGTAAACGGAATCCAACAGTTCTGCAATGCTGCACAGAAATAAAATGTTCTATTGCGGAGCTTTCACACTGGAAAGCGCCACGCTCAGATACAGGTTGCCCTTCTCAAAATTCTCCACAGCTTTCTCAATCTGCGATGCTGCCTCTTCCTTTCCGTCCTTGCGGAACTGCTTTGCAATCTCTGCCAGCTCTGCTGCGTGATGCTTGTTGTGATCCAGCATATACGCTAAAACTGCCTCCTGCTCATTGGCCGGACGCTCCCCGCCGCAGCCGCCGCAGTTTCCACAATGTTCATGCTCGTGGGTGTGGTTGTGCTCCTCCTCATGACCGTGGGCATGCTCGTGTGCATGGGTATGGGTACAGCCGTCCTTGTGGGTATGTTCATGTGTATGACCATGGGTATGTCCATGATCGCCGTCTACGATATGCATAATGTCTCCTCCTGTTTTTGTAAGCAGCTCTTTGTACACCCGGAACAAATCAATATTCAGCCGCAGATACTTTGCCTGCAATTGATTCATGTACTGTGAGGCGCTTACTGATTCCAATACCTTAATAACCCTTCCAGCATCTCCTGCCGTACTGTGTTAATTTCATGACAAACTTAGAATTATTATACCCTATACAGGGGATTTGATCAAGGTCATTTCCTTTGGGGAATTGCTTTTTTTTCAATACATTTTTACATCTGCCTCTATTTTTTCCGGCCTGTACAAAGAAGCCTTTCAGGTTATTTTTATGTCAACCATATCATAATGGATCACAGAAAGAAAATCCAGAAGCAACTTTTGAAAGTTTTGGGAAATTTTGTATTTCCAGTACTGCCGCCTGTTCCCTGACACCGTCCTTCCAGACAGAGACACAAAATGACCGAAAGCGCCAAAACAGCCTCCGGTCATTTTATCATTTTGATTTAATTGCCGCAGTCTTAGATTCCGGCCAGCTTCAAAAGCTCCGGCACCTTGGACTCCCATCCCATTGCCATAATATGTACGCCCTGGCAGTAAGGCCGGCATTCCTTAATCACACGGGC
>CATJHO010000045.1 GCA_949740535.1 uncultured Lachnospiraceae bacterium
ACTGTTTAGTTATCAAGGTTCGTCTGTGTGCTGTCTCTTGCGACAGCTTTTACATATTACCACGCCTTTTTACTTCTGTCAACACCTTTTTTCCTTTTTTGTCAAATTTTTTATAAAAAATAAATACTGAAGCATTCTTCTGCGTAAATCAGCCTTTTCTATACTGACAGAGCGAACAAACAATAGGAAAAAAAGTTCTTTGCTCCTAATCTTAAACACGCCGCCAGCCTGACAGTTCTTTCCTGTCAGGCTGGCGGCATTAAGCGCAATCTGCGCTGTTTCTCTTTTTACAATATCCTTAATCAACAAAAACCGTATTGTAACGATCGATACACTGGCCAAATACCTCGGAAAAATGTCCAAGAGATCCCAGAGGCGCACCGGAACCGCTCATATCCACCGGCTGACCGCTCTCTACCTGCTTCATCATCCACTCAAGCGCCGAAATCAGGCCATCCAAAAGCCCGTCGAAAGGTCTGGAATTGGAAAGAGATTCCTTCACCAGCTGATCGTTATCCTGTGTAGCCGCATCAAAATCAGCCACTACGGTTACCAGCTCATCGTGCAGTTCACGAATCCTGGTTAAATCCAGATCCGTAAGATTCTCATCAGAAACCCCCTGCGCATCGGCCTCTTTTAAAACCTCTCTCGCAATGGTAATCGCCCTGCTGGCATTGTAAATGATGAGCCTTCCATCCGCTTTCATCTGCTCTTCTTCCTCTGCGGTCTTCTCATCGCCCATAACTGCCACTGCATCTACAAACTTATAACCCAGATCCGTCACTGTTTCGCCATTTGCAAAAATAACAGCATGATAATCTTTTGCCTTCTGATATTGGTTATCCGCAAAATCATGACTGCTGCTGATCTCCAGGAAGGTCTCCATCAAAGCCGCAAGAGGCTCTGCCATCTCCTTCACCAAATCATCCATTTCACCATAATCCGGATCCATGTCTGCCAGTAAGAGACAATCCTCAAGGGTGTCGGTATTCTGGCCATATACCCGGTAGCCGTAGGTAAGGCCTGTATCCGGAATCAGAGAAAACTCTTCTGTGAAATCCACAACCTCATAATAGTAATCCAGAGAATCAATGATCTCCAAAATTTCATTGTTCAGTGTCACATAATAATTGTATTTAATCAATTCCATCTGCTCCGGGGGAATCTCATCCTCATCAGAAGACGTGTCCTCTTCCGGTTCCTCCATGGCCGTTTCTTCAGCCGGCTCCTCAGGTTTCGTCTTCTGGGGCTCTGCTTCTTTCTTCCCACAACCAGGCAGAATCAATGCCAGTATCAGCAGAAGCGCCATGGCTTTTGTCAAAATGTTCTTTTTCATTGTTACGTACCTCCTGCATAAGATAAAGTAAAATAACCCCTGCCGCCCTTTCCCAGGAAGCCGCATGGGATTTTATACCTAGATTATAACAAACATTCCTTCGTTTGTATAGCCGTCACCATTTATATTTTTGTATCTTCATACCCCTGTCTTTCTCTATTTTTTCATGCATGCCATCTCTTGACAAGAACACACGGTCAGGAACTGCTTCCATCCTGAAAAAGGGCGGCATCGTTCACTTATAACAGCTGCTCAAACAAAGAGAACACTGTTATTTTAATATTCCGTGCAAAATTTTCTTTCTCCTTCTTCCAGCGGGATTTCCCTGCTTTCCATGCCGCGGATGCGGATGTAGGTATCCTCATTTAACAGCTCCAGCAGCTTCTCAATGGCCGTTCTTTCTCCCTGGACTTCCATTTCCACCCGTCCGTCAGAAAGATTCCGTACCCATCCGGTCAGTCCCAGACGCCTGGCCGCCCAGGAAGCCTGAAAGCGGAATCCAACGCCCTGCACTCTCCCTGAAAAATAGATGTGTCTCCGCTCCATAAAAACAGCTCCTTTCGGTTAATTGGCTTTTCCATCTACTTCAAACCAGAACTCTACGCCGTTATCGTAATTCTTCACCCCATAATCATTGTTCATGGCATCCATCACGGCCTTTACAATGGAAAGGCCGATACCGCTCCCGCCGTACTCCCGTGTGCGGGCCTTATCCACCTTATAGAACTTCAGCCAGATTTTATTCAGATCGCTCTCTGGTATGGGCTTTCCAGTGTTAAATACACTGACCCGCACAGAATCTCTGCTTTTTTCCATTTTTACTTCTATAATCCGGTCGCCCTCACAGTGGTTGATGGCATTGCTGATATAATTGGTCACCACCTGCTCTACTTTGAGCTCGTCCGCCCACACATACATAGAACTCTCTTCCCTGAAAATCAGCCGGATCTCCTTCTGCTCCAGCAGAATCCCCACGGAATTCAAAACATTCCGTACCAGATCTGTCAAATCAAATCTCTCCATCGTGGTAACCTCACTGCCGGATTCCAGCTGGTTCAGAGAAAGAAGATTCCTCACCATGGCATTCATTTTACCTGCCTCATCCATAATCACTTCGCAGTAGAAGTCACGGCTCTCCGGATCATCATTGATGCATTCCCTCAGGCCCTCCGCGTACCCCTGAATCAGAGCAATCGGCGTCTTCAGCTCATGGGATACATTGGAAAGGAACTCCTTGCGCATCTCGTCAATCTGCGTCTTGTGTTCAATATCCCGCAAAAGCTCATTGTTGGCCGTCTTGAGTTCAGAAATGGTCTTCTCCAGCGTCTCTGAAAGCTGGTTCATGTGACGCCCCAGAAGCCCAATCTCATTATCCTGGCGGGAGATAAACTTGGCATTGAAATCCAGCTCTGTCATACGCTGTGACAGTTCTGCCAGCTCCATCATTGGCCGGGAAATCCGCCGGGAAAGCCACCAGATCAACAGAGAGCTCACCAGAATTCCCGAAATACTGATATAGGCAATAAAACGATTGGAGAGTTCCACACTCTCCCGAATGCTTTCCACCGCCGTCCGCATGATAAAGGGCTCTCCGGAATCCAGCGTGCCAATTACTTCAATGTAATCTTCCTGCGTCAGATAATCCCTGCTTTCCCGGATCACATACCCGTCCTCCTGCTCCAGCACCCGGGCCGCATCCGGAGGCTCTATCTCAAAAATATAACTGTAAAGCTTCCTCTGCAGCGTCTTATAGTCCCGGTTGGTATAAATCCGGGGATTTCCGCTGGTATCCATGACAAAGATTGAAATATTGTCGGTCACACAGATCTGATCCAGCTCTGAAATAAATTCCTGCTCCTCGATCCTTCCCTGGGACACGCCTTTGTTCAAGACCAAATAAGCACCAACAATGGTCTTTTTCTTATTTTCAACATAATAGCTCTCTAAAAAGAACTGGTTGACTAGATAACAGCAGAAAAGCGTGGCCGCCATAACTCCAATAAAACAGCCTGCCATCTGACGTCTGATGGAATGCTTCATCTTAACACCTCAATTCAGCTTTTGGGAAAAAAAGGCCACTGCAATGGCGCCAGGTCCCACATGGGTCCCGATGGTACTGCCGATGCAGTAAGAAGGAATCTCTTCCCCGCAGCCCTCCCAGAGAACTGCACTGTCCTTCAGATATTTCTGAAGCAGACTGTCCTCCAGCCCGGAATAGGCTGTGACATAGGGCATGGTAAAATCAACGCCGCCGGATTTGGATACCAGCTGCATCAGAAGATTATTTCCCTTCTTAGAGCCCATGGCTTTTCCAATCATCTTTACCTCTCCTTCTACAATGGAGATTACCGGCTTCACATGGAGCACTGTACCGGCGGCGGCAGTGACTGCTGAAATTCTTCCGCCCTTTTGAAGGTACTCCAGAGTTCCAAGAAGGGCCATCAGCTTAATCCGATGCTTTGCCTCCTCCAGGTGCTCCACCAGCTCACCGGCCGAAATTCCTTTTTCCAGCAGGCGGACCGCATACTGGATCAGAATCCGTTCTCCGATACACACATTCAGACTGTCCACCACATGCACCTTCCCGGAAAAAGAACTGGCAGCGGACACGGCCCCTGCATAAGTGCCTGAAAGCTTGGAAGACAGGGTGATCACTACCACCTCGCTGCCGTCCCCGGTAAGCTCCCGAAAGCATTCCTCAAACTGAAACATATTAATCTGGCTTGTGGTGGGAAGCTCATCGCTCTCGATTAATTTTTCAAAAAATTCCCTGCGGGACAGATCCACGCCATCCGCATAAGTCTTATCCCCGAACTGAATGGACATGGGAATCATATGAACCCCCAAGGCTTCTGCCTCCTGCATATCGATGTCAGATGCGGAATCTACTACTAATTTTACTGCCATTACCAAACCCCTCCTGCTTGTATTATTCTCTCATTTTTCTCCTATTTGCTGCTGTATATCCTGTTTTTGGAACTACTAAGCACCATACCATAAATCCGCTGTTAGTTCAATGTCTGTTCACAAAACTGACATATTTTTCTGTTATACTCAACGTAAATTACCGGTCCCATTATTTGAGAAAAATTGTGCCCCTGCTAAAACAGGGTATAAGTATTACTACAAAATGACTTTTCAGGAGGACTGTCTGATGGATAAATTAAAAATTCTGGTTGTGGATGATGAAAGCCGTATGCGCAAACTGGTAAAAGATTTCCTGGTCAAGCAGAATTACGAGGTTCTGGAGGCGGGAGACGGCGCTGAGGCCCTGGATCTGTTTTTTGAAACCGAAGGAATTGCACTGGTAATTCTGGATGTTATGATGCCCCGGATGGACGGCTGGCAGACCTGCCGGGAGATCCGCGACTACTCCAAAGTCCCCATTATCATGCTCACAGCCAAATCGGACGAGCGGGACGAGCTGCAGGGCTTTGATCTGGGGGTAGATGAATATATCTCCAAACCCTTCAGCCCCAAGATTCTGGTAGCGCGGGTGGAAGCCATTCTGCGCAGAACCAGCTCCCGGAGCGCAGACGATATTCTGTCTGCAGGCGGCATTGAGCTGAACAAGGCCGCCCATCTGGTAACTCTGGACGGGGTACCGCTGGACTTAAGCTTCAAGGAATTTGAACTGCTGGCTTATTTTCTGGAGCACGAGGGAATCGCTCTCTCCAGGGAAAAGATTCTCAACAATGTGTGGAATTACGATTATTTTGGAGATGCCAGGACCATAGACACCCATGTGAAGAAACTGCGCAGCAAGATGGGGAATAAGGGTGAGTATATCAAGACCATTTGGGGTATGGGATACAAGTTTGAAGTGGCAGAATAGCAGAGGTGCAGTATGAAACGTTCCATAAGAATCCGCTTTACCATGATTTTCATAGGTCTTATGGCCGGGATCTTCGTAGGGATCTGGTGCGTCAATAACTGGATGCTGGAATGGTTCTATATTAATCAGAAAGTGGATGCTCTTCAGCTGGGCTACACCAGGATGAATGAATTGGTCATGGAGAGATGGGAATCCGGCGGAAGCATAAACGACGAATTTATCACAGACAGCCACGGGGAAGAGGTGCAGACTCCGGCCATTGAGCTTCTGCGGAGTCTGGGAGATCAGTATAATATTACCATGGTGATCATTGACAGCTTCAGCAATACTCCGGTTGTGGCTTCCACCCGGGACGCGAAGTTCATGATGGACCGGGTATTTCAATATATGGTGGGGAGAAACAATCCCCGGACAGAACTGATCTTGCAGGAGGATAATTACACGATCCAGAAAACCTATGATACACGCTCCAAATCCTTTTACCTGGAAAGCTGGGGGTATTACGGCGATAATCGGACTATTTTTATGATGTCGATTCCTCTGGCCAGCATTCGGGAAAGCGTGCAATTGTCCAACAAGTTTTTGGCTTATGTGGGTTTTATGGCTCTGGTGCTGAGCAGCATTGTGGTATATTTTACCACAAAAAAAGTCACTTCCCCCATACTGCAGCTGGCCCATATTTCGGAACGCATGTCCAACCTGGACTTTGACGCCAAATACCAGGGAAATGCCCAGGATGAAATCGGCATTTTGGGTAACAGCGTAAATACCTTGTCGGATAAGCTGAAGGAGACCATCGGGGAGTTAAAGTCTGCCAATAACCAGCTGTTAAAGGATATTGAAGAAAAAAATCAGATTGACGAGATGCGGC
>CATJHO010000046.1 GCA_949740535.1 uncultured Lachnospiraceae bacterium
CACTTTATTTTTTGTCTTAAGCCCAAAGAGATATTAAGGCACAGCTGCAATATAAGTTAAAAAACCCCGCAACATCAAAAATCCATAAACACCCGCGATCCCGTAGCCCCCTTCTGCTTCTGATACTTCCCGGCATAAGGATGCAGTGCAGCCTCCTGCATTCTGGCAAATACCAGCTGTCCAAGCCGGTATCCAGCCTGCAGTTCAATGGCACAGCGGTTAGCGTTAAACAATTCAAGGGTGATCTCCCCCTCAAATCCGGGATCCACCCATCCCGCATTTTGAATAAACAGTCCCAGACGTCCCAGAGAGCTCCGTCCTTCCACAAAAGCGGTCAGGTCATTGGGGAGCTTGAAATATTCCATGGTTGTGGCCAGAATAAACTGCCCTGGAAGCAGGAGATATTTATCCGTCACAATGGTTTTATAGTTTACTTCGTCCTGCAGTTTGATGATTCCGTTGGAAGTATCTTCCAGCACACAGAAGGTATTGCCCAGGCGGATATCCACACTGGCCGGCTGGATCTGAATCTTATCTAAAGGCTCAATCTGAAGAGAGCCCTCTTTCAGCAGTTTATAAATTTCCCCATCTGATAAAATCATAGGTGTCCACCTTTTCCTTATATTATTTATTCCCGCGGGCAAAGTCAGCCAAAGCTAAGCGGATTCGTTTTCAGATGTTTCATCTTCTGTCTTTTCCTGCGGCAGATAGATGTGGACCTTATCAATCCGGTTCTTATCCACTTCATCCACCACCAGCCGGATTCCGTTTTCCGTAGTTACGGACTCGCCGGCCTGGGGAAGCCGATCCAAAAGTTCAATGACAATACCGCCAATGGAGTCGTAATCTTCGGAGGCAAGCTCCAGGCCAATCTGGTCCTGCAGATCTTCCAGCTTGGAAGAACCCTCCACAATATATTCAAATTCGGTGATTTTCTGAACCAGCTCGGCTTCATAACCGTCGTATTCATCGCGAATCTCGCCTACGATCTCTTCCAGCAGATCCTCCAGTGTTACAAGACCTACCGTTGCCCCGTACTCGTCCAGAACAATGGCCAGACTGATGGAATTCTCCCGCATCTCCATCATCAGTTCGGAAGACTTCTTGAATTCATGCGTAAAATAGGCCTCACGGAGAATATGCCGTACCTGAAAGTGCTCCTTATCCTCGTAAAGAAGCAGGTCTTTTACATTCAGAATACCCAGAATATTGTCCCGGTTCTCCTCATACACCGGAAGCCGGGTAAAGAGATCCTGCCGGTATACCTCAATGGTTTCCGCATAAGAAGCATTGACATTCAAAAATGTCATGTCCACCCTGGGAACCATAATATCCTTGGCCAGATGATCGTCCAGGTCAAATACATTGTTGATCATCTTGCGCTCCTCACTCTCGATGGCGCCGTCCTGATGACTGACCTCCACGATGGTGCGGATTTCATTTTCAGTATAGGCATCGCTGTGCTTATTGGGATTTACCCGGAGCAGTTTCAGTACGCCCATGGAAAAGGTATTGATAATGTAAATCAGCGGGGTGGTGATACACATCCAGCCGTAAATGACACCTGCGAAGCGCAGGGATATCTTTTCCGCTGAAAGCGTGGCACAGGTTTTGGGGGTAATTTCTCCAAAAACAAGAACCAGAAAGGTGAGGATACCCGTTGCAATACCGGCACCGGCGCTTCCAAAAGCCTTGGTGGCAATGATGGTACCCAGAGAGGAAAGACTCATGTTTACAATGTTATTTCCAATCAGGATAGCGCTGAGCATTTTGGCAGGCTGCTCCAGGACCTTTTCCAGACGCAGGGCCCGCTTGTCCCCTTCCTCAATCAGCGTCCGGACTCTGATTTTATTTACAGTAGTCAACGCAGTTTCCGCAGATGAAAAAAAGGCGGAAAGTCCTAACAACAGCAGTAATACGGCCAATTGTATGGCGTCACTCGAATCCAAGTAAAGTTCACTCCTTTGTATAAATGTGCCTGTGTACAGCCGGAACGGGAAACCGATCCGGCTGACAGGGGCAAAAATAAAGTATCTTCATTACTATACAATATTTTGGACAGAAATGCAAGTATATAGAGAGCAGTATCAGCCCGGTGAAAGCCGGAAGAACAGCGGAAACTTAAGCTTATGAAAGCATCCCTCCCAGGGTGCCTCCGGCAGTACAGAGAATCAGTGTGGTAACAAAATGTGAAGATCCGCCGTTTAAGCCCTGATTGACAGCCAGGGAGATTAAAGCGAGAATGGCAAAATACAAAAGACCGGCAGCAGCCCCCCACAGGAATTTCCGGGCTTTCATCATTCTGCCCTCCAGAAATCCCCCCAGGAAGCTGGAGAGTACGTAGACAATGATGATGCCGATATTCACTTTGGCTTCGGAAAGCTGGAATTTGTATAACAAAAGCGCAAGGAGCAGAAGCAGAAGTCCTGTGATAATATAGGCGCTCAGCAGAGACTTCAGCATCCGTACAGCCATAGTTTGATAGTGTTTTCCTTTGTCCATAGTGTTTCCTCCTGAATTCAATGACGTTCAGACCGCTCCGGCTGTGAGAACCATCTTGGGCACGCGGAACGGCTTGGCTGGTCACAGGTAACAGGGAATTTGTCTGAACGGTTACAGTTACAACAATATATGAACAGGCCTGTAAAAAAATACTTTTAAATTAGAAGAGAATATGATATACTGTCGTGGACAGTAATCAGGCAGTTACTGGTTACTGAGCGCTGTATCAGGCATTATTACAAGACAGGAGGGTGAAGAGGATGAAGCATATTCAGACTTTGAACACACAGATTTTACAAAATACCGTGAAAAAGGGCGGCTGCGGCGAGTGCCAGACTTCCTGCCAGTCCGCATGCAAAACTTCCTGTACGGTAGGAAATCAGACTTGTGAGAATCACAAATAAGTGTGAGATAGTGTAAGGAAGTACAGCCCAAAGGGGCTGCCGCAGAAGAGGGTGGAGGATGTGAGGATCCGGAAGGCTTACTCTGTGGCAGCTCCTTTGACTGCATGTACGAGGGCGCTTTTTTGTGCAGGTGTCAAGGAAATTTACGGCAGTGAGAAAGGGGACAGGGAATGGTCCATCAATATAAGAACAACGGCTGTCACATTGTGCTGGATGTGAACAGCGGCGCGGTCCATGTAGTAGACGAACTGGCCGGAGAAGCCATAGAGCTCTATGAGACACACAGCAGTGAGGAGCTGGTAAAACAGCTTAAAGGGCGGTATCCGGAGCAGGAGATAAGGGAAGTACTGGCGGATATTGAGGAGCTTAAAAATCAGGGAACTCTTTTTACGGAGGATACGTATAAAGACAGGGTGATTGATTTTAAGAAACGCGGGACCGTAGTGAAAGCCCTGTGCCTTCACATCGCCCATGACTGTAATCTGGCCTGCCAATACTGCTTTGCAGAAGAAGGAGAGTACCATGGCCGCAGAGCCCTTATGAGCTTTGAGGTGGGAAAGCAGGCTCTGGATTTTCTGATTGCCAATTCCGGGAGCAGACGGAATCTGGAAGTGGATTTCTTCGGCGGAGAGCCGCTGATGAACTGGCAGGTGGTGAAGGATCTAACAGCCTATGGCCGGGAGCAGGAAAAGCTGCATGACAAAAAATTCCGCTTTACGCTCACCACGAATGGAGTGCTTTTGAACGACGAGGTGATGGAGTTCGCCAACCGGGAGATGAGCAATGTGGTTCTGAGCATTGACGGGCGCCGGCCGGTTCATGATAAGATGCGTCCTTTCCGGAACGGTAAGGGAAGCTATGATCTGGTGGTTCCCAAGTTCCAGAAGCTGGCAGAGAGCCGGAATCAGAACAATTATTATGTCAGAGGGACCTTTACCCGGAACAATCTGGACTTCAGTGAGGATGTACTGCATCTGGCTGATCTGGGCTTTAAACAGATTTCAGTGGAGCCGGTGGTTGCTCCGCCGGAGGCGCCTTACGCCCTGCGGGAGGAGGATATTCCGGTGATTTGTGAAGAGTACGATCGTCTGGCTGCCGAGATGGTGAAACGTCATGGGACGGACAGGGAATTTAATTTCTTCCATTTTATGATTGATTTGACCGGGGGACCTTGTGTGTACAAGCGCTTGTCCGGCTGCGGATCAGGCACAGAGTATCTGGCAGTGACCCCCTGGGGCGATCTGTATCCCTGTCATCAGTTTGTAGGGGAAGAAAAATTCCGGATGGGAAATGTGTTTGATGGAATTCAGAATACAGACCTTCGGGATGAATTCAAATGCTGCAATGTCTATGCCAAGGAAAAATGCAGGAACTGCTTTGCCAAGTTCTACTGCAGCGGCGGCTGCGCGGCCAATTCCTACAATTTTCACGGTTCCATCAATGACGCCTATGATATCGGGTGTGAACTGCAGCGTAAGCGCGTGGAATGCGCGATTATGATAAAAGCGGCAGCAGCCGCGCAAGGAGAGTGAGATTATGAAAAAAAATACAGGAATTCTAACCCTGCTGGTTACCCTGCTTGTGACAGCCGGTCTGCTTTACACAGCGGCGGCAGGAATCGGTGAGAGCCGGACCGGAGCGGCGGAGAATATTAAGCTGGGTCTGGATCTGGCGGGAGGAGTCAGCATCACCTACAAGACGGTGATTGACAATCCTACAAAAGAGCAGATGGACGATACCATCTACAAGCTGCAGCGGCGTGTGGAGAGCTACAGCACGGAAGCCGTGGTGTATCAGGAAGGCAGTGACCGGATTAACATTGAGATTCCCGGTGTATCCGATGCCAATGGGGTCCTGGAAGAGCTGGGGCGTCCCGGTTCTCTGGAGTTTCAGGATATATATGGAAATGTGCTGGTAGAAGGAACAGATATCAAGAGTGCAGAGGCAAAGGGATATACGGATAATCTGGGAAATAATTCGTATCAGGTATCCCTGACGCTGACGGACGAGGGCGCAGAGAAGTTTGCACAGGCCACCAGAGACAATCTGGGTCTGCAGATTCCCATTGTCTATGATGGAGAAATTATCAGCGCGCCTACGGTGCAGACGGAGATCACAGACGGAAATGCGTCCATAACCAATATGGAATCTTTTGAGGCGGCAGAGCGTCTGGCTGTTACCATCCGGATTGGTTCCCTTCAGCTGGAGCTTGAGGAGCTGCGTTCCAAAGTGGTGGGAGCACAGCTGGGCGAGCAGGCCATTTCCACAAGTATCAAGGCCGGAATCATTGGGTTTGTGCTGGTAGTACTTTTTATGATTGTGGTGTATCTGGTTCCGGGTCTGGCGTCCGGCATTGCGCTGAGTGCTTATGTGGGCTTGATGCTGGTACTTTTAAATGCCTTTGATATGACGTTGACCCTGCCGGGTATCGCAGGTATCATTCTGAGTATCGGAATGGCAGTGGATGCCAACGTGATTATTTTTGCCCGAATCCGTGAAGAGCTGGCCACCGGCAAGACGGTGCGCTCAGCCATGAAAATCGGCTTTAAAAAAGCTCTGTCAGCTATCGTGGACGGCAACATTACTACGCTGATTGCAGCAATAGTGCTGGGACTTCTGGGATCCGGAAGTGTGAAGGGATTTGCACAGACGCTGGCTCTTGGTATTGTACTTTCCATGTTTACAGCTCTTGTGGTAACACGGCTGGTGTTGAATGCCCTGTTTGCACTGGGACTTAAGAGCGAGAAGCTTTATGGCGTACAGAAAGAGCGGAAAACCGTTGATTTTCTGGGAAAGAAAAATATCTGCTTTATTATATCAGCTGTAGTGATTCTGGCCGGCCTTGCAGGTATGGGGATTCAGTCCGGGCAGGGGGCAGGAGCTCTCAATTACAGCCTGGAATTCAAGGGCGGTACGTCCACGACGATTCCCTTTGAGACAGCCATGACCATTGACGAAATTGACGCCCAGGTGAAGCCGGTGGTAAGTGAAGTCATCGGAAGCAGTGAGATTCAGGCTCAGCAGGTGCAGGGAAGCAATGATGTGGTGATTAAGACAAAGGAGCTGTCTCTGGAAACGAGACAGGCATTGAATGCGGCGCTGGCAGAGCAGTTTGGTGTGGACGAGAAGGCCATTACGGCAGAAAGCATCAGCTCCTCTATCAGCAGCGAGGTCCGCAAGGATGCACTTACTGCGGTAGTTGCGGCAACTGTTCTGATGCTTCTGTATATCTGGTTCCGGTTTAAGGATCTGCGTTTTGCAACGAGTGCGGTAACTGCGCTGGTTCATGATGTGCTGGTGGTGCTGGCCTTCTATGCTTTGGCCCGGATCTCCGTGGGCAATACCTTTATTGCCTGTATGCTGACCATTGTGGGATATTCCATTAATGCGACCATTGTCATCTTTGACCGGATTCGGGAAAATATGGCCGGCGCACAGAAGAAGGATGAGCTGAGAGAGATTGTAAACCGCAGTATCACCCAGACCCTGACACGGAGTATTTATACATCTCTTACTACCTTCATTATGGTAGCGGCGCTGTTTGCGCTGGGTGTTGCGTCCATTCGGGAGTTTGCACTGCCGCTGATGGTGGGAATTGTCTGCGGGGCGTACTCCTCTGTGTGCATTACCGGGGCTTTGTGGTATGTACTGAAAACAAAGATTACAAAGAAGGATTAGGCGTGCGGAAAAGGGGCTGTCTTAGTCTGTGATATGCTCCCTTCTAGGTAGACAAGTGAAATATTAAAAACTTGTTACTTAGAAGGGAGCATATTGTATCTTGAAAAGAAATATATCCCCAGGGAACAAGATAAGACAGGGGATAAAAATATCTGAACAGCTTGACAAGGAACCATACGGGCCGGAAAAGAAGGTACAGGAAAGGAGAAGCGTATATGAGGGAACAGTGGATAGAAAAACCCAGGACAGAGGGAAACCAGGAGCTGGCAGAGAAGCTTCATGTTAGCCCCCTGACAGTGCGGATAATCCGCAGCCGTGCGGGAGAGTGTGAAGAGGCAGTCCGGGATTATCTGTACGGGGAGATAGACAGTCTGGGAGCTCCCGGGCAGATGAAGGGAATGAAGGAGGCTGTGGCCCTGCTTCGAGCGAAGCGGGATGAGGGAGCAGCCATCCGGATTATCGGCGATTATGACATTGACGGGGTAAATGCCACATTTATCTTATTGACAGCTCTGCGGCGGATAGGAGCCAGGGTGGATACTGTGATTCCAGATCGGATGAAGGACGGATACGGTATCAATGAGAACCTGATCTGCAGGG
>CATJHO010000047.1 GCA_949740535.1 uncultured Lachnospiraceae bacterium
GTCTGCCAACGACCAACTGAGTGCTGGTAAATATATCGGATTTTAGTGTTGTCCGCCAACGGTCAATCACATGATTGACAAGCATATCAGATTTAAGTGCCAGCCCACTGGAAATGCACGCTTTTCTTTTGATATTATTATATGCAAATCCATTTTTTATGTCAATAGACAGTTCTCTATTTTCCAGCCTCACTTACCGCTTCTTGGGTTTCATCAGCTTGACAATGTTAAGGCACTATATTAAACTTTTATAGTGCGGTACGATTTTTATATCCGTTGTTTTTAAGTTCTTTTAGAAAATATCTGGAGGTTTTATGCTGACGATAACGGAGTATTTGAAGGAAATATTTGAAAAATTTGAGGAACATTGTAATGAAGGCACTGTGAGTATGCCGGAACTGGTGTCTCTGGGAAAAGTGAAGCAGAACGATCCTCATCGTAAGTCTGATGAATCATCATTTTATAGTAATCCAACATATCTGCAGCTGTATCTGTTGAAATATGCTCATGAATATGGTTTTGAATATTTGTCCATGTACAATGCGTTTATAAAAGATTTTGAAAATAAAGACGAAATCTCTGTTGTATCCCTGGGATGTGGAGCAATGCTTGACTATTGGGCGCTGGCTTATGTGCTTGAAAAAAAGAAACTATCCCGGCCTGTTGTGAAGTATCTTGGAATCGATGCGATAAAGTGGAATCATAGTCTGGAAGCAGAAGTCAGAGACAAAGATAAAGAGACTTTTAAATTTTCTCAGGAGAGTTTTGAACATTTTTTTAAAAGACCGGATAATGAATTTAATACATATGACGTATATTTTTTCCCAAAATCAATCAGTGAATTTTCTGATGAAAAGAAGAAGTGTGATGAGATAAGTGATATGGAGATGCTGTTGAATCAATTATCTGAAACGAAAAAGGATACGATTTATTTCTGCATCACTTTACGTAAAAACAAAATAGTTTCTAATAGTGATATCGGAAAAGTACAAAAGATAATAGACAAAATGACAGAAAACGGGCTGCGCGTGGAAGAGGTTACATGCATAACGGATACGCAGGCCGCCATAGACCAGCTGAAAGAAAATGGGCTGCGTGTGGAACATGTTGAACCCATACTGTTAGGCAGAAAACGGCGCCATAAGGATAAATATGTTTGGGAAACAGATATATTGGAAGATATTGGAGGATATCCTGAGATTCCTGAAGATGATCCTATAAATGGCTATATTTTAGATCTAAATACAAAATGTAAACACAGGTCGTCAGAAAAGGGTAATCCGTGCAAAGGATGTAAGTATTCATGTTATTTAAGGAAAGAACAGAGAATGAAAAAGACCAAGTATGTCTGTGATCTGATCCTTAAATTTAAAAGAGAAAGAGGATGATAATATGATCCTAAGTGTCAGCCGCAGAACTGATATTCCAAATTATTATTCAGAGTGGTTTTATAACAGAATCAAGGACGGTTATTTATATGTCCGTAATCCCATGAATGCTCATCAGATCAGCAAAATCACACTGTCTCCGGAGGTCGTGGACTGCATTGTATTCTGGACCAAAAATCCGGAACCGATGTTTTCAAGATTAGAGGAACTGGACGCCTACCAATATTATTTTCAATTTACACTTACCGGATTCGGAAGTGATATGGAGCGCAATGTCCCACACAAGAAGGAGCATATAATTCCCATATTCCAAAAGCTGGCAGGGAAAATCGGCAGAGAAAAGGTGATTTGGCGGTATGATCCAATCATTTTCACAGATAAATATACTCCGGAATATCATTTAAAAGCCTTTGGACAGATTGCCGGGGAATTGCATGGATATACGTCTAAATGCGTTATCAGTTTCGTTGATATCTATGCGAAAAACAAAAAAAATATGAGTGCCATAAACTCCTATTCTTTACCGGAAAAGGAACTGACCGCATTTGCAGCACAGCTTGCGTCAATAGCCAGAGATCATGATATAAAGGCGGCATCCTGTGCAGAAGCTATCGACTTGTCAGCTTGTGGAATCGAACATAACTGCTGCATAGACAAAGAATTAGTGGAACAGATTATCGGATATAAAATACACGTGGATAAGGATAAGAATCAGCGGAAAGAATGCGGCTGTGTGCAAAGCATTGAAATCGGCACCTATAACACATGTAAAAACGGCTGCGCATATTGTTATGCTAATTACAGTCAGGAAAGTGTTTTACAGAACAGCAGGCTCTATGATGTAAATGCTCCGCTGTTATGCGGAACTATTACAGAAGATGATAAAATTACAGAAAGAGCGGTAAAATCACTAAAGGAATCGCAATTATCCTTGTGGGATACCTTCAGTTGATAAACTATATAATACCATTATAGGGAGAAAGTGATTATGGGAATTGATTGGGAAAATATTCTTGATGCAGAGGCGGAATACTTAGCGGATGCATATGAAGCAGATGAGTATGAAGCGGATCTGTATAAAACAGCAGATAAATCAGCTAAAGAATATGAAGCGTACGAAGCAGATACAGCTGAAGCTTCGCGTTATAAGCACGTAGATCGGAAAGTTTACTGTGTAGGTACCTGGCGGGGGACTACTGTCAAATTCAAGAAGAAATTCAGTAATCATACGTTTACAGAGGAGGAATGTGCAAAACTATTGGCTGATGAAGTAATTGAATTCCCTGCCAAAACTAAGGATGGAAAGAAGTATACTGCAAAGGGTAAGCTGGAAAATTCAACGTATAAAGGCCGTACATGTGTTCGTTTTAAATTTATAAATCAAAAGAATTACTGTGCAGGCACTTGGCAGGGGACAAATGTCCTATTCAAAAAGACATTCCGCAATCACACGTTTACAGAGGAGGAATGTGCGAAACTATTGGCCGATGAAGTAATCGAATTCCCTGTTACAGCCAAGGACGGAAAGGAACATACCATAAAGGGTAAGCTGGAAAATTTAGGGTCCAGTGATTCTACGTACGTTGGCATTAAGGTTATAAAATAAAAAATGTATAACTGGGTCTATCCCCAAAAGGGCGGGATGGCAGATTCTGCTATTCCGCCCTTGATTGCATTCTTATCATGGATCCGGTGCCATTTCAAGGGCGCCCGCTTGAGCGGGCCCAACTTAGGACTTTGGATATTCTTCTCTGTCTGTACAGCAATTATGTTCAGTTCCACATTAATGATTATAGCCTTCGTCAACAATTAATCCGGCTTCCCGTGCCTCATGTACCATAATGTCGCAACGATTATTATTTATATGAATAACATCCTCCGCAGATTCATTATGTGCATCCACCCAAACAATTTCAACATTATTTCTACCTTCCATGGTTTCATCAAACAACTTCCATAAATCAGGATTTTTGCTTTTTGTTTTATATGTTCCATTATAATGATTAACTACATAAAGGGAATCTGTATATAGTATGACGGAATCCTCTTTGGAAATTTCATTTAATGCTCTTATAACTGCACGCAATTCCATACGATTGTTTGTAGTATGTTTAAACCCTTGTTTTATTTTTGTTTCTTTCTGATCCGTATTATCTACTATGATAATTCCATATCCGCCAATTCCGGGATTTTCAGGCGCACATCCACCATCTGTCCAAATTTCATAATCGCGTAAATCTTTGCTTATTTTATTATCGCTCATATCTTTCCTTTCATGATGTTTACAATGTTTCCATCCGTTCTTTCAATTGTTTTTCTTTCAACCTGTCCGCCTTTACCAGCACATCCGCAATCCTCCGGATTTTATCTTTTACGACAACGTTTCCTCCAAACGATATCCTTATATCCAGGCATTTTACTTCTTATTCAGTCCGCCTGCTGCCTCCAGGATTTCTTTCCCGGTCAGATACTTCTTCCCATTCTTCATAACCGCATCCACCAGACGTTTCATTGCATCCTGATTCGCCTCAATAATGCTTACCGCCTCTTTCATCTGTTCCGATAAAATCCGGTTGATGAGTTCTTTTGCCTTTTCATTATGTGTAAGCTCTTTCTCTTCAATCACGGCCAAACCGATTTCTTCTTCATACATTCCAAGCCTGCACACCATAAGCGCAGCTATATTTGTAGCAGAATTCAGATCAGAGGATGCACCGGATGTCAGACCATACTTAAATACCACTTCTGCTGCCCTGCCGCCCAATGCCGCACAGATTCTTTCCAGTAAATATTCTTTGGACGGACACCTCTCCTCCATTTCAGTCTGCGTATATCCTCCGTGGTTCCCCCTGGCCACAATGCTCATATAACTGGGTGTCTCGCCATAATATAGATGGATCAGGGCATGACCTGCCTCGTGATATGCGGTACTCTCTCTTTCCTTTTGGGAAATGATAACCTTCTCTTCTCCCATAATGCATTTTTCAAATATCTCATCAAATAAGCCGTCATCAATGGTTCTTCCTGACCGAATCCCCTCCCGCAAAGCTGTCGCAACTACCTGTTCAAGAATTGCCGGGCTTATTCCCTTAGACCTGGCTGCAATGTTCTCCATCTCTCCCTTTGAAATATCAAACATTTCACTGTGCTTTTTGATTTGTGTCTCCAGCATCCACATTCTTCCTCTTTCATCCAGACATCCCATCTCAAAGGTTCTGTTAAAACGGCGCTGGAGCGCGGAATCAATTTTACTTTCGTGATTCGTGGCCGCCATGACAAATACCGGTTTATCGCCCGCTTGTTCAAACCCATCCATCTCGGTTAATAACTCGGTCAGAACCGGATTGGGCAGGTTGAAATATTCCCGTTTCATACCTATGGCATCAATTTCATCAATAAACAGGATTGCAGGCGCATATTTTCTCGCAATACGAAATACATCCCCTACCTTCTCGCCGCCTTCCTGAAGCAAATCGCTTGCGCGGATGAGCAGAAAATTCACCCCTGATTCCGAAGCCACAACCCTTGCCAGCTTGGTCTTTCCGGTTCCCGGAGGACCATACAGCAGGACTCCCTTCGGCTTCACGCCTTTTTTATGATACTTCTTAGGAGTCCTGAGATAATCAATGAAAAATTCCATCTCATTTTTAATGTCCTCTGACACGTAAATATCATCCCATTTTTCATGCGGACGCAGATCTTTGGACAGTATCAAAGACTGATCCTCGGCCTCCACTGCGGTTTCCAGCCGGAAATCGCAGAAAATGATACTGCCGGCATTGGTTTTCTCATTAAATTCTTTTTTGGTATGATACGTCAGAACCTGATGCCGCGCTGTCAATGTCTCCATTACCTCCTGACAGCATACATCCAGGTAAGTCTGCTCCAGCTGGCTTTTAAAATATTTACTCTCGATAAATCCTCCCGCCCCTTTTTTCATCAGGACGTTTTTTTCTTTTTCCGTATAGTCGTATCCGCTGCTTCCGTCTAAAATATACACCGGGACTTCTTTATTTACCTCCCGGAGTTTTAAGAAGGCATCCCGTCCCAAGGTACCGGCCTCCACAACGCTCAACCCGTTTTCCGCCTTTTCAAGACCATACAGGTAATCAATGACTGCGAAAAGAACATTTTCATTAAGGATCATTTCCATAAACTCCTTGATATCCACCGTGTTCTTCACGCGTACCTTATTATTTTTTATCTTTTTAACCGGTTCATAGTTCACTGTTCCAAAGACAGGAATTACGCGGTTCTTTTCTCCAAGGTAAAAGTCTTTGATCTCCTCTGTGGCGTCTTCAAAATCACATTTCCACTCAATTCTTCTTCCCTCATCGTTTTCATCCAGTCTCTGCCTGTCCTCCAGCAGTCCCAAAAACTTACGTATCTCTCCGTCAACAAGCTTAACTGCTATCTGGGAAGCATTTCTGGCATCTGCGCTCCCTCCCATAGAATACAACACGGACCTGGCCAGGTTCTCCTTTCCCTGACTCAGTTCATAGCCATATCTTTTCTTTAGCTTTCTAAAATGTTTTTCTATACTTTTCTCCACCAGTTTTAAAATTGTATCTGCCTTTAAATGATTCATCATGATGACTGTATAGGAAGACATCCTCGAAAGTATTTCCGGAGGAAAATACGGCTCTTTTGTTTCCGAATTTTTATCCTTGCCCAGCGCGTCTATCAGCACTTTCTCCGAAAGCATGGTAAGATTTTCATTCTGCGCATTCGTGTAAAGCTGTCTGCCCGCATTGGTTGTAAAAAAAATGACAGCGTCTTTAAACGATACATCCCGTTGATGATACTTATCCTCGCAGGTCCCGTCATCCAAAATCTGTAAAAACATTCGTATGGTATTAATATGCGCTTTTTCTATTTCATCAAACAAAAGAACGCATCTGGGATATTTAAAGACATACTCGGTAAGTATACCCGGTTCCGCATCCTTCCAGGTCGGGGCAAAACCAAGCAATTCCTGTATGGCTTCCCTGCTGGAATATCCTGACATATCAAAACGTTGAAAAGGAAGTCCCAGCTTGTAAGCAAACTGCTGCGCCATAAACGTCTTCCCTACCCCCGGAGGTCCCGCCAGGAGATAGGCGCCTCTCGGTCCTCTCCTGTCCGGCATCAGATGTACTTTCAATTCCGTATTAAAATATGCTTCGCTCAGCCGCTCAATCGCCGCATCCTGTCCGCGAACCAGTTGTTTCAGTTCCGTTTCTACAGCTTCGGCCTCCATAAAAATCTGCCGGATGGAAACCTCATCCTCCACTTCCTGAATTACTGATAGCTCCGGCTTCGGATATGTATGCAGCATCCGCGTCACAAAAGCAGCTACAGCATCCACATTATATCCAAGAACATTTTCTTCCTTCCGGTCACGGTAACCAGCCGTCAGCCTGTTTAAATTCGCATCCGAGAGACATTTCCTCAATCTTTTCCGGAGCTTATCTGCCGCAGCTGTTTTGGCGTTGCTCTGTTCCGGACCAGAATACCGTATTGTATGAATATACTCTCTCATATCTTCCGCCATCTTCCAGTATCCCGTCGGCACATCCGGAGTGTTTCTGTTGCCTGCTAACCACTTTCCATATTCTTCATCCTCATTATCCTCTTCTTCCTGCTCTCCCTTATCATACTTATCACCGAAGGGCAAAAAGCTGTTCTCATCATCCGGAAAAAACTCTGGCTCTTCTGTATCCGTCTCATCGTCAAAGGGCAGAAAACCGTTCTCTTCTTCATCCGAAATAAGCTCTGGCTCTTCTGGTTCAGTCTCATCGCCAAAGGGCAGACAGCCGTTCTCTTCTTCATCCGAAATAAACTCTGGCTCTTCTGGTTCAGGGTCTTCGCCGAAGGGCAGATAGCCGTTCACCTCCCAGCTTTCCTCCTCCAGATAGTCGGCGTTCCCACCCAGATACACCAAATCCTCCAGATATTCTTCCGCTTCTTTTATAGCATACCGCAGACTGCCGGGCACGTCTTCCGACTCTTCCTCAAGCTCGCTCCGATATTCAAAACGGCGGAATTTTGAATTTGGATACTTGTTTGTCTGCTCAGAGCATTTCCGCCATTCATTAAAAATCCCTGTCTTCCTTCCGCGTTTTACTGCATAAATCATTTTTTTCATAATCCGGCTTCTCCTGTCATCATTATTCGTGCTCTATCTATGTAAATTTAATCCCCTGACTCTGCCACATTTGTTATTGTCTGACGCATCTGAAAAGGACTATTTTAACAATCTCCAGCATGCAGCAGACATCTTTTTAAATAGTATCACAAAGAAATAATTTTGCAAGA
>CATJHO010000048.1 GCA_949740535.1 uncultured Lachnospiraceae bacterium
CCAAACCCGGTAACAAGCTCAATATCAATTCCTTCTTCCGCAAAATACCCTTCTTCAATCGCCACATACTGGGGGGCATAGAAGATAGAGTGGGCAACTTCGTTGAGTGTGACCTTTGTCAGATCTCCTGTGGCTGCAGGCGTGTCTTTGCCGCCGCAGGCAGCAATGCCGATGGAGATCAGCGCCAGCGCCGTGGCAGCCAGCAGGGCAGGTAGTTTCTTTTTCATATCATATTCCTCCTTCAATCCTAATGGTATACCATATGAGGAGAACGAAAAAATGTGATAACCATGAGAAGATTCCATGGAATAAACATGATATTCCACACTTGTGTCAAGCACTTCGCGGGCTGGTGTGGAGCCGGCACATCAATGAGGCCAAAGGAGAAGCCTCAAAGCGATCTTACGTCTTGAATTCCCCCGGACCATTGCCTATAATGAAGTGAGAGAATCTATACCATGAAGCATAAGAGGAGATTATGAAATGATAAGAGATATTTTGGATACCCATACCCACACCCTGGCCAGCGGCCATGCATACAGCACCATTCGGGAAAATGCGCATGCCGCGGCAGAAAGAGGGCTGGAGCTTCTGGCTGTTACCGAGCACGCGCCCCGGCTGCTGGGAAGCTGCGGGCCTATTTATTTCCAGAATCTGCGTGTGGTAGACCGCAGCGCCTATGATGTAGAGCTTCTGCTGGGCGTGGAGCTGAATATCTTAGATGAGCTGGGGCGGATCGACCTGGAGGAGCGGGCCTTAAAGCAGATGGACATTGCTATTGCCAGCCTCCATATTCCCTGTATTAATCCCGGAAGCCGGGAATACAATACGCAGGCCTGCATTGAGGCGATGAAGAATCCCTATGTAAATATTCTGGGGCATCCGGACGATCCCCGTTATCCTGTGGATTATCTGGCATTGGTGCAGGCGGCTAAGGAGCATGAAGTGCTTCTGGAGCTGAATAACAGCTCCCTCAGGCCGGACGGGTCCCGGAAGAATGCCAGAGGGCTGGATATGGAAATGCTGAAGCTCTGTGTGGAATATCAGGCCCCCATAGTGATTGGCAGTGACGCTCATGTGGATCTGGATGTGGGACGGCATGACGAGGCGCTGAAGCTCCTGGAAGAGATTGACTTTCCGGAGGAACTGGTGGTAAACCGGTCTGTGGAGGAATTGAGAAAGTATGTAAACCGCTTCCGGAAGTAATGCAGGGCGGTATGGATGCTTCCCTCCCTGGCGGGAATCGTAACAGTGAGGCAGTGATAGCAGGGGAACTCCTGCGAAAAACAGTAGACTTCAAGATTTTACTGTGCTAAAATGTTTTTAAGAAATATAAACAGAGTCTTTACCCTCAGCGGGCGGGGGAGATAGAAGGAGAAAGCTGTGAATAAGAAGATAAAGACAGAGGCAGTGGACTTTCTGTTTGAAGCCATACTAAGTTTGGAGAATAAAGAAGAGTGCTATACATTTTTTGAGGATGTGTGTACCATCAATGAGCTGCTCTCCCTGTCCCAGCGCTTTGAGGTGGCCAAGATGCTGCGGGAGCAGAAGACATATCTGGAGATTGCGGAGAAGACAGGGGCGTCGACAGCCACAATCAGCAGAGTGAACCGTTCTCTGAATTACGGCAACGACGGATATGATCTGGTTTTTGAGCGGCTTAAGAAAAAATGAAGCAGAACCCGGCAGATTTGGCAAAAGAATACAAAAAACAGATTTATGAAAAGAACCAGGCAGGTTGTAAACATGCAAAACTCTGCCTGGTTTTTTATGTGGACAGACTCTCTTAACAGGCACTGCGTATTTCTCTGCCAGAAGAGAATGCTTTTTGTGTATAAGGGGCTGGCTGCCGCCTGGGAGCATTTATGAGGCGGTAATCTTTCTGCAGAGTGCCCGGATATATTCAGGGTCTGTACCGCAGCATCCGCCCAGCAGAGAGGCTCCGGCTTTGTAAAGGGCTTCCATATGGCTGGCAAATGCTTCCGGCTCCATACTGTAAACGGCTTCTCCCGTCTCCGTGATCTTCGGCATTCCGGCGTTGGGCTTGGCGATGACCGGAATGGAAACCCGTTCCCGGATTCCGGCAATGACGGCAGTCAGCTGATCCGGCCCAACAGAGCAGTTGCATCCTACAGCGTCTGCGCCTACGGCCTCCAGAGTTTCCACCGCGTCGTAGATGGTTCCGCCGAAGAACAGGCTTCCGTCGGATTCCATGGTAAGACTGCAGAGGACCGGAAGATCGCAGACCTCTGCGGCGGCGTCCAGAACCACCATGGTCTCATCAGCGGCCATCATGGTTTCGGCCACAAGGAGATCCACGCCTGCTTCGGCCAGACAGGAAATCTGTTCTCTGTAAGCCTCAAAGAGGGTATCATAGGGCATATCGCCCATGGGCTCCATTAATTTTCCGGTGGTACTGATATCACCGGCTACCAGGGCCCTTCCGCCTGCCGCCTCCCTGGAAATGCGCACCAGTTCGTGGTTCAGCCTTCTGGTCTCGCAGGCCAGCTGATGGCTTCCCAGACTGATGGGGTTAGCCAGAAAGGTAGGAGCGTAAACTACGTTGGAGCCTGCTTCGATATAGGCTTTCTGCAGTTTGATTAAAGGTTCCGGGTGTTCGGCAATCCAGAGTTCGGAACAGGTGCCGCGGGGCATTCCTGCTTTTAAGAGATTGGAGCCTGTGGCGCCGTCCAGAATCAGGGGACCCTGGGCCATCCGTTTCTGAAATTCTTTTTTTGTCATAGTTAAGCAGACCTCCCTTTGTATATCGTACATAGCGCCGGTATATTATACCCGGCCCGTTCTGTCCGTACATGAATATAGCGTTTCGAAAATAATTGATTCAATTAGTTTCGAACGCTATATTAGTATAATTCACCTTGAGGCACAGATGCAAGTATATATAATAAACTTTGCTGTATATCTTCTGAAATAATGACAAAAGAGAAGTCTCTCAAAATGGTTCCAAGCAATGCAGAGGGAATAACACCCCTTCAATACAGACGGGAGTGAGGGAGTAAGTAGAGGGGGATTGCCAGAAAAAGGGGAATATGCTAAAATAGATAACCGTAAGTAAGGCAGATGTTCGCGGCTGACAATACCGAAAGGCGTCAGGTGAGGAAAGTCCGGGCTCCATAGGGCAGGATGCCGGATAACGTCCGGTGGAGGCAACTCCAAGGAAAGTGCAGCAGAAATGTACCGCCAGGCAACTGGTAAGGGTGGAAGGGCAGTGTAAGAGACTACCGCCCGTCTGGTAACAGACGGGGCACATGTAAACCCCATCCGGA
>CATJHO010000049.1 GCA_949740535.1 uncultured Lachnospiraceae bacterium
CAAGTCGGCAGGAAAAGCCGGTATGGTTCCTTGGTCAAGCGGTTAAGACGCCGCCCTCTCACGGCGGAAACAGGGGTTCGATTCCCCTAGGGACTGTCAGAAACTCCGAAAGCTTGTAGATTCTTGCTTTCGGAGTTTTTTGTGTACACAGGCGTACAGGGAAATGAACTGCTATGCAGCATGTGCGGCAGGCAGAAGGAGAATTCTCTTTTACTGAATTTAGGAATTGAGAGGACTGTTACAAAGTACAGGGCATCTGTAATTTATCGTAACAATATTGCGAATACTTGCACGATAGGTTATAGAAATTTCTTGTTTTGCGGCAGCCTCTTTTTCATACTATCTGTTTTTAAAAAGACAATTTCTAACTTAATGGAATGAACAGAGCGGCAGGAAAAAAGGAAAACACATTTATGAGAAAGAAAGCGGCAAATGAGCGTTTTTTATGGAACATGCGGTTTTGGCAGGGCTCAAGGCAGCAGAGCATGCAGGGAGCCTTTCTTTTAATTACGCTTTTTTTCCTGTGCCTGGTAACGGTTCATCTGTTTCGGGAGAAGGGACCGCGGGAAATACGGATTGATGTGGATCAGACCGCCTTGGACGCGCCCATTCCTCTCCGGGTACAAAACGCCGCTTCGTCCCAGGTGGAATCCTGCACCTGGTATGTGGGAGAGCGTCAGGTTCTGAGAACCGGGGAAATTACATCCTACACACCAAAGGAAGAGGATAAGGAACACTTTATCCGTGTGGAGGTCTGTTTCCGGGATGGAAGTACCTGTGAGGATTCCTTTTATTACAGCATCCTGCCGGTGCTTTACCTGGAGAGCGAAACAGAGTACAAGGGGATGCCAAGGGACCTGGAGAGTGATGCTTATATGAAACTGGCCGGAGGCCGGGGAACGCTGCCCACGGAAGGGTACGAGGGAGAAGCCAGTATCCGTATCCGGGGAAATTCCACCAGTGAATTGTCCAAGCATCCTTTTAAATTAAAACTGGAAGAAAAGGCAGATCTTCTGGGCATGGGGGCCTCCAGGCACTGGGTTCTGCTGGCCAATGCCATCGATCCCACCCTTATGCGCAATCAGCTGGTGCAGGAGTTTGCCAAAGAGGCAGGAGCCACGGTCTGGATGGATTCGAGAAATGTATCCCTTGTCTACAATGGGGAATATCAGGGCGTTTACCAGCTCAGCGAGCAGGTGCGTATCGGGGAAAGCCGTGTAAATATCTATAACTGGGAAGACGTATGCCGGGAAATGGCCCAAAGTATCGTCAGGACGCTGGCAGATCAGGAGCTTGTGGAGGCGGAAGAGGAGAACCGGATTGCAAAGCTTATGGAAGAAGATCTGGCCGCTGATTTTTCCTGGACAGAGGAAGCAGTCTTTGAATTTCCGTCCCTGATCCGGTTAAACGAGGAAGAGAACCGCCAGCTTCCGGCGCGCCTGGACCTGCAGTCCTATGTGGAGGATGAGAATCTTCCGGCGGCAGCGGGCGGCGTCCTTTTGGAGATCAATAATTATGACCGGATGGAGGCGCCGCTGAAGACAAACTATGAACAGCCGTTCTGCTTTAACCGTCCCTATGGTGGCGGAAGCTTTCCGGCGCTGACAGATTACCTGAAAGAGTATCTTCAGTCCCTGGAGTATGCCCTTCATGAGACGGATTTCACCTATCACGCAGATGAGATCCATTACCAGGTGTCGAATCCTGGATGGTTTGACTGGGAGGGAGCGTTTGACCGTCTGGGAGTGGAATATGAGCCTGCGGCGTTCCGCTCAGAGACTTATGACGGGGTTCACTATTCGGAACTGATTGATGTCGATTCTCTTTTGCGGAATTTTCTTATCTGTGAGTTTACCGTGAATTACGACGGTATGAAAAACAGTACCTTTTTCTACAAAGATCTGGAAGGCCCCCTTTACCTGGATCCGGCCTGGGACTTTGACTGGGCCTGGGGGAACAGCTACAGCGATAAGACCATTGACACCTGGAAGCCGGAGATCTGGCAGACCACGGATGCCTATTTCGGAAGCGAGCAGTATTTCCAGACCGTTCAGTGGAACCGTCTTCTCATCCGGGATCCCTATTTTCTGGTATTGCTTTATGAAAAATACTGGGAAATCCGGGAGACGGTTATAGAAGATATGGTGCGTGAGGGCGGCTGGATCGATACCTATGCCAGCCGGCTGAAACCGGCAGCAGATGCCAATGACGCCCGGTGGGACGGATGCCGGGGGGATTTCGACGGGCAGAGGTTCGACGAGGGAACCGCCAGTATGAAGGATTTTCTGGAACAGCGGACTGCCTGGCTGGACGCGCAGTTTGCATCGGTGGAGACCCTGCGCAGCTCCCTGGGGTATTATGAGGTTTCTTCCGAGATACGGGTGGAGGAGATCGACACGGTTTCCCAAAGAGACGCCGCCCGGATAGAGGTGCGTGTCGATCTGCCAGAGTGCCGTGCCGTGTCCTTTCAGATAAACGGCACCTATACTGCCCAGGCAGAGGTGGAGGATGATGGAACTGCCCGGATCTGGGTGTCCCGCCGGGAACTCAGGGCAGAGAAGGGCCGGTTAAATGCCGTGCAGGTACGTGCTCTGGACGAAGAGGGGAATTATATCATTAATCCGGAAGGCACGGTGGAGGGCGAGTACCAGAACGCGGTGTCTCATTATGGTTATTTTTCGTTTTAAATCGTTTTCCAGAACTTGTACTGTGTGGAAACAGGGATGCTCCGTATACTAGTAACATTCATACGAAATAATCTTTATGAAACAGGAGCGTTCTCATGCCGAAAAAGTATGGATTTTATTCCCTGTGCCTGATTCCCTTTTTGACGCTGATGCTGTCTTTGGGATTCGGGCTGACGGACACAAATTTTTCCGTGATTGGCAACAGCGGCGGCCGCCGTCTGGCGTTTCTGCTCTGGGGCGCTGTGACGGGAAATTATTTTTATCTGTATACAGAGGAGCTGCTAGAGCTGGCCGGCTGCCAGGATCGGATGCTTCAGCGTTTTCTCTTTGTGTCTCTTATCTTTTTTATTACGGCAGTAGGCATTCCCTATATCCCGGAACAGGTTCCGCGGCTTTCTCGTCTGCATGTGCATATTTCCTTTCTTGCACCCCTTTTTCTTGGGCTGGCTCAGGTACGCTTTTTGTGTCTGCTTCAGAGAAAAACAGTGGGAGGCTTCCTGGCTCAGTGGCTGATTCTGGCTGTTCTGGCAGCAGGATCTGCCATTCTTTTTTTCTCTATCGGCATTGTTTCCACTGTGCTGGAGCTGTTTCTTACTTTGGGCGTATGCCTTTATCTCTGGCTTCTTCACAGAAAGCTGATAAAAAAATATAGTATTTACAAACCACAAGGTCTTATGCTATACTAGCTAAGACTGAAAAACCAGAACATTCATTCGAAAGAAATGACATAGAAGCGAGGATATGATAAATGGGAGAGAAACAAATATACGGCGCAGACAGTATCACCGTGCTGGAAGGCCTGGAGGCGGTGCGCAAGCGTCCGGGCATGTACATCGGCAGTGTGTCCCGAAAGGGTCTGAACCATTTGATCTATGAGATTGTGGATAATTCTGTGGATGAGCACCTGGCAGGCTTCTGTTCCCGGATCTGGGTGGCCCTGGAGCGGGACGGCTCCTGTACGGTCAGGGATGACGGACGGGGGATTCCGGTAGATCTCCATGAAAAGGGCGTGTCTGCGGAACGGCTGGTATTTACCACCCTTCACGCGGGAGGAAAGTTTGACAATTCTGTATACAAGACCAGCGGCGGCCTTCATGGAGTGGGATCCTCGGTTGTCAATGCCCTGTCCACCTATCTGGACATTGAAGTCAGCCGGGACGGGGCCGTCCACCACGACCGTTATGAGCGGGGAATCCCTGCCATAGAATTGAAGGACGGCCTGCTTCCCGTTCTGCGCAGAACAAAAGAGACGGGAACCCGCATCAATTTTCTTCCGGACCCGGAGATTTTTGAGAAGACCCGGTTTCAGGCAGAGGAGGTGAAGAGCCGCCTTCATGAAACTGCCTATCTGAATCCCAGGCTGACGATTTTCTTCGAGGACCGCAGGACAGAACCGGTGGAGCAGGTGGAGTTTCATGAGGAAGATGGAATCATCGGCTTTGTGGAAGATCTGAACAAGAAGAAAGAACAGGTTCATGATGTCATTTACTTCCAGGGAGAATCCGAGGGGATCCTGGTGGAGGGCGCCTTTCAGTATGTAAATGAATTCCACGAAAATGTCCTGGGCTTCTGCAACAATATCTACAACGCCGAGGGCGGCACCCACCTGACAGGATTTAAGACAGTCTTTACCACGGTAATCAATAACTATGCCAGAGAACTTGGAATTTTGAAGGAAAAGGATACAAACTTTACCGGGGCCGACGTGCGCAACGGTATGACAGCGGTGATTTCCATCAAGCACCCAGCTCCCCGGTTTGAGGGACAGACCAAGACCAAGCTGGACAATCAGGATGCCTCAAGAGCCACGGCCAAAGTGGCGGGAGATGAGATTGTGCGGTATTTTGACCGCAATCTGGAGACATTAAAGGGCGTGATTGGCTGTGCGGAGAAAGCCGCCAAGATACGAAAGACCGAGGAGCGGGCCAAGACCAATCTGCTTACCAGGCAGAAGTACTCCTTTGACTCCAACGGCAAGCTGGCAAACTGCGAGAGCCGGGATGCGTCCAGATGTGAGATATTTATTGTAGAGGGAGATTCCGCCGGCGGATCCGCCAAGACCGCGCGGGATCGGAATTTCCAGGCCATACTTCCCATCCGCGGGAAGATTCTGAACGTGGAGAAGGCCAGCATTGACAAGGTACTGGCCAATGCCGAGATTAAAACCATGATCAATGCCTTTGGCTGCGGGTTTTCGGAAGGGTATGGCAATGACTTTGATATAACGAAGCTGCGCTATGATAAGATTATTGTTATGGCCGATGCGGATGTGGACGGCGCCCATATTTCCACCCTGCTTCTGACCCTGTTCTACCGCTTTATGCCGGATCTTATTTATGAGGGGCATGTTTACATTGCCATGCCGCCCCTTTACAAGGCCATGCCTTCAAAGGGACAGGAGGAATACCTCTATGACGACAAGGCTCTGGAGCGTTACCGCAGGCGCCATAAGGGAAGCTTCACCCTCCAGCGCTATAAGGGTCTGGGAGAGATGGATGCAGAACAGCTCTGGGAGACGACCCTGAATCCGGCCACACGGATCTTAAAGCGGGTGGAGATTGAGGATGCCCGTATGGCCTCCAATGTGACAGAGATGCTTATGGGAACCGAGGTACCTCCCAGAAGGGCTTTTATCTATGAACATGCCTGTGATGCGGAGCTGGATGTGTAAAGAACGGAACAGATAGAAAAACAGCCGCAGGGGTACAGCAGTGTATCCAAAGACAGCAGGAGAACAGGAGTTAAGAATGGAAGAACAAATCATCCGCACTGAGTATTCGGACCTGATGCAGAAATCCTATATTGACTATGCCATGAGCGTGATCATCGCCAGGGCTCTGCCGGATGTGCGGGACGGTCTAAAGCCGGTGCAGAGAAGAACCTTATATGACATGTATGAGCTGGGCATCCGCTTTGACCGCCCCTACCGGAAATGCGCCCGTATCGTGGGCGATACCATGGGTAAATACCACCCGCACGGAGACAGTTCTATCTATGAAGCCCTGGTCGTCATGTCTCAGGACTTCAAGAAGGGACTGCCCCTGGTAGACGGACACGGCAACTTTGGATCCATTGAGGGAGACGGGGCGGCAGCCATGCGTTACACCGAGGCCCGCCTGGAGAAGGTAACCCAGGAGGTGTTTTTGTCCGATCTGGATAAAAATGTGGTAGACTTTGTGCCAAACTTCGACGAGACAGAGAAGGAGCCCTGTGTACTTCCGGCCCGGCTTCCCAACCTTCTGGTAAACGGATCCGACGGAATTGCCGTGGGTATGGCGACCAGCATACCGCCGCACAATCTGGGAGAGGTTATAGATGCAGCAAAGGCTTATCTGAAGAATCCTGAGATTTCCATAGAAGATCTCTTGAAACTGATGCCGGGTCCCGATTTCCCCACAGGGGGCATTGTGGTCAATAAGGACGAGCTGCCGGCTGTTTATGAGACCGGAATGGGTAAGATCAAGGTCCGCGGCCGGGTACAGACAGAGAAGCTGAAAGGCGGAAAAGAACAGCTGGTGATCACCGAGATCCCTTACCCGATGATAGGAGCCAATATCGGCAAATTCCTCAACGATATCGCGGCTCTTGTGGAGTCCCGGAAAGCCCCGGAGATCGTAGATATCTCCAACCAGTCCTCCAAAGAAGGCATCCGCATTGTGCTGGAGCTGAAAAAGGGCACAGATGCGGAGAACCTCAAAAACATGCTCTACAAAAAGACCCGTTTAGAAGATACCTTCGGCGTCAATATGCTGGCAGTTGCAGACGGTAGGCCGGAAACTCTGGGGTTAAAACAGATCCTGGAATACTACATCGAGTTCCAGTACGAGCTGGCTACCCGGAAGTACCAGACCCTTCTGGCCAAGGAGCAGGAAAAGAAAGAGATACAGGAGGGCCTTATCCGGGCCTGCGATGTGATTGACCTGATTATCGAGATCCTGCGGGGCAGCAAGAGCGTAAAGGATGCCAAGGCCTGTCTGATCGAGGGAAAGACTGAGAACATCCGTTTTAAATCCGAGGCTTCTAGAAAGCGTGCCTCCAGGCTCCGGTTCACGGAACGCCAGGCGGCGGCGATTCTGGAAATGCGTCTCTATCGTCTCATTGGCCTGGAGATTGAGGCATTGATGGCTGAAAATGCCCAGACTTTGAAAAATATCGCCCTTTACGAAGATATACTGGAAAATCATTCCAGTATGACAAAGGTGATTCTCAAAGACATGGATGCCATCAAAAAAGCCTATGCCAGACCCAGAAGGACCTCCATAGAAAACGCGGCAGAAATTGTTTTTGAAGAAAAGAAGATCGAAGAAATGCCGGTGATGTTCCTGATGGACCGCTTCGGCTACGCGAAGACCATAGACATGGCTGCCTACGAACGCAACAAAGAGGCGGCAGACAGCGAAAACAAGTATGTGTTCTCCTGTATGAATACCGGCCGTATCTGTGTCTTTACCGATACCGGCCGTATGCATACCATTAAGGTCCAGGATCTGCCCTTCGGCCGTTTTCGGGATAAAGGCGCTCCGATTGATAATTTCAGCAATTACAACAGCACGGAGGAACAACTGGCAGGCATCGGAAGCATGGAGACGCTGAAAACGTCAAAACTGCTGTTTGCCACGCGTGACAGTATGCTGAAGGTCGTAGACGGAAGTGAATTCGAGACCAGCAAGCGGACCGTTGCAGCCACCAAGTTAGGAGAAGGAGACGAAGTCCTGCTGGCAGAGCCCATAGAAGGAAGTGAACAGCTGGTACTGCAGAGCAGAGAAGGCTATTTCCTGCGCTTCCCGGTATCCGAAGTTCCTGAAAAGAAGAAAACAGCCATCGGCGTGCGGGGAATGCGCCTGGGCGGAGACGATAAAGCAGATCATGTCTGGCTGTACCAGTCCGGTCAGGAGCGGACCATAACCTACAGGGATAAAGAACTGGTATTAAATAAACTGAAAGTTGGAAACAGGGATACGAAGGGTGTAAAGGTGAGAGTTTAGAACTGTCTGATAAAGTCGTACTAAAGATGTATGAAAGACGTACGCCAGACCTGAATTGACATCTCCGTCAGACCCCGCTC
>CATJHO010000050.1 GCA_949740535.1 uncultured Lachnospiraceae bacterium
CTTTGGCATTTCCAGAGACTGTCCGTCATAAATATGGGCGATACTGTAATAGGAGCTTTTGAAATCAACCTGTGATACGCGTCTTTTTACAATCAGTTTCTTATCTGCATACCAGCCCAGTAATTGGCCGTTAAAATCAGTACCATCACTGTTCTTTATCAAACCAGCATGCTCAGGCAGTGCAGTTCCGCCCGTTGAATGATATTTATGCAGTCCGTTACTGCCATCTCTGTTTTCATACACAGCAGTCAGACGATAAGGATTCTTGTATGCCTCATCCTCACTGTCCATATGATCCAGATCCACCGGCGGCTTAAGAATATAATCCTTATCTGCAGTTTCAATTGTAAATTTGACCTCTCCGGTTCCATCACTCTTAATATCAACCAGTCTGCCGTCGTTCATTCTCGTCGTCATCGGACCGTCTGGCGAGCTTGCATCATAGGCATCCCAGAACAGAGTTACCTGTCCTTTCTTATTCTTCTCATTGAATATGGCCACCTTTACCGTAACTTCAATACGCTGCTTATTCTCATATACAGCAGATACGCCTTCTGTCCATTCCTCTTTCGCCTTTTCGTCGTCTCCACGATCCGTAACGATGGTCATACTCCAGGGAGTCACTACAAATGACACTTCCGCTTCCTGTCCCGGATCCTCCTTATTTTCATAAACGATTTTGTAGGTTCCCGGATCCCTAATCTCTGTTACCTCTATTGTATCCAGACCATTGACCGGATCCGCCCGCTCGATAAACGGTTCCCAGCCGCTGGCGCCATTAACTTCCGCCTCTTCCTTTCTCGTCAATGTAATATGCCTAACCTGAGCTGTCACCTTTACATCAAATTCAGCCCCGTTAATTTCCTTCTTCTTCTCAACGCGAATCACCCCGATATTATCATCTGCGCCGCCCGTGCCATCCCCTTCGTCCGGAGCGTCAGGATCTGCCGTATCATCCGGCTGTTTTGTGCTGTCCAGGATCCACTTGCCTCCTGTCTGCACACCAAGAACCTCCTGGGTATGGGGAGCGCCGTCAAAGGCAAATGTATAGTCCGCCGGATCGGTATACAGCATACCGCCTTCCAGACCCATCAAAATGAATTCTCCCTCTCCAGTCAGATTGACCGCTTCTGTTCCCATTCCCAGACAATCACTCTTTTTGATTGTCAGCGACCCCTCATTTGCAAGTGTTACATCGCCAATGGTACTGCTCTTTTTCAAAGCGCTTCCTGACTCAATGACAATGGTTCCTGTATTCACATTGGAAGAGCCTGCTGTTGTGATCTGTACCGTTCCCTTACTGATCAGACTAGTTCCAATAGTCAGCTCGCTGGCATTCTCAAGGATCCCCGCATTCACAGCTCCCTGTTCCTCAACGGTCAGTTTTCCACCATTCTTCAAATTACCGCTTGCAGTCAGTGTTGTGCCAACTCCAGTTACATTCAGTACTGCCCCGCTGTCATTCTTAAGATCTCTTGTACTCGCTGTCGCACCGGAAAGCATTTTCAGCGTCCCCCGGTTATCGATCAGCTGTTCAAATGTCTTATCTTCTTTCTCGTCGTGCCCCTCTAAAACCTCCACCTTTCCTTGATCGAGGGTCAGCGTTTTCCCGCTGCTGTTCTGAAGACGGCCCTCTACTTTTAATACGCTTACAGTACTTCCATTTTCATGGGCGCCCAGCACTTCCAATGTGCCATTATTCGTGAAATTATAGGCATCCATCTTGCTGCCCTCTGAGATCACGACACTTTTACTGTTCTCTACATCTCCATCAATATCAATCGTGCTCTGGCCCGACACAGATATTGTACCGCCGTTCTTGAACTTACCTACAAACTGCAGATCAGACTTCTCTTTTATGTTTAAAGTTCCTTCATTGGCAACTGCACTTTGATAAGAATGACTTGTATTATTCTTTAATACCGGTTTTCCGCCTGTAGACAAATTAACTGTTACACCTGCCGGTATGGAAAAAATCTCTGAATATTCCTTATCTGAGATATCAATCTGCAAGCCGCTCAGCGTAATATTATACTCGCCTTTACCCGTAAATTCTATAAAAGGATCCGTGGAAGCCAGAACCCCCGGTTCAAAATTCAAGGTACCTTTGATCACGTATTTTCCAGGCTTCGATATCATAATACGATTCGCACCTGTCGTCCACATGGCACTGTCTTTCTCCGGACCAACAACCGTGATGCCATTTCCTTCAAGATTCCATACACCATCCACTTCTGACGACGTAATCGCCCTGCTCCCAGCTGCCCCGCCAGAATTGTCAGGAGCCGCCACAGGCGTCACCGTCGCCGAAATAGCCGGCGCCTGTGTCAGAGAGTTCAGCACCTGTACATTGTGCTCCCCGTAGGTTTCCGGCAGCACAGGCGTATAGTTATAAGTTGTACCCTCATTCGTCTCCGAAGTGGATACAACCTCCCACTCTACATCA
>CATJHO010000051.1 GCA_949740535.1 uncultured Lachnospiraceae bacterium
AGCGTTTGGGACAACAGTTAGTCAGAAATATTATACAGTATTTCGTAATGCTCCTCAAATTGCTGATTTTTGTGCATCCATTGCGGCATCCGGAACATTGATGTTTCAGGAGAATTTTTCAAATCCTTATATTGAAACACAAAGTAATTTTACTCAAGAGGAAGAACAAAAAAGTACAAAACCGATTTTGCATATGTATAATGATGATATAGTTATGTTAAAATCAATAAATGAACATATTGGAAAAATTATGAAAGAATTGCAATGTAAACCTAATGACATTGCAGTGATTTCATTTGAGGATTCTTGGGTTAGTAAAGAGGGGAAAGGGCACTTAGAAGATATTTTGGGAAAGAAATTTATATTGTTGGACTTTTCTCAAAAAATAACAACTAAAGATTATGTCTTAGCTTCGCCATATGCGATTAACGGACTTGAATTTAAGGCAGTAATTCTTATAGGGGTTGATGAAGGGAGAGTTCCACAAACAATGGGCACAAGTGATATATCACAACATTTTATTAAATATTCAGCATATAATTTATTATACCTTGCTTCTTCAAGAGCGAAATATAGGCTTATAATCTTAGGAAATAAATTGAAAGGACGTTCCTCATGCTTGGAGCATTCTGTTGTATCCAAGCATATCGAAGTAATAGAACATTAAGGTAAAAATTGATAGTGTCAAGATTTTTTCGCAGATTTAATTCCCGCCGTTTGGTAGCTGGTAGTCAGTCAGTTATGATATCAGACAACAGTTCATCCGTTGGTCTTGCGAGATGATCCATGCTCATGTAACGGCAGGTGTCCCATTGGGTCCTGGTGGCATGGCGCAGTCTGGCGAATATCAGCATCAAGGCACTCTGATCATCCAGAAATGCACTGATCGCCTTTGTCCGGTGCTTGTTCTCACGGTTTAACCGTTCAATAGAATTGTTGTTCCAGATCCTCGTCTAGTGCTGGATTTCACAGATGCAGGAGAAATAGCCGAAGACTGTTACGGAGAACCTTATGGAGAAAGTATCACACCTTTAGGGGAAATTACGAGCCTGTCGGAACATCTGACAGCGATAAGAAACCGTCTGGTGGAAACAGCGGCGCAGGCGGCTGTTAACAGCAAGTAATGTGGATGCTGAACTGGCGGCAGTTTGATTATTTGTAAGTATTAATAAAGAGAAATCCCCTGTTACTTTACGCAAAAGCAGCAGGGGATTTTTGCGTGCTGTCAAATAAGGAAATTCTGGCTGTAAATGGGCGGTATTGCGATAGCAGGCAGTTTCCGTAAAAGAAAACCGGTAAAACCAGAATTAAAAAGATTTTGCGCGCACCCCCTCTTGTTGCCGATTTTTGGGTATGATACAATTAGACTAATAAATCGGAAAGGCAGGAAACCCCAATGAGCTTATACCGTATCATGCTGGTAGACGATGAGGAAGAGGTCCGCAAAGCCATGATCCGCCAGATGGACTGGGAGCAGCTTGGCTTCACCATGGTGGGAGATGCGGAGAATGGCGAGGAGGCGCTGGAGAAGCTGGAGCAGCTGGAGCCGGACGTAGTCATGACAGATATCCGTATGCCGTATATGGACGGCCTGGCGCTGACGGCTAAGATACGGGAGAAATATCCTTTTATTAAAATTTTGATTTTCTCCGGCTATGATGATTTTGAGTATGCCCAGCAGGCTATCAAGCTCAATGTCACAGAGTATATTTTAAAGCCGGTGAACAGTCAGGAGCTGGCGGAGATCCTGCGGCGGACCAGGATGAGTCTGGATGAGGAGATTGAACAGCGCCGGAACATCAGTACTCTGCGGGAGAGCTATCTGGGCAGTCTGCCCATTCTTAGGGAGCTGTTCCTAAATGATCTGGTCAGCCGGACGAGAGATGTGGACAGCATTGTGCCGAAACTGCGGGAATACGGGATTGACATTCTGGATGCCCGCAAATGGCTGGCGGCGGTAATCCATGTGGAGCAGATGGAGCGGACCGAGAACCAGGAACTTTCCAAGCATCAGGAACTGATTCCCATCTCTGTGTGGCGGCTGGTGGAGGATCATCTGAAAACTTACTGCCGATCCGCCATTTTCAATTCCATGGATGGAATCACGGTCATTGCAGCGGTCGATGAGGGCAATACCCAGACAGGACTTCTCAATCTCTTAAATGACATCTGCAAGGAGAGCAGGCGTATGCTGGGGGTTGTGATCACCATTGGCGCAGGCCGCAGCTGCGATACCCTGCAGGAGATCAGCTGTTCTTATCAGACGGCGGTGGATGCGCTGGGATACCGGGCGATTGTGGGCAATGGACAGGTGATTTACATCAATGATGTAGAACCGGTGAACCGGGGAAAGCTGCAGCTGGACGCAGAAGGAGAGGAACAGCTGACGGCGGCCATTAAGTTCGGACCAAGGGAGCAGATTGAAAGGGTGATCCGGGAATTAACTGCCCGGATGGAGGATGCCAAGGTCCATGCCAGACAGCATCAGGTTTATATGCTGTCAATTGTGAACTGTATGACCAGGCTTATGGAGCAGTACGATCTGGATATGGGCCAGATGTTTGACTCTGAGAACCGGTATACAGATATTATGAAGGGAATCTACCGCAGAGAGGAATTTGCCGGGGAGATCCTTCCCATTGCCTGCCGCATGAACGAAGCGCTCAATCAGGAGCGTGACAATACGACCAAGCGGGTGATTCTGGAGGCAAAGGGTTATATCTGGGAGCATTATTCGGAGCCGGATTTGTCTGTGGAGATGCTCTGCCGGCATCTGCATATGAGCCCGGCTTACTTTTCAACAGTGTTCAAAAAGGAGACGGGACAAAGTTATGTCAACTATCTTACAGAGGTACGTCTGAAAAAAGCAGTGGAACTTTTGAAGAATACAGATGACAAGACTTATATGATTGCCCAGAAGGTGGGATATCAGGAACAGAACTATTTCAGCTATGTGTTTAAGAAGCGTTTCGGTGTGTCACCTACCAAGTACAGAGGAACACAGGGGAATGGATAAGGGAAAATGGACGGATTTCTGGAAGAAGACCAGTATCCGGTATACAATCTTTATTTATTTTACGGTCAGCGCGCTGGTGGCTATGCTGCTCAGCGGCATCGCTTTGTATGTGCAGATGTCCCGCCAGCTGGCGGCCGTGGTGCGTGAGGAAAATCAGGCCGTGCTGGGACAGGTAAACCGTTCTGTGGACTCGTATCTGCGTACCATTATGAAGCTGTCAGACAGTCTTTATTACGGTGTGATCAAGAATGCGGATCTGTCGGCAGAGTCGGTGAACAGCCAGATTACTCTGCTGTACGACAACAATAAGGACAGTATTGCCAATATTGCGCTTTTGTCCAAGGACGGAGAACTTCTGGAAGCGGTTCCTGCGGCCAGGCTGAAGACGGATCTGGATGTGACGAAGGAAGAATGGTTTGGAAATACGCTGGAACGGACGGACAATCTGCATTTTACCACGCCCCATGTGCAGTATATCTTTGACAACAATGAAAATCAGTACCGCTGGGTAATCACGCTGACCCGCGCGGTGGAGATAACCCAGGGGACTTCCACCAATCAGGGGATTCTGCTGATTGATATCCGTTACAGCAGCCTCCAGCAGATTCTTGACAATATTTCTCTGGGAAATCAGGGATATCTCTATATGATCGGCGGCAGCGGAGAGCTGATTTATCATCCAAAAATGCAGCTGATTGAAACCGGGCAGATGACCGAGAATACGGCAGCAGCGGCAGGTTACCGGGACGGCAGCTATCAGGAGGAATACAACGGGGAAAAACGGGATGTCAATGTAAAGTTTGTAGGCTATACGGGATGGAAGCTTTTGAGTGTGACTCCGGAGAAGGGGTTGTCCTTAAGCAACCTGAAGATGCGTTTGTTTGTGGTATTTGTGGCGGCCTCCTTTCTGCTGGTACTGATGCTCATTAATGCATTTATCTCTTCCCGTATCACCAATCCCATACAGGATCTGGAGAAGTCGGTCAATGCCATAGAGGAAGGGGATCTGGATACCCGCATTTCCATCAGAGGTTCCTATGAGCTCCAGCATCTGGGGCGGTCCATCGGGGATATGGCAAAGCGGATCAAAGCTCTGATGCAGGATATTGTGACAGAGCATGAATCCAAGCGCAAAAGCGAATTTGATACTCTGCAGTCTCAGATTAACCCGCACTTCCTTTACAATACCCTGGATATCATTGTGTGGATGATTGAAAATGAGCATAAGCAGGAAGCAGTGAAGGTCGTGACGGCTCTGGCCCGGTTTTTCCGTATCAGTTTAAGCAAGGGCAGAAGTATCATTCCAGTGTGCGATGAACTGGAACATGCGCGCAATTACCTGATGATTCAGCAGATGAGATTCAAAAATAAATTTACTTATGCCATTGAGATGGAAGACGAAGTGAAGAATCTGGCAAGTCTGAAGCTGATGCTGCAGCCGCTGGTGGAAAATGCTATTTATCATGGCATGGAATTTATGGACGGCGATGGAGAGATTCACATACAAGTGTACCGGGAAAGAGAGGAATTGTGGTTCCTGGTGCGGGATAACGGCCTTGGCATGACAGCGGAACAGGTGGAGAATCTTTTTGGAGACGAGCCGCACACCACATCCCGCCAGGGATCCGGTATCGGCGTGAAGAATGTAAACGAGCGGATTAAGCTGTATTTTGGTGAGAATTACGGTCTTGCCATTGAGTCAGAGCCCGATGAGGGAACTTTGATTCGGATTCATCTGCCGGCAAAGGTCTACACAGAAGCCATAGAGAGGAAGCAGGCATGATAGGAAAACGTGGAAAATGGATGATCGTTCTGTATATGATATTCCTGCTTGTTTTGTTTCTCATGTGCTCGACGGATCTGATTATCCGGGAGCCGGAGAAAGAGATCTACCAGGTGGCGGTGATTATCGAGGATGTCCGGGACGATCAGTACAGCAATTTCCGCAGGGGTATGGAACAGGCAGCTGTGGAATTTAATGCGGATGTCCGCTTTATCACCCTGTACGAAAAACTGGACGCAGCCCAGCAGATGGAACTGATTGAGCGGGAACAGCAGGATGGAGCGGATGCGCTGATTATCGTTCCCGTAGACGAACTCCTGGTGGCAGATGCGCTGGAAGGAAAACAGATAGGAATTCCTGCGGTGCTTTTGAGCTCCGGTCAGACGGAAAGCCTGGTGGCAAAGACCATAGTGGTTGATTATGAGAAAATGGGGGAGGAGCTGGCAGGACAGGCACTGGCAAAGGAGCCGGAGGGATGTCCGGTTCTGCTGCTTACTGATTCCAAAGGCTCAGGCCCGGCAGGCCGTCGTTTTCGGGAAGGAGCGGAGCGGGTGCTTCAGGAGAATGGCAGAGAGTTTCAGAGAATAGAATGGGAACCCAAGCAGTTTCCGGGTACTCTGCGGGAGACTGCGGCTGCATCTGGACAAAAAGCGGTTATTCTGGCGGAGAGTCCGGAGATACTGGCTGAGGCGGCAGGGCTTCTGGGAGATGATTCCTTACTGCAGGATGATACAGAGGGCCTTTACGGGCGGGGCAGCACCATGACCATTTTTAATGAACTGGATAAGGGGCTTATCAGCGGAATCTGTGTGACAGATGAATTCAAGAGAGGTTATACCGGCGTGCAGCTGGCCGTGCAGGCACAAGAAGGCTTAAGGCGTCCGGAGGAGATACAAGTGGATTTCTACTATATAGAGAAAAAAGATCTGCGGGCTCCGGCCTATGAGGCGCTGCTCTTTCCCATAGAGTAGGGGAGGAGAGGGCTGCAGGAGAAGGGGCTGCGGAACTGTAATAGTTTTTAAAACAGCAGTCCCCGGATACGGCCCAGAAGGATTTCCGGACGGTATTTAACGGCCGGAAACCCTTCTGGAGGAGCTGGGCAGGAGAAGGGGCTGCGGAACTGTAATTAGGAGGTTTTTGTATGCGAAAGAGAAATTACAAGGTATTGTCTGCAGTTTGTCTTCTGACACTGCTCCTGGCGGCCTGCGGGGATGCCCAGAAGGCGGAGGAGAAGGAATCTGTCCGCATCGGAATCAGCCTCTACCGGGGGGATGACACCTTTATCAACAATATCCGCAGCGAGCTGGAAGAGAAGGCGAAGGAGTATGAGCGTGAGCATAATGTCAAGGTGATGCTGGACATTCAGGATGCCAAGGGCAGCCAGAATACCCAGAACAATCAGGTGGAGCGCTTCATTTCCCTGGGATGTGATGTGCTGTGCATCAATCCGGTGGACCGCATGGATGCTTCCAATATGATTGACAAAGCCATAACGGCCAGGGTGCCGGTGGTTTTCTTCAATCGTCAGCCGGTGGAGGAGGATATGAACCGCTGGGAGCAGCTTTATTACGTGGGGGTGGATGCCAAAGAGACGGCTGTTCTGCAGGGCCAGATGGTGGTGGATCTTTATGAGAAGCGGCCGGAAGCTGTGGATTTAAACGGCGACGGAGTGGTCAGCTATGTATTGCTGGAGGGAGAGAGCAGTCATCAGGACTCCCTGATCCGGACAGAGTGGTCCATTCAGACCTTGAAGGACGGCGGCGTGCCCATTGAAAAGATCACCGGCGGGATCGCCAACTGGGAGCGCAGCCAGGCATCGGCCCTGATGGAGCAATGGCTTGCGGCCTATGGGGAAACCATAGAGCTGGTGGTCAGCAACAACGATGATATGGCGCTGGGGGCCATCGATGCCTTGGACCGGGAGGGAGTTAAAAAAGTGAATGTTATCGGAATTGACGGCACCATGGTGGGGCTGGAAGCCCTGGAAAATGGCAAGCTTCTGGGCACGGTTTCTGCCAATAAGGAGCTTTATGCCAGTGCCATACTGGAGATAGCGGTCAGCTGTGCCGGAGGGGAGGCGCCGCCGGAGGAATACGCCCTGACAGACGGAGCTTACTATTGGACGCCGCAGGAAATTATGATTCGGGAGGAGTAATGTGTTACAGCTTCGATCTTAGGAGATGGTCTGGTAATTTGGCATAGGAAGTCTTCAGATCCAAAAAAATTTATAGAAAATCGAAGAATTTCTTATTGAAATCTGTCATAAATTTCTCTATAATTATCCTGTAAGTAGTCATAGTGCACAAGGAA
>CATJHO010000052.1 GCA_949740535.1 uncultured Lachnospiraceae bacterium
CCGTTTCATCCCGCTCTCCTCCTTTAAAACTGCCTCCAATAAGGAGTCATGCAGATCTTTGGAGGGCTCAATCCCTGAAAATGCACGCTTATATCCTTTTATACTCATTATCTGCCTTCCTCCTGTCAATGAACGTAATGTCCCCTCACCGCCGGTTTGGCGGCACAGACTTCTTTTTGTCCCAGTACCGGTAAATGTTTCATTTCTTTGGAGCCCTGGCGCCCTTCTGACGGCCATCCCGCTTCTGCATCCAGCACTTCCCGCAGCTGTTCTCTTGCCCGGCTCAGGCGGGTGGTAATTGTGGTCACCTTTTCATCCAGCAGCTCCGCAATCTCCTTCACCGTATAGCCCTCATAGTAAAAGAGATGTATCACAGTCCGGTACTTTACGGGAAGCTCCATAACCGCATAGAAGAGTCCGCTCCGCTCTTCCATCTCATAACTGTCTTCCCTGCCCAGAGTATTTTCCTCCAAAGCTATGGTACGTTTTACCCAGTTTGAGCGGTAATAACTCTTACAGCAGTTGATCGTTGCCCGGATAAACCAGGCTTTCTCATGTTCTTCGCTTTCAAATTCCGGTCTCTTTCGGAAAAACCGCAGGAAAACCTCCTGATAAATGTCGTCCGTATCCTGCTTATTCCTCATATAAGAATAAGCCAGCTTGTATACCGTTTTCTCGTATTTTAAAATCAGAGCTTCTATCTGCTTTCGTTCCGTCTCCCGATTCATATGCTCCTCCTTCCAGGCCTGTACCTATTATACTTCCGAAAAGGCTTAAATGTCACAGAATTAGAAAAATAAATTTTCACCCAAAACAAAACAGCAGTTCTGCGCCTGCACAAAAGCATCGCAAAACTGCTGTATATCTTGATTAAAAACACTTACTCCGCCAGGGATTCCTCCTGCAGCCGGTCAATCTCCGCCAGGCAGTCCTCCACAGAGGCGCCTCCCAGCAGGTCACGCACAATCAGACAGAGATTCCCCCACTGCTCTACCTTAAGATTCGCATTGGATCCTAAGACATAGACTCCTTCATCCACCAGATGATTCAGAGGCTTCAGGGCATCAATGCATTCCACCTCTACATTTTTGGAAGGCGAAATCACCTTATTGTTCTCTGCGTAAATCTGAAGCGCTTCATCGGAAAGCATCACATCCATCACCGCAAGTGTATCCTCCAGATGCTTTGCATTGGCACAGACTCCATACCCTGACATGGATACCACCGGCATTTGTCCGCGCTCTGTAGGAAACCCAATCACCTGAAGATTGAAATCCGGCCTTCCATAAGCAGTCTCTGAATTGGCCGCCCCCCAGTAAGCCATGACAATCGGTGTATTCTGTGCCAGAAAATCAGGCCCCTCTCCCTCAATTGCCTCGTAAGTATAAGCTTTCCCGGCATCCACATATTCCATATCAATCAAGGTTTTCAAAAATTCAAAACCAGAACGCATATAATCACTGTATTTTGTCTCTCCGCTGTTGAGCCCTGCAATTTCTGCCTCTGTATTCCCGCCGTTGTACAGATCTGCATAAGCCTGGGAGAGGACAAAATTTTCAAGCCACCAGCGGTTTGCTCCAACGGGCGTCTCGATGCCGTTTTCTTTAAATACCCGGCAGCATTCCAAAAATTCCTCCGGCGTATTGGGCAGTTCCAGTTCATATTTATCAAATAGATCCTTATTAACAAAGAGCCCGTAAACGACTACTTCCTGAGGAACCGCCACCAGCTTTCCATTTACTGTATTCGCCGCCTTTACCACTTCACGGAGATTGGCGGCGCTTTCAAGCACAGACAAATCTGCGAGTTTCTCTTCCATTCCAAGCACCTGAATGGTATCTGGATTCAACAGATAGAAATCATCCATATCGCTGCGGGCCCTGGCCAGGGTAACGTCATCATAGGTCTTATCCTGATAATCCTCCGCTGTGTAAGTGCGGTACTCTACCCTTACTCCCAGCTGTTCCTCCGCCATCAGAACGGTCAGTTCCTGAGCTGTCCGGGCAATATTGTCTACATCCGGATTAGATTTCTCCGTAGGCCCAAACAAATTGACGACTCTTTCCGTCTGTTCCTCCCCGTCCGCCAGATTGACCGCGCCATTCCCTTTTCTTCCGCATGCCGCCATTCCTGTCAGCGCAAGACCCGCCAGCAGTACCGCGAATCCTTTTACGAAACCCTTTCTCATATTCTAACCTCTTCTCTGCATTTCTTTTATTGTCCTTTTCAAAAGCTCCATATCCACCGGCTTTGACACATGCGCACTCATCCCTGCGTTGACAGCATCCTTCACATCCTCCGCAAAAGCATTAGCCGTCATTGCTATGATGGGAATTTCTGCCGCATCCTCCCGCTCCAGAGCCCGAATCTGCCTGGTTGCCTCATAGCCGTTCATCACCGGCATCTGAACATCCATCAAAATAGCGTCAAACTCTCCTTTTTCTGCACGGATAAAACGCTCTACTGCCAGCTGTCCGTTGGATACCACCTCACAAGTAGCACCCTCAATGTCCAAAAGCTCCTCCAGAATCTCTGCATTGACCTCATTATCCTCTGCCACCAGAAAATGCTCCCCGTCCAGGCGAAAGCCTCCATCCTCCTGCCAGATCCGCTCTCTTCCTCTGACATGCAGATCAAGAACCTTTTCTTTCAACGCAGACACAAAGAAGGGCTTTGTAAGAAATCCGTCAATTCCCGCCTCATGGGCCTCTTCCTCGATTTCCTCCCAGTCATAACCTGTGAAAAGCAGAATCGGAATCTGTTCCTTTATCTGCTCCCGGATCCGTCTGGCTGTCTCTATACCATTCATCCCCGGCATTTTCCAATCCAGCAGGAGCAAATAATAGAGCTCTTTCTTTTCACAGGCCTTCTCAACTGCCCGGACAGCTGTCCCGCCATCGGGACACGTGTCAACCTGAACTCCCGTATCTTCCATCAGAGCCTGAATATTCTCACGGGCATCTTTATCATCATCCACTACCAAAATCCGTGATACCCCATGATTCTTCCAGAATCCAGCGTCTTCCTCCTGTTCTGAAATCCGCAGTTCCAGCTCTACCGTAAAGATGGTTCCTTTGTTTACCTCACTGGCTACCTCGATGGTTCCTCCCATAAGCTCCACAATGTTCTTCGTGATCGCCATCCCAAGGCCTGTTCCCTGGACTTTATTTGTGGTGCTGTTCTCTGCTCTGGTAAAGGCGTCAAAAATAACCTCCAGGTATTCCGGCGTCATACCGTAGCCATTGTCCTCCACCTCAATACGGATATGCTCAAACTGGCTGGAGCGCTGTTCCAGCCCGATAATCCGAAACCAGATGCTTCCTCCCTCCTGGGTATACTTCACCGCATTGGAGAGAAGGTTTATAAGAATCTGATTCAGCCTTGTTTCATCCCCTGCCAGGCATTCATGACGGATTCCTGTCACAAGAATATCAAATTTCTGTCCCTTGCTCTTTGCTGCCGGACGAATAATAGCATCCACAGAAGAAATAATGCTGTTCAGCTTAAATTCCACGATGGTAAGCACAGCTTTTCCACTCTCAATCTTGGACACATCCAGAACATCATTGATCAGGCTCAGAAGATGCTGTCCGGAAGCCGTAAGCTTCTTTGTGTATTCCCGTACCTTGACCGGATTCTCGGCATCCTTGGCAAGCAGGGTAGTAAAGCCCAGAATTGCATTCATAGGCGTACGGATATCATGAGACATATTGGAGAGGAACGTAGTTTTGGAACTGTTGGCTACCTGAGCCGCTCTCAAAGCCTCCCCCAGCTGCTGATTGTGCAGCTCCCGCTCTGCTTCCCGTTCCCGGCGGAACCTGTTCTGCTGCCGCTCATAGAGAAAAAATACAAAGCAGCAGATAAAAAATGCGGCAAGCATCACGACCACTACAATAAAAATATTTTGATTTACGGCATCGCCCTCTCTCTGAATCGCCTCTACCGGCACATATCCAATGAGATATGCCGCTCCCCGGTTTACTGCCCACATATAAATCAGTGAATCTTTATTGCGGATCTTGTGATAAAACATCACATTCTTATCCATTTCCATGCTTTTAGAAATTTCTTCCTGGATATCTTTCTCCAGAATATTGTTCGCCCGGTAAAAATCCTGCAGATTCAGATGTCCTGCATCCCGCTCGCCAATCCCCTTGGGCTTTAACAGAAACCGCTCTGTCCGGCCGTCCATAATATAAAGCGTAGCGCTTCCATTATAAAGCTTATCTGGAAGTGCCTTGTCAAAAGAATCATAGATATATTCCACGTAAAGAGTCCCCAGCTCCTCCCCATCCCTTATAACCGGACATTTCATGGTATAAGCCCAAGTTCCCATACTGTTAATATAGGAAATGGAGATGGGCAGTCCTTCTACTGTCTCTTCATTGGAGAAATCCAGCTCCTCTGGATGAAAAACCTCTCCGGTATTGGAAATTCCCTCGGTCTCTCCAGAGAATACAAGCGACATCTTTACCAGCGTATCGTTCCGATCATAGGAACGGATAAATTCTTCCGGGTCTCCTATAATCCCCAGTTCCTCTGCAATCAGCTTCTGATACTGGGCCTCTCTCTGAAACAATACCTCCACTGTGCCTTTGAGCAGTTCCAGGCTTTCGCTTAGATTGCCAATGGCAGACAAGGACATTTCTTCTGATATTCTCGCCGCAATAAAGATAACAAAACTGCCCAGCGTCAAAAACACAACCAGAATCAGGGCAATCAAAATCTTTCTGCTGTCTTTTTTCTCTCGATTCTCTCTTTTTTTCATTTTATACCAATAACCTTTAACAAAGACTTTGAATCAACACTGTTCTGAATTTATAGAACTGCTATTACTATTATAGCAGTCCTGCAGCATAAGGTCAAAAAGTTTCTTTACAATCCGGCCTCAGTGCTGCATATAAAAAAGGAGCTGCATTTCCACAGCTCCTGCCTTCATCAAATTTTTTAATATCTTTGTTTACAGCCTTGTAACAAAGATATAAATTACCTCGCCCGCTCTGGAAATCCTACCTTCTTTTGAACCTTCCGCAGTGTTTTATTGGCAAAATACTGGGCTTTCTCTGCGTTATTCTTAATTACAGAATCAATATAGGCCTTATCCTTTGTAAGTTCTGCCACCCGATCCTGCAGGGGCTTCAGCACGGAAACCACGGCCTCTCCCACCGCAGGTTTGAACTCTCCATAACCTTTGCCGTCAAATTCACGCACTGCCTCCTCCGGCGTCTTTCCGGTACATGCGCAGTAAATATCGAGCAGATTCTTAATTCCCGGCTGCTCATCCCGATAGAGGATCTGGCTCTCGGAATCCGTCACCGCCCGTTTGAACTTACGCATAATCGTGTCCGGATCGTCCATAAGGTAAATACTGCCGTTGGGATTTTCATCGGATTTGGACATCTTCTTCGCCGGATCCTGAAGGCTCATTATCTTCGCACCCACCTTGCCGATATAAGCTTCCGGAACCGTAAACACATCTCCGTAAACACCGTTAAAACGCTGGGCAACGTCTCTGGTAAGCTCCAGATGCTGCATCTGGTCCACACCTACCGGAACCACATCTGCCTGATAGAGCAGGATGTCCGCCGCCATCAGTACGGGATACGTAAACAGGCCCGCATTGATGTTGTCCGCATGTTTCGCCGCCTTATCCTTGAACTGGGTCATCCGGTTCAGCTCTCCCATATAGGTAAAACAGTTGAGAATCCAAGACAGCTCTGCATGGCCTGATACATGAGACTGGTAGTAAATACAGTTCTTTTCCGGATCAAGGCCTGCCGCAATATACAAGGTAAGCAGAGCACGTGCCCGGCGGCGCAGTTCCGCCGGATCCTGCCTGACCGTAATGGAATGAAGATCCACCACACTGTAGAAGCACTCATATTCATCACTCAAGGTTACCCAGTTCTTCAGAGCTCCCAGATAATTTCCCAGGGTTAGATTTCCTGTTGCCTGCATGCCGCTGAACAGGACTTTTTTATCTCCCAACATAAGCTATAAGCTCCTTTCATTATTAGTTCCGTAATATCCCTTACGCATACGGTATAAGAAGTATTTCCGGCCGCCAAAAACGCGTCCGTAAATTCTTCTGTATGCTTCACGGATATTACTGTTTTTATTTATTTTAGTTCCGTAATATCCCTTACGCATACCGGTATAAGAAGTATTTCCGGCCGCAAAAAACGCGTCCGTAAATTCTTCTGTATGCTCCATGGATATTACTGTTTTTATTTATTTCAGTTCCGTACCCTCTCTTGACAAGAGCATACACGGTCAAGAGAGGGTAATATTCCTAATTTATATATTCAGAAGCGCGCTGGCAACCTGGAAATAAATCATCAGACTGCAGGCATCCACGATCGTCGTAATCAGCGGCGCAGCCATAATGGCCGGGTCTAACTTCAGCCGCTTGGCCAGCATAGGAAGCGTACAGCCGATGGTCTTGGCCAGAATCACAGTCAGCACAAGGGTCAGAACCACTACCAGATTTATCATCTGCTGTCCGGGATACTGGAGCATCAGCCGTATATAGTTCGCAGCTGCCAGTACCATACCGCACAGAATTCCCACCCGGAACTCCTTCCAGACCACTTTGAACACATCCCGCAGTTCGATATCCCCCACTGCCATTCCGCGAATCACCATGGTGCTGCTCTGATTGCCGCAGTTTCCGCTGGTATCCATGAGCATGGGAATAAAGCTTACCATCAATGGAATCATCTGAAGCGCATTCTCATAATTCACCAGAATGGCCCCTGTCAGCAGGGATGTAAACATCAAAAGAAGCAGCCAGGGAATGCGGTTCCTGGCCAGCTCCAGCACGCCCATTTTCAGATAAGGCTTCTCCGAGGGAAGCATAGCCGCCATCTTCTCAAAATCCTCCGTAGCCTCCTGCTCCATAACCTCTACCACATCGTCTACTGTGACAATGCCTACCAGCCGGTCCTCATGATCCACCACCGGCAGACAGAGCAGATCATACTTATTGAAGGTCTCCACAACCTCCTCCTGATCCTCTGTGGTCACTGCATAGATGATATGCTCATCCATAATATCCTTAATAATCGTATGATAGGGATTCATCAGCAGTTCCTTTACCGTGACAACTCCCTGAAGGCGGCGCTTGCTGTCTGTCACAAAGCAGGTATAGATGGTCTCCTTATCCACGCCGTTTTCCCGGATATAGGCAAAGGCCTGCTCTACCGTCATATTGCGCTTCAGCCCGATGTATTCCGCCGTCATGATACTTCCGGCGCTGTTCTCCGGATACTGCAGAAACTGGTTAATCAGCGCCCTGGTATCCGGCGCCGCATTCTGCAGAACACGCTTGACCACAATCGCCGGAAGCTCTTCCAGCATATCCACCGCATCGTCCACATACAGATCTTCAATGATCTTTCCCAGCTCATAGTCTGTGATACTGTTGATAATGTGCTCCTGATCTTCCACTTCCAGGAAAGAAAACACATCTGCCGCCAGCTCTTTGGGCAGCATCCGGTACACAAGCACCTTCTTTTCCAGCTCCTGGTCCTCAATGAACTCCGCTATATCTACCTCGTTCATCTCGGCCATGGTCTCCCGGAGCTTCCGAAACTGCCTTTTTTCCAAAAGCTCCGTCAACAGCTCCCAGTCAAAATTTCCCATTGCCATGTCAATCTCCTCCGTTCCTGCGGATGGACATGGCAAAATCATCCACGCCCTGCCAGCCCAAACGCCGCCAGGTCCGTAAATGACTGTTCACGCCTCTCGATTCATACCCTGTCTGACAAAATCAGATATGGGATGCAAAGAGCCCATGTCCATACGTATTTTTGTTCTGTCTTAAGTTACAACTTCGACTTCGCCCGTCCACGGACTCTTCACATCCTTTTTTTGCATAAATTAGGTTTTTATAACCTGCCCAGTTATCATATCACTTTTGGGTGGTTATCGTCAACCTTGGGTTCTGGAAACTTGCGGTTCTTGAGAATTCTGATGGGATTGCTGAATCTTTGTCAGCTATGATTTATGGAACTGGGGGAGGAGGTGTGGGGGAGACGGACGCAGGATATCCTGCTGTTGTCTGGCATTCATTCACTTCTTGTTCTGCAATAAAAAGCTGATATTTTATTTCTGATCCACTAAATATTAAAGAAGCAGAAAATCTTCTGTGAATTCACACATGAATTTATTCAAAGCACAGCCCAAGGGTTACAGCAGTCTCTGCGGGGACCCTATGAAAACGCCGGCGCTTAGCGAATGGAAGCCGCAGGCGCACCATGAGCTTAGCGTCCGCTGCGTTTGAATGGAGCGAAAGCGCGTCCTGGCAGAGACTGCTGCAGCCCTTGGGCGTCCC
>CATJHO010000053.1 GCA_949740535.1 uncultured Lachnospiraceae bacterium
CAGATTCACATAATCGTTGGCCAGATCCAGAGTGTCCATAATGTCATTCTCATTGGCTCCGTCAAATACCGGCGTTGCCACGTTAAATCCAAGGGCCTTTGCCGCCAGGCTTAAGTGAATCTCAAGTACCTGTCCGATGTTCATACGGGAAGGCACGCCCAGGGGATTCAGCACAATGTCAAGTGGACGTCCGTTGGGCAGGAAGGGCATATCCTCCACCGGCAGCACACGGGAAACAACACCCTTGTTGCCGTGACGGCCTGCCATCTTGTCGCCTACGGAAATCTTTCTCTTTTGGGCAATGTAGATACGCACAGCCTGATTCACTCCCGGAGAAAGCTCATCGCCGTTCTCCCTGGTAAATACCTTGGCATCCACCACAATTCCATATTCTCCATGAGGCACTTTCAGAGATGTATCTCTTACCTCACGGGCCTTTTCTCCAAAAATCGCCCGCAGAAGACGCTCCTCTGCTGTCAGTTCTGTCTCTCCCTTGGGAGTTACCTTGCCCACCAGAATGTCGCCTGCACGGACCTCCGCGCCAATACGGATGATTCCACGCTCATCCAGATCCTTTAAGGCATCCTCGCCTACACCCGGCACATCCCTGGTAATCTCCTCAGGTCCCAGCTTGGTGTCACGGGCCTCTGCCTCATACTCTTCAATATGAACGGATGTGTATACATCCTCCTGAACCAGACGCTCGCTCAGAAGAACTGCGTCCTCGTAATTGTAACCTTCCCATGTCATAAATCCGATCAGCGGATTTTTGCCAAGGGCAATCTCGCCGCCTGCTGTGGAGGGACCATCTGCAATGACCTGTCCTTCCTCAACTTTTTCTCCCTTGTACACAATGGGCTTCTGATTGTAGCAGTTGCTCTGGTTGCTCCGCGCAAACTTTGTCAGACGGTAGGTATCCTTGGTCCCATCTGCGCATTTTACTACAATTTCATTGGAAACCGAACGTTCCACCACGCCTGCATGCTTTGCCACCACGCAGACACCGGAGTCAACCGCTGTCTTGGTCTCCATTCCCGTACCGACTACCGGCGCCTCCGTCATCAGCAGAGGCACAGCCTGACGCTGCATGTTGGAGCCCATCAGAGCACGGTTGGCATCGTCATTCTCCAGGAAAGGAATCAACGCTGTCGCCACGGAAAATACCATCTTGGGAGACACGTCCATATAGTCAAACATGGAGCGCTCATACTCCTGGGTCTCTTCCCTGTAACGACCGGAAACATTCCTGCGCACAAAATGGCCTTCTTCATCCAGGGCCTCATTCGCCTGGGCCACATGATAATTATCCTCTTCATCCGCCGTCATATAGACAACTTCATCGGTAACACGGGGATTCTTGGGATCCGTTTTGTCAATCTTACGGTAGGGTGTCTCCACAAAGCCGTATTCATTGATTCTGGCGTATGTTGCCAGAGAGTTGATCAGACCGATGTTGGGACCTTCAGGGGTCTCAATGGGGCACATTCTTCCATAATGAGAGTAATGTACGTCACGCACCTCAAATCCTGCACGGTCTCTGGAAAGACCGCCAGGTCCCAGGGCTGAGAGACGGCGCTTGTGGGTCAGCTCGCCCAGAGGGTTATTCTGATCCATAAACTGGGACAGCTGGGAGGAACCAAAGAATTCCTTCACGGCTGCAGTAACCGGCTTGATATTGATCAGGGACTGAGGCGTAATATTCTCCTGATCCTGGGTGGTCATACGCTCCCGGACCGTACGCTCCATTCTGGACAAGCCAATCCGGTACTGGTTCTGCAGCAGTTCTCCCACTGCACGGATACGCCGGTTGCCCAGATGATCGATATCGTCATCATTTCCGATTCCATACTCCAGATGAATATTATAATTAATAGAAGCAATGATATCTTCTTTTGTAATATGCTTGGGAATCAGCTCATGGATATCCCGCTTTACAGCTGCTTTGCGCTCTTCCAAATCGCTAGATTCTTCCAGTATCTTTTTCAGGGCAGGATAGTATACTAACTCTGTAACGCCCAGCTCTTTTGGCTCTACATCCATAAAGTGCCGGATATCCACCATCATGCTGGAGATTACCCGTACATCCCGCTCCTCATTTTTAATCATCACAAAGGGAACTGCCGCGTTCTGAATCTCATCCGCCAGTTCTCTTGTAACCTCTGTTCCTGCTTCCGCAATAATCTCGCCGGTCATGGTATCCACCACGTCCTCTGCCAGAACCTGTCCGCGGATACGATTGCGCAGCATCAGCTTTTTGTTAAATTTATAACGGCCCACTTTGGCCAGATCATATCTCCTGGGATCGAAGAACATACTGGTAATCAGGCTCTCCGCACTCTCCACAGCCAGCGGCTCGCCCGGACGAATCTTCTTGTACAGCTCCAGAAGACCTTCCTGATAGTTCTCTGCTGTATCCTTGCTGAGAGTTGCCATAATCTTCGGCTCCTCGCCAAAGAGCTCCAGAATCTCCGCATTGGTTCCAAAACCCAGGGCACGTACCAGCACGGTAATAGGCACCTTTCTGGTCCGGTCCACCCGCACATAGAAAATGTCATTGGAGTCTGTTTCGTACTCCAGCCATGCACCACGGTTGGGGATTACCGTGCAGGAATACAGACCTTTTCCTACTTTGTCATGATCGATTGCATAGTAAATGCCGGGGGAACGAACAAGCTGGCTGACAATAACACGCTCTGCACCATTAATTACAAACGTGCCAGTTTCTGTCATCAGCGGCAAATCGCCCATGAAAATCTCATGTTCATTAATCTCATCCGTCTCTTTGTTGTAAAGACGTACTTTTACTTTCAGAGGTGCCGCATAGGTTGCATCCCGTTCCTTGCATTCCTCGATTGTATATTTAATGTCGCCTTCGCCTGTACACAGTGTAAAATCCACAAATTCAAGACTCAGATGCCCGCTGTAGTCAGCAATCGGAGATATGTCATCAAAAACCTCCCGAAGTCCTTCACTCAAAAACCATTCATAGGAATCCTTCTGGACCTCGATAAGATTCGGCATCTCCAAAACTTCTTTCTGCCTTGAATAGCTCATTCTACTACTCTTACCGGTTGTAATAGGACGTATCCTGTTTTTTTCCATTGACGTTCACCCCTTATTTTAGTTGTGAATTACAGCATTTTTCGTCGTTTTCGACAATGCCTGCCATAAAAATAGAGCATAGCTCACCACAATAGTGCATTCTACATGATAACACAGGCTTGTTTTCGTGTCAAGCTTTGTTTTGGGAAATTTTATCAAATATAAGAAGATAACGTCTGAACTGTTAAGAATTTAAAAGGCGCTGTAAAACAGAAATCTTCTATTTTACAGCGCTCTTTTGCCATCTTTCATAGCGGTTAAATAACGATAGACATCGCAACAATAAAAATAAATCCAATAATAAGGGATATCAAAAGTCCAAAAGCAGAGGTAATCACCCCGCCAACAGCTGCTCCATGTCCATCCCTGTGCTGCACCAGACTTACAATTCCGGTAATCAGGCCAATTACAGCCAGAAAAAATGCAATATAGAATACCCAGAAAAGTACTAAGGACAAAATCCCCAGCACCAATGATATAGCTGACAAATTGCTGTTCCGCTTATAAGCCTCCGGATTCTGCTCTCCCACAATAATCACCGGCCGTTGCTGCGGCTGCCCGCTGTTATCCCAATTGGTCCAATTCTCATTTCCCGGTCTCTGTTCCATCTTCTACTCCTCTAATATGCTCCCAGCATTACCAAAAGATATGCAACACCGAACATCAGCGCAACCTGAATCAGTACACATCCCACGAACGCCCCAATCATAGCACCGTTCTTTCCCTTAAGTCCCAAGCTGGCATAAAGGAAGCTGAACAGCACCCCAATCAGGAATCCCAGCCATTTGGTCATCAGAAAACCGCCGATAATGCTGATACCCATAAATACATTTCCCATAACCGGCATCTTATTCAGCGGCACATACTCTTCGCCGGATCCCAGATATCTTCCGTTCACGGCCAAATCTATTTTATTACCAATTGCAACAATGCGTATTTCTGCACCATCAATGGTGATTGGGTAATCAATCATATTAATGAACCAGTTCTGAGATCTGGTCTTATAGGCATTGCCGTTTACAAGAATCTTCACTCCAAATCCAGCTCTGTATTCCACCTTATGTACAGTTCCATTAACAGTTACATCCCATGCTTTTTTCATAACTACCCGCCTCTCTTTTTCTTACTTTTGATACATGGTATGAGCAACATTTACCTGTAATTGCCCTTATTAAGAGTATATCACAATTTCCCTGATTTGCATCTGTTTTTTTCAAAATCCTCATTCTTTTTGTGAAGATCCTTATTCTTCTGCTGAAGCAGGAAAAATCAGGGCGAGAAGCGTTCTGGTCTGTCAATATGAACCATATATAAATCTCTCTCTTGAAAGAGACTCACATGCGGTTTCGTGAGGGTGTCTTATGTTGAAAGATCTCTACATAATAAATGGGCAGGGAATCTCTTCCCCGCCCATGGCAATTCTTCTGATTCTGCAATTATTTCAGAGTAACAGTTGCGCCCTGCTCTTCCAGCTTTGCCTTCAGTTCCTCTGCCTCTGCCTTGGTCACGCCCTCTTTGATTACCTTGGGAGCGCCGTCTACCATATCCTTTGCTTCCTTCAGGCCAAGACCGGTGATCTCACGAACAACCTTGATAACCTTAACCTTGGAATCTCCAGCGCCTGTCAGCTCTACATCAAAGGAATCCTTCTCCTCTGCTGCTGCGCCTGCGCCATCACCAGCTGCTGCAACAACTACGCCTGCTGCTGCAGATACGCCGAACTCTTCCTCACAAGCCTTTACCAGTTCATTCAACTCTAATACAGATAACTCTTTAATTGCCTCGATAAACTCAGCAGTTGTCATTTTTGCCATTTTATTTTCCTCCTAAAAATTTTATTTACGTACTTTATACGGGACATACATGGTCCGGTTTATACAAATCCCGGTTCTGTTCCTTAAGCTTCCTTGGCCTCGGCGATCTGGCTGATCACACGGGCAAAGTTGGCAATCGGGGACTGGATGCTTCCAAGCAGCTTGCCCAGCAGTTCGTCTCTGGACGGAATCTTGGAAACTGCTTCCATACCTGCCGCATCATAGTAAGTTCCCTCTACGATACCGGCCTTGATCTCCAGTGCTTTCGCTTCTTTTGCAAACTTGGCAAGAATTCTTGCCGGTGCGGTTGCATCAGTTTTGGAGATGGCAATTGCATTGGGTCCCTCCAAATGCTGGCTCAGACTCTCGCAGTCTGTTCCCTTGAAAGCAAAGTTCATCATTGTGTTCTTGTAAACCTTGTAGATAACATCGTTTTCTCTGAGCTCTTTACGAAGTCTGGTGTCCTGCTCTACTGTAAGTCCGCAGTAATCCACCACTACAACAGACTGAGCATCAGCGATATTGGCAGCGATCTCATCTACGATGGGTTTCTTCAACTCAACTTTTGCCATGAATGGTGTACCTCCTTTATAAATTTTGTCCACCAACCCGACGGATGTTTATGATAATCAAAAAACCTCTCTGCCAAAGACAGAGAGGTTTTCAAATCATTCAAACAAGAATGCATCGTCCTCGGCAGGCGGTTTCACCTTATGCCTTGCGGCACCTGCTGTCTTCGGGTAGTGTTATATGCTAAGAAAGCATAGCATATTTAAATCTAAATGTCAATCAACAAATCCTTTTAACCTATACCAGCTTCGCCGGATTCAGTTTCACACCCGGTCCCATGGTGGGAGCGAGGGTAATGCTCCTTAAGAACTGTCCCTTTACAGCGGCAGGTCTTGCTTTATTGATTGCATCGATAAGCGTCTGGAAGTTGTCCGCTAACTGTTCTTCTGTGAAAGAAGCTTTTCCAATTGGCACGTGGATAATATTGGTTTTGTCCAGTCTGTACTCAACCTTACCAGCTTTGATATCCTGGATGGCCTTGGTCACATCCATGGTTACGGTTCCGGCCTTGGGGTTCGGCATCAGACCCTTGGGTCCCAGTACACGTCCGAGACGTCCTACAACGCCCATCATATCCGGGGTTGCCACAACCACATCGAACTCAAACCAGCCCTCGTTCTGGATCTTCGGAATCAATTCCTCTGCTCCTACATAATCTGCGCCGGCAGCCTGCGCCTCGTCAGCCTTGGCATTCTTGGCAACTACCAATACACGGGCAGTTTTACCTGTTCCGTGGGGAAGAACCACGGCGCCTCGGATCTGCTGATCCGCGTGACGTCCGTCACAGCCTGTGCGGATGTGAGCCTCGATGGTCTCGTCAAACTTTGCAACAGCCAGCTTCTTTACAATGCTGATTGCCTCGTCCTTGTCATACTGATTTTGCTTGTCGTAGAGCTTTGCAGCTTCAACATATTTCTTTCCATGTTTCATATTAAATAACCTCCTGGTGGTGATTGCGGGAATCTGGGTTAATCCCTCCCACGTCCTTTCTTGTTATCCGTTTAATCTGTTACAGTAATACCCATACTTCTAGCTGTACCAGCGATCATGCTGATGGCGGAGTCAATGCTTGCTGCATTCAAATCCGGCATCTTCAGCTCTGCGATCTTCTGAAGCTCTGCTCTTGAGATGGTTGCAACCTTTGTCTTGTTCGGAACTCCGGAACCGGACTGAATGTTGCAGGCCTTCTTAAGCAATACGGCTGCAGGCGGAGTCTTTGTAATAAAGCTAAAGGATCTGTCTGCGTAAACGGTGATAACAACCGGAATGATCATTCCGTCCTGGTCTGCGGTTCTTGCATTGAACTGCTTTGTAAACTCCACGATGTTGACACCGTGCTGACCAAGTGCCGGTCCGACTGGCGGAGCCGGTGTTGCCTTTCCAGCAGGAATCTGTAATTTAATATAACCTGTTACTTTTTTTGCCATA
>CATJHO010000054.1 GCA_949740535.1 uncultured Lachnospiraceae bacterium
CATATATACTCCTCCCGGTGTATTCCTGAAGTTCTATCAAACCCATGAATTTAATTTATTTTCCATCCGGCTTACTGTCCGTTAAAATAATAAAGATACAGATCCTCAAGCGTCGGTTCCGCCTCAACAGCTCCCTCCACAGGCTTGGCATCTGAAATGATACGAAGCATTGTCTGATCGCCTATATTTTTCAGATTCCCCACATTATACTGTTTTATATAATATTCTACATCCTTCTGCTCCACTTTACATTCCCAAACAACTCCTTTTGCTTCCTGTGTCACCACTTCTGGCGCACCCCGGTGAATCAGGCGGCCATTCTTCATAACCAGAATCTCATCTGCGATATATTCCACATCCGACACGATATGAGTGGACAAAAGCACAATCTTATCCTTGGAAAAGGAACTGATCAGGTTCCGGAACCGCACCCGCTCTTTGGGATCCAGGCCTGCTGTGGGTTCGTCCAGAACCAGAAGCTTCGGATCATTCAGCATTGCCTGCGCGATTCCCAGACGCTGCTTCATACCGCCGGAAAAGGTCTTGATTTTGCGTTTTTTTTCGTCTGCCAGACCTACGACATCCAGAAGGTAAAGAGCCTTTACCGCCGCCTGTTCCTTTCCCAGACCTTTGAGCGAGGCAATGTAAAGTAAAAATTTGTAAGCTGTAAATTCCGGATAATAACCAAAATTCTGAGGCAGATAACCGAGAATATCCCGGTATTCTTCTCCCATTTCCCGGATATTGCGCCCGTTATAGAAAATTTCTCCGGAATCCGGCTCCTGTATATCGCAGATCATCCGCATCAAAGTAGTCTTTCCCGCTCCATTTGCACCCAGAAGTCCGTAAACTCCACATTTTAATTCCAGGTCCACCCGATCTACCGCCAGCTTCTGTTTGTACTGCTTGGTCAGCCGGTCCAGTTTTAATTCCATAATCATTCTCCTATTCCAGTTCCGCATATTTCTGCCAGTACCCCCTTATACAGATGAATTTCCAGCCGTTAATTTCCGTCTGTAAATCCATCTCGGTACCGGCAGTAAGATACTGTTTTTTATTATTCCAGTTCCGCATATTTCTATATTTCTAACAGGCTGCCGTCTCTGTTTCCTGTAAGAATCTTGTACAGCTCAACGCCAGAAGCCCCATGCTTACAAGCAGGACTGCCAGCAGGGCCAGAGGCCTCGTCAGCTGTTCTACGATCTGCGGTGTCTGCAGCACTGCCGCAAAAATCTGCGCCCAGAACATGGTAAGCATAACCCCTGAGGCAATCAGAGCTGTCACCTGGAAGCGCTGCCGCAGGCGGGTCATCAGGTACAGATACACACTGTCCGACAGCATCTGAGGTATCAGAAAAAATACCAGCAGCTCCTCTGCCCGGATCCCCGCCTGAAATCCGCTTATTATCACGCAGCAGGCTAAAAGAGAGTCAACAGCTCCAAAGATCAGCAGCCGCATGCCCATAAGCTGGCGCAGATTGTAACGGCATGCCTGTTCCAGTTCCCATACATTCTGCTGGTAACTGCGCAGAATCTCTGCAAATCCAATCACCCCCAGCATCGGCGCGCAGGTCAGCAGACCCGCCAGAATGCTGTTCCGCTCCTCTACATGAATCAGCCACCCCAGAAACAGCACTGCTGCCCCCTGCAGAATCCATGCCAAGGGAGACAGATAGCCCGCCTGTTCCAGCACCCGCTTTGCATAAGATTTTCTGGAACGCACATGGAGCTTCTTTCTCTCTATGCGCAGAAGTTCCAGCATCCGGCGTTTTCTCTCTTCGTCAATATATGGCTGTTCCGACTTTTTCAGGAACGCCCGGATCTCTGCCTCCTGTTTTCTTTCACTTCCGATTATCCTCTTTTTATCCAACGCCACTCCTCCTTATTCCCGTTCTCCGGCACTCTAACTGTACCCATCTTCTCTCTTCATATAAGCTTTCAGTTTATCCATCCCCTGCTTTAACCGTGACTTGGCTGTGGACATGGGAATATTGGCAATCTGAGCAATCTCCCGCAGTTTAAAATCGTAAAAGAAATGCAGGATAATCACGTCCCGCTGGGGCTGGGAAAGCACCTGAAAAGCCCTTAAAATCCCATCTGACAGCTCTAAGCGCCGAAGCTCCGGATCCTCCCTTGGAATGGTCTCCAAAAGCTCCTCTCCTGCAGACTGCAGGCCGTTCTTTCTAAACCAGTCTGTACAGACATTTCCCGCAATCCGGTACAGATATGCTTTAAACTTCTTCTGCTCCACATAAGTATCTATGTGCCGCAGAAGGTGCAGAAAAGTTTCCTGTGTGCAGTCGTAAGCAGCCTCCCTGTCTCCGGTTTTATAATAACAGAACCGGCAGATTCCGTCGTAATGTCCTGCAATCAGAACATCCAGAAGCTCTGTCTCACCCTCTTTGATTCTGCTTATCAGCTCGCTGTCCTTCAACTCTTCTCTCTCCTTTGGCTTACTTTCCAGGTTCCTTTGTATCTTAATTGGCGGATGTATTCCCCTGTAAAACGTCTTACACTTACTATAACGGAAAAAGAGCGCGAAAAGATTTAAAAAATTCCAAATCTTTTCACGCCCTTTTTCATTTATCCAGGATCCCTTTCTTCCTGACAAGAGACATCCCGGCTCTTTTCTGTCTTTAAAATTCTATCTTACAGATATTTTCTCTTCGCCGCTTCCACCACATGTCCAACCAGCACAGAAGTGGTTACACTTCCCACGCCGCCCGGTACGGGGGTGATGGCTTCTACAATAGGCTCTACCTCTGCGTAAGCTACATCGCCGCAAAGCTTCCCTTCCTCATTTACATTGATTCCCACATCAATTACAATCTGGCCCGGAGCTGCATACTCCTTGCCCACAACGCCTGCACGGCCTGCCGCCACAATCAGAATCTCTGCCTCGCGGGTGACGCTGGGCATATCCTTGGTTCTGGTATGGCATACAGTCACGGTAGCGTTCTTCTTGATAAGCATCATAGCCGCAGGCTTTCCTACAACCAGAGAACGGCCGATTACAACTGCTTTCTTGCCCGTGCAGTCGATTCCATAGTGGTCCAGGATCTCCATACACGCCTGAGGCGTACAGGGCGGGAAGCCGATCTGCTTGCCTGTAAATACGCCGGTCAGAGAAGCATCTGTCTGGCAGTCCACATCTTTCTCTGCGGACAGTGCGTTTTCAACGACAGTCTGATCGATGTGCTTGGGCAGAGGACGGAACATCAGCACGCCATGGATGTTGTCGTCCTTATTCACTTCCTCAATCACCTTCAGAAGTTCTTCCTGCGTTACTTCCGCAGGAAGCAGATACTTTTTGTATTCCACGCCCAGCGTCTCACAGCGCTTCGCTGCGCCTCTCTCATAGGAAAGGTCGTCGGGCCGCTCGCCTACACGGATAATTCCCAGGGTGGGATTTACGCCCTTTGCCTTCAATGCCTCTACGTCTGCTTTGATTCTCTCATTCAAAGCAGCAGTTACTTCTTTTCCCAATAATTGCTTTGCCATTATTCTAAGCTCCTATTCCAGTTCTTCTGATTCATATGTTACTTCCGGTTCTGTGGTATAAAAGAACTATCTCAGTCTCCCGTTCACGCCTGCGAACACCTCATCCGCAATTTTCGTATACTTCTCGATCATAGCATCGGCCTTTGCATTCAGCTCGGCTGCATACTCCTTATCGGCCATAGACTTGGTATTGATAAATACATTCAAAGAAGCGCCCAGAAGCGCTGCCTTACAGAATGCTGCACCTACACCCGCATCGCTGATCGCCAAAGCAGATCCTTTTGCCGCAAACTCAACAATCAGATCAATGGCTTCGCAGCATTTCTCCATAATCTCCATGGGCACAGAGCAGGCATCCTTGAGTACAACCGCCATCACGCGGGCCTTCTCTGCCTTTTCTTCCTCGGTCTCTCTGGGCATTCCATAAGCCTTGGATAAGGGCTCAAACACTTCCGCATCCCGGTCGATAAGGCGCAGGAAATCTGCCTGAAGAGCCGAAGCCTTTTCCTTCAAAGCGTACATTTCTTCCTCTACATCCGCGTATTTCTTCTTTCCCACTGTCAGGCTGCCTACCATATTGCCCAGAGCTGTTCCTACTGCCGCCACCAGTGCGGATGCTCCGCCGCCGCCGGGTACCGGAGCTTTTGAAGAGAGAACCTCCACGAATTCATCGCATTTGCTGGTTGAAAATCCCATACTTTATTTCTCCTATTCCAGTTCTTATTCCAGTTCTCCACCTGCCCATCCGGCACACAGGATACACAACGGCTGCCGGCTGCAAAAAGCACAGCCGGAAATCGCTGCCGGACGCTGAATGGACAGATGCTGTTTTTACTTTACCCACAAGCAGGAAGGGCCTGTGAGGGTCCTTCCCGGCTGTGTATTTTATAGGTTTATAATGGTAACAAATTCACTTAGAACAGGCCGGAAATCTTGCCGGTCTCGTCCACATCGATGCGCTCTGCAGCCGGAACCTTGGGCAGTCCGGGCATGGTCATAATCTCGCCGGTCAGGGCTACGATGAAGCCTGCGCCTGCGGAGATCTTCAGGTTGCGCACAGTAACCTCGAAGTCCTTGGGAGCGCCCAGCTTGGTCTGGTCATCTGTCAGGCTGTACTGTGTCTTGGCCACACAGATGGGGCAGTTTGCAAATCCAAGAGCCTCCAGCTCTTTGGCCTGCTTCTGCGCGTTGGCTGTGAGAACCGCACGGGAACCGCCATAGATCTTCTGAACGATTGCATTCAGCTTATCTTCAATACTGGTGCCTTCCAGCTCATAGGAGAAGGTAAAGTCGTTGGGCTCTTCTACCAGACGGATAACTTCCTCAGCCAGCTTCACGCCGCCTTCGCCGCCCTTTGCCCATACCTCGGACAGCGCTACGTTTACGCCCAGCTCCTTACACTTGCTCTCTACCAGATCAAGCTCTGCCTTGGTATCTGTGGGGAATGCATTGATGGCAACCACACAGGGAAGCTTGTATACATCCTTGATGTTGCTTACATGCTTCAGAAGGTTCGGAAGTCCCTTCTCCAAAGCTTCCAGATTCTCATTGTTGAGATCTGCCTTGGGAACGCCGCCGTTGTACTTAAGCGCTCTCACAGTCGCTACGATCACAACTGCGTTGGGCTTCAGGCCTGCCATACGGCACTTGATATCCAGGAACTTCTCAGCGCCCAGGTCTGCGCCGAAGCCTGCCTCTGTGATGGTATAATCCGCCAGCTTCAAAGCCATCTTGGTAGCGGTTACGGAGTTACATCCATGAGCGATATTTGCGAACGGTCCGCCGTGAACGATAGCCGGCACATGCTCCAGGGTCTGTACCAGGTTGGGCTTCAAAGCATCCTTCAGAAGCGCAGCCATAGCTCCCTGTGCATTGAGATCGCCTGCTGTTACGGGCTTCTGCTCGGAAGCCTTGCCGTATGTATAGCCGATAATGATTCTTGCCAGTCTCTCTTTTAAATCTGTAATGTCATTTGCCAGACACAGAACTGCCATAATCTCGGAAGCAACGGTGATGTCGTAGCCGTCCTCTCTGGGCATTCCGTTGGTCTTGCCGCCAAGGCCGTCCACAACGTTACGAAGCTGACGGTCATTCATGTCCACACATCTTCTCCAGGTGATCTTTCTGGGATCAATGTTCAGCGCATTGCCCTGGAAAATATGATTGTCAATCATAGCTGCCAGCAGATTGTTTGCTGCGCCGATGGCATGGAAGTCACCGGTAAAATGAAGGTTGATGTCCTCCATGGGAACTACCTGTGCATAACCGCCGCCTGCTGCTCCACCCTTTACACCGAATACGGGTCCCAGAGAGGGCTCGCGCAGAGCAACCATAACCTTCTTACCCAGCTTCTGCATACCGTCTGCCAGACCTACGGTGGTTGTAGTCTTGCCTTCGCCTGCGGGTGTAGGGTTAATCGCTGTTACCAGAATCAATTTACCATTCTCAGCATTGCTTTCTTTCAACAGATTGTAGTCGATCTTAGCTTTGTACTTTCCATACTGCTCCAGATACTTGTCATCAATCCCCGCTTTTTCTGCAATCGCAGTGATTGGCTGCATTTCTGTCTCCTGTGCAATTTCGATGTCTGATTTGAATCCCATTTTGAAACTTCTCCTTTCTTTAATCCACCCTTGGTTTTTTGGGTATAAAGGGATACCCGAAGGGTGTTTCATTAAACCACCCTTGGTTTTCCGGGTGTTTTCTTGCTTGTAGATAATTTAACAATCCATACCGCAGATTGTCCCGTCTACTGTATCTCCATTATATTCCACAGAAAAACATCCGACAATCATACAAACTGTCGGATGTTTCTGTGCCCTGCTTTCTGCTCTTTTACGCCTCTTTCCGTTTTTTATAAATATATCTGCCAATCTGTTCCATTAAAATCTCCGGCTGTCCCCGCTCAAAGGGACTGCTTAAGGACTCATAATTCAAACAGTCATAGGCTGCCTCATCCGCAAAATAGCCGTAATAGCCTCCCGCATATCCTACAAAGTGTACATGTTCATTCTTGAATCTATTGGATAGTTCCGAAAAGAGCTCCCCCGGAATGCCTGCAAACAGCTCCTCATTGACCTGAAGAATTGAAATTGTAACCGTTTGAAAGGTCTCCAGAGGCGCATTCCTGGCATAGTGAAGACTCATGAGCGCTCCGTCTCTGCCAGATTCAATCAGCCGCAGTTCACTGCCTTCAATTCCCTGCTCTACAGCCTCATCCACCCGCTTCTGAGATGCCTTAAGTTCCTTCTCTGCATGTTCCAGATCATCCGGTTTTTTCAGCTTCAGCTGAACCTGGAAGCTCTCTATAGACACCTTCTCAGCCGCTGCTGCTCTGGCCTCCAAAAGCATTTCTTTCAGCTTATCCGCAAGCAAATGCCCATAACGCTCCACCTCTGGAAATCCTTTTCCCTTCCTGGTAAACCGGGTAGAAATGTCGCCGCAGCTGCCGTTCAGATACAGGGTAAAGGCATAGCCCTCTTCTGCCATCAGCCGGTTCACTGCACCTGGAAAATCAGCAGACACGCTTACATTTTCATGATTGAGCACCGTGGGATGGCAGGCAGCATTCACAAGCAGGACCTTGCTGCCTGTCTCTTGTATCAGCTCCGCTGCAAACACATCCTCATCCCCCGTAAGCGCCCGGTTATTCCGGTTCATTCCCAGTCCGCGCAGGCTCCCTCTGGCTATGCGTATCTTCGTTTCCTGACAGTTTTCCAGCGCTCTTTTCAGCGCCTCTAATGTCTTCAAAGCAACAGCCTCAACCAGCTTCGTATCCTTAACCCCCGCAACGCACGCCATGCCTCTGGCCAGTCCTTCTCCGGTTTCCATGATTCCGCAGGGCCCGGAATGGGTATGAGTGGCGGTTATCAAAAACCGGCTGCTGTCAAGGCTCATCTCATCCATTCCTGTCTTCAGCCGCTCCAGCAGCAGCCCATCAACACACAGCAGATCATAGCTGATAACTCCATAGTATCCATCTGGCGCCTTTAACAGAACCACCTTCACATACAGATCATCGTGTACATCCTCTGCCTTACGCTGTACCCCAAACCCCGCCAGCATAACAGGAAGGGCAGGAGTAATGGTTTCCATGGCACATCCAGCTTTCATCGTCACGCCTCCTAGTTCTTAAGTTCTGCATTTATTATATTCGAAAAAAGAACGCCCGGCAAGTACTGTCCCTGCCGGACGTCCAGAGATTACCTCAATCCGATTCTATTTCCAGCTATAGTTTAATCTCAACGCCATTAACTGTGATACCTTCAACCTCCTCAAGATCCACCACACTCTTTAAGAGTATCCGGCAGGAATCCGGCTCTTCTGCATCAGAATCCCAGCTCATGGCATCCCATTTCACCTGACCGCCGTTCTTCAGATTCAGGATCACATCCTCGAAATCCACGTCTCCTTCTGACAGCATGTCAAATTTCACGATTGCAGATACCGGCGAAATTCGAACCTCTTTCACAGCCAGATTTCCCACCTGGGCCTTTTCTTCCAGTGTCCAGGTCTTCATGGTATCCTCGTAATCCACGGTAAAATCCAGGGTCCAGGTACCGCCGAACAGCTCTTCATAGGAGCCGTCCCCGCCCAGAGCAAAGACTGCGCGCCTGGCCTGTGCTTCCCCGATACCATTGAAGCAGTAACGGCAGGATATATAGTCGTCTCCCACAATATCCGCCTGGTTCTCCATTCCTGGGAAATAATCCTCTTCTGCGCCGTTCCCAATAGCCGTTCCGCTGCCGCCGTCACTGAGGGTCTGCCCTGTCTGGCGGTCTATCACGATCAGACTCTTCTGGTTTGTCAGATCCCAGTCGAGAGCGCCGCCAAACTCCAGATTTACAATCAGGTTATCCTCATACTTCCCTTTCCAGATACCCAGATTAGAGATGCGGGCTTCCGGATAAACCGAAGAAAATGCAATTCTTTTGTCCGTCTTCTCCACCATATAATTTTCATGGTGATCCACATTCCCTTCCGCATCCTCCTCTGAAGTAGAGATACCTATCTGCAGACCGCCGTTTCCTTCTGTCCCGCAGATTTCCAAAGGCTCAAATTCCTGCATAAGTTCCCAGATACTTTTATCCATACCCAAATCAATGATCTCATTGCTCTCTGTCATCAGATTCTGCAGGGTCATTTTAATCGTCTTTCCCTTCAGATCATTCTCAAAAATCTCAGA
>CATJHO010000055.1 GCA_949740535.1 uncultured Lachnospiraceae bacterium
TACTATGATACCGGAAGAGAAAGTACCGTCAGCGGGCGCTGCGGCAATATGGATGGGGAGATCACATCAACCGTTGACGGAACCGAAATTCCGATGGAAGATAACCAATCCAATTTTGGAAGCGGATTTGGATACCAGTATGGAACAGATGATACCATAGAGATTTATATGAATGAAAAATGGTTTGTTTTTGAATGCAGAGAAGAATCTCAATGAGAAAATAAACGATAGATAAGTCAAATGAAATCCAAACGGCTGCCCAGTCCAAACGGCAGCCTTTTTCAATTCTCAACCTAAAGTTTCTCAATAAAAATATCCCGAACAAAAAACCGAACATTTTTCGAACATATGTATTGACAAACAATTGTTCTGCATGTATAATGCAGATATAGAACAATAGTTCGGAAAACATGTTCGAAAATTTTGTTTGTTGGGGGAATTTGGTATGATGTGTGAAAGAAAGAAACTTGCGGTAATTATTTTAACCCTTTGCCTGATTCTTGCGCTGGCCGTGATTTTGGGAGGCTTCCGCTCAAAGGCTGAGGATAAGGAAGAAGATGTTGTTTACTATAAGTATTATACCAATATCATAATTCAGCCTGGAGATACCTTGTGGGATCTGGCTGACGATTATCTGGAGTATTACGAGTCCAAGGAAGTCTATATCCAGGAAGTCAGTCAGTTGAATTCGATTCAGAATGGTAAGATTGTTTCCGGCCAGAATCTGATTATGCCTTATTTTTCTACTGAATATAAGCTTTGAGATCTCTCAATTGCCTGGAGAGACTGAAGGCGCCTGCAGAGTTTCTACTCGAAAGCTCTGCAGGTGTTTTTTTGCAAAGCCTTACTTGACGAATTCTTTGTTATGTGGTAGACTTATTTTACCATAGATCTATTTGAAAAACATGTGTTTGTCGCATAGATCTATGGCAACGGCTGTACATGTTTTCTCCCTAAAGAAACTAACAAATCAGCCGTTTCCTTTTATAAGATTACATAAAAATATTATGGAAACTATTAATTCTCTTCAATAAAAAGCATCTGTCAAAGTATAAGCTTTTAGAATTCTTTCCAAAAGAAATCAAAGAAGAAAGGCTGCAGTTTTCCCCCTGATTATTTTGGAAGCATTCTTCATAACAAATACCAGACAGATGCCAGGACGTCCGAAGCTGACCTGAGGAAGGGCGTGAAATAAACTGAATGCCGTCACAGCTTACCAGACCCTTATGTTTCTCTTTGTCATCTTTGGATGGTACGTTCCACATTGAGCATTCCATATATTTGTACATGCATACAAGTGAGATTTTCTTATATGTCCTGTACATAAAAAATGCCTGCTTCCACAGAAACAGACGCAAAAAGAAAGAAATCTTTTTGATAGGAACTGAACTTTCTTCGGAAGTCTCTCCTTAAGTATTAAGCAGGTTTCCTGACTTACAGATCAACATGCATGCTCTCTTCCTTCTCATACAGGATTGTACAATGGACTTGTGAGAAGCACTCCCTGTTTACAGTGACCGGATCGTTCAGGACTTTCACCTGATTCCCTTTTCCAGACGGAACCACAGATACCGTCTGGCACTTAATACCTTATATGGAATTGTACCTGCTTATTATAGCATTCCTGCTGGAAGGCGTCAATATCCAGAAGGGTTAAACCCTTCGCTTATCTGAAATTGTTTCTGAAATCAAAAAAAGAGAGGAATATATGTATGGAATACCGGACTTACCACGAACAGAGCGACATGGAAAATATCCGCAGGCTGCGGGAAGTATTGAAAACCCTTCCCCCCTTTGCAAAGGATTATTTCCGGGCAATGGAACCCACGACTGCTGCCAAAACCAGAATCTCCTATGCTTACGATATCCGGCTGTTCTTCCGCTTCCTGATTGAGGCAAATCCTGTTTTCAAACATTATGCCACAACAGATTTCAAGGTCAGCGATCTGGACAGGATTGAGGCGGTGGATCTGGAGGAATACCAGGAGTATCTGAAACTGTACCAAAAAAAGATTTCCAATGAGTGTTCCGATAACCCTGCAGAGGAAGCCGAAACCATTGATATCACCAACAAGGAACAGGGACTGAAACGAAAAATGTCTGCTCTGCGGAGTTTTTATGCCTACTACTACCGCCGGGAGCTGATTAAAAAGAATCCTACGCTTCTGGTGGACATGCCCAAGCTTCATGAGAAAGCCATTATCCGTCTGGATGTGGATGAGACTGCCCGCCTGCTGGACTTTATTGAACACGGCGGCGATCAGCTGACAGGCCAGAAAAAGGTTTATTATGAAAAGACAAAGGAACGGGATCTTGCCCTTATTACGCTCCTGGTGGGAACCGGGATTCGTGTGTCTGAATGTGTCGGCCTTGATATTACCGATGTGGATTTTAATAACAACGGCATTAAGGTAACCCGGAAAGGCGGCTCGGAAATGATCGTTTACTTCGGGGAAGAAGTTGAACAGGCCCTGCGAAGCTATATTGAGGGAAGCCGGAAAATGGTAATTCCTCAGGAAGGCCATGAACGGGCACTCTTCTACTCCACCCAGAAGCGCCGCATCGGTGTGGGGGCGGTAGAAAATCTGGTAAAGAAATATGCAAAGCAGGTGACGCCGCTGAAAAAGATCACGCCGCACAAACTGCGCAGTACCTACGGAACCACCCTCTATCAGGAAACGGGAGATATTTATCTGGTTGCCGATGTACTGGGACATAAGGATGTCAATACCACCCGTAAGCACTATGCAGCCCAGGACGAAAACCGCCGGCGTATGGCCGCAAAGGCAGTAAAGCTTCGCAGGGATTAGTCCTCACAAGAATTAACATAAAACAGGAGACGGCTTCTGCCGTCTCCTGCTCTGTTATGCAAAATAGCTTCCAAAATCCGCTTACTGAACAACCAGCTCACTCCACTTGGAATCAGCCACAAAGCCGATATAGGTCTTTCCGGTATTTACCTGAATCTCGTCGCCGGTCATATCGTAATAAATGGTACGATCCTGCTCGCTGACCTTACTCCAGGTAATGGGAATAGCTTTTCCATCTGTAATGTAGTACCCTTCCTTTCCGGCATCCAGACAGTTCCAGATCAGGTATCCATTCGGATCCAGCTGGCTGTAGGACATCTTCTGAAGAATCACATTTTTGAAGGCCAGCTGCTTATTGCCATTGCCCGCATCCTTATGAGGTGCGCCGTACTCAGAGTACAGATAGGTGCCGGATGCTTCGTCATAGTCAAGCTGGGAACCATTATGGCCAAAGGGAAGATCGACCAGTGTGCAGTCAAAACTTCCGTCTTTTTCTTCCATCTTGACAGGGTTATTTTCAGATACAAACTCAAAATGGGGATCTTCCAGCCGGTATTCATTGTACTCACGATCTACCTTCGTATTGCGGAAATTTTTGTCCATATCGCCGGGAAGTATGTACTCTGTAAACTCCCTGGGTTTTCCGTTATTCACCCGGCCGAAGGTTCCGCTGAAATGATCCACATAAGGATTGTCAAAATATTTATTTACATAGTGTGGGCCTCCGTCATGGCAGACGATGGCATTCCATTCAGGAGCAATCAGCAGATTGGTGGGACGCACGCTCCGTACGCTTCCGATCTGATCAATGCTGTCATAATCTTTAATCAGAACCATAAAACGTGTAATCTGATCATTCAAGGTACTGTTCATCATCTCATAAACAATATCTGCCTGAGACAGACCAAAATGCGGAAGAGCTGTCTTCTCATTATCCACCATTACGGCAATGGGACGCTGTTCCTTTAAATCTTCGCTGATCCACTCATTGGTCAGCTCACTGCGGTACATTCCATCTGGAGCAACCTCCTCTTCCGGCTCCTCTTCCGGTTCTTCCTCCGGTTCCTCTGCCAGAATCTCTTCCTCAGTAGAAAAATCTTCTTCTGCGGGAGCAGAAACTTCTGCTTCCTTTTTTCCGCATCCTGCCGCCCCAACAGTCAATGTCAGCGCCAGCAGAAACCACAGTAACTGTTTCCTCATAAGTTGAATTCCTTTCTTTTCCTAATTGTGTGTGGTGAATTCTTAAAAATTCCTAACAATTATATCACAACTTTGGAAAAGATTCTAGGAATTTTTTTAAATATATTAAAAATATAAACCATCAAAAAAGGATGCAAAATAATTTACATAATATTTTTATGTAAATCAAATGAATCCGAACAAATTTTCAAAACATTTGTTTGCATTTTATCCGAACATATGTTATACTAAACACAGTTCA
>CATJHO010000056.1 GCA_949740535.1 uncultured Lachnospiraceae bacterium
GTTGAGATATTTGTTAGTTGAGATAAAATGGTTATGAATAAAGATAGAAAAAGAGACGCTGATGCGTCTCTTTTTCTATCCCAAAAATCAGATCCAATAGGTTCTTTCTCAAATAAATATTCATGCGGGGCTGGCGAGCCCAAAAAAAACGCAGATTTTGAAAATTTTTTTTGACCCATTTCGTTTCGCCAGAATGGAGACAGAGGAGGCATAAGAATGGAAGGTAAGAAAGAACTAAAAAATTCAAAAGAAATAGCGGATTTATTTGGTTTTGATGAAAGAAGAGTACAGCAGCTGGCAAAAGAAAACATCATACCAGCAGTGCGAAAAAGGCCCTATCAATTTGATTTAAACGAAACGGTAAAAGCCTACATTCAGTATTTAAAAGAAAAAGCAAATGGAAGAGAGCAGAAAGATGCTTCAGATGAAAAATCAACATCAGACAAACTCCGTGCAGAGGCAGATTTGAAAAAGTATAAAGCCAAAATGACAGAACTGCAGCTCAAAGAAATGGAAGGAAAGATGCACAGAAGTGAAGATGTGGAAGCAGCAGTTAATGATCTGGTATATAATGTCCGCTCTATGATTATGGCCCTTCCGGGCCGATTAGCAGTAAATGTGGTAAATGCAGAGAATGCAAATGAGGCATCAGAGATGATCCGGGTAGAATGCAGCATGATCTTAAATGAGCTTGCGGAACACCGGTATGATCCAGAGGAATATAAGCGGCGGGTAAGAGAACGTAAGGGATGGAGTGAAATTCCCGACGATGAGGATGACGAGTAGAAAAGAGGTTGAGCAGTTAAACATAACTATAGGAAAGGCTGTCCGGAATTTCAGGCCGCCGGAAAATTTAACGGTGGCTGAATGGGCAGATAAATACCGCCGATTATCGCCGGAAACTTCTGCGGAGGCGGGGCCATGGAGAACTTCAAGGACACCCTATCTGCTGGAGCCTATGAAAGCATTTACAGATCCAAAGATTCAGAAGCTTGTCATGGTGGCGGCATCTCAAGTGGGGAAGTCTGAGCTGGAATTAAATATTATTGCTTATATTATTGCACAGGATCCGGGATCTATTTTATTCATACAGCCGACACTTGATGATGCAAGAAAATTTTCCAGACTCCGTATTGCTCCAATGATTCGGGACAGCAGACAGCTCCGGGCAAAAGTTTCGGATGTAAAATCCAGAGATTCGGGAAATACCATCCTTCAGAAAGCTTTCCCAGGAGGAATGCTTACCATAGCCGGATCAAACAGCGCTTCGGCTCTGGCATCTACTCCAGCAAAATATATTTTAGGCGATGAGAGGGATCGATGGGCAGCGAGTGCTGGAACAGAGGGAGATCCATGGGCATTGGCAGAAGCCAGGCAGACAACCTTTTATAATGCGAAGGCGGTTGAGGTATCAACGCCGACGATTAAGGGTGCATCAAACATTGAGAGCAGTTACTACAAAGGGACACAAGAGCGCTGGTGTCATCTGTGCCCGGAATGTGGAGAATATGGGGAGATAATTTTTGATCGGATTCGATTTGAGCATGAATCAAAGCGAGTCCGTGGAAAGAAAGTATATAAATTGACTACGCCGGTTACATGGGCCTGTCCTAATTGCGGATGCGCAAATGCAGAAGAAATCATGCGCAGGCAGCCGGCGAAATGGGTCGCAGAAAATCCGGAAGCGTATGAGAGAGGAGTGCGTTCTTTTTGGTTAAATGCGTTTTCTTCTCCGTGGACGCCATGGGAAAAAATTGCAATAAAATTTCTACAGGCACAGGACGATCCAAAAGAATTACAGGTAGTATATAATACGCTGCTTGGGGAGCTGTGGGAGGACAGAGGGGGAATGGTTGATGAAGACACCATGCTTGCCAGAAGGGAAGATTATGGAACGAATGAGGATGGAACACCGGCGGAACTGCCAGATGGCGTCCTGGTCCTGACTTGTGGTGTAGACACGCAGGATGACCGCCTGGAGTATGAGGTGGTGGGACATGGATTTTATGGAGAAACATGGGGAATCGTATATGGGCGGATTATGGGAAAACCCGATACCGAAGAGGTATGGGACAGGCTGGATGATGTGATAGATCATATCTATAAATTCAAATCCGGGAAAATGCTGAGAGTTTCCATAACCTGTGTGGATTCAGGAGGGCACTATACACAGGAAGTATACAAAGCCTGCCGGAAGCGGAAAAATAAACGTGTTTTCGCCATTAAGGGAGGAAACAGGGCGGGGCTCCCCTTCATACAACCGCCCACAAAAGTACCGATAGGGAAGGATAAGAAGGTATTCTGCTACTTATACACAATTGGAGTAGATGCGGGAAAAGAAATTATTATGTCAAGTATAAAAGTGCAGGAAGCAGGGCCGAAATACTGTCATTTTCCAAAAGGGGAGGCTTATGGCTATGATTCCTACTATTTTTTTGGACTGTTGTCAGAAAAACTTGAGCTCACTCAGACAAAAAGAGGAAATGTGTGGGCTTGGGTAAAAATACCTGGACATAACCGGAACGAAGCTCTGGACTGCAGAAATTATGCTATGGCCGCGTTCCGCATTCTTAATCCTGACATGCAGGCAGAAGAACGGAGAATGAAAGGCCTGCCGGGCAATGGACAGCAGGGAGGGCGGCGGAAAAGAAAATCATATGGAAATACAGAAATACAGAGCCTTGATGGGTGGTAAGGAGGAATATGAGAAAGCGGGCAAAAGAAATTGTGGAGCGGGAGCTGGAGGCAGTAAGGAAACGATTAGAATTATATATTGATCGTGAAGAGACCATGCTGGGCAAGGCTGGAGTGGAAAGCTACTCCATTGGATCCAGAAGCTTGAAACGTTACAGTCTGGAATTGGAGGATATTCAAAAAATGATTGAAAGACTTCAGAAGAGGGAAAAGGAACTGATGGCCGAATTGTCAGGAATGTCACGGCGCTGCGCGGTCGGGGTTATTCCTCAGGACTGGTAAGGGGGCGGGGAAAATAGAGTACAGATACAACAAAAGGAAAGGATTGTTTCTGCCTGCGTCAATACGGGCAGAAAACAAAGGATATGGAGAAGCGGGGGCCAGCTGGCAGAAAAGGGCGGTAAAAGGATTTAATGCCATGAGCGGTTCCGCCCATGAAGATATTGATTTCCATAACTATACTATGCGGCAGAGATCCAGAATGCTGTATATGGCGGCCCCGATTGCTGCTTCCGCGGTCAAAACAAATCGTACCAATGTGGTAGGCGTCGGCCTGCGCCTGAAGAGCAGGATTGACAGGGAACTGCTGGGGATTTCCACTGAACAGGCTGAAAAATGGCAGAAAAAGACGGAACGGGAGTTTAATCTCTGGGCAGGAAATAAGCGCTCCTGTGACGCTACAGGAATGAATAATTTCTACGGACTGCAGCAGCTTGCCTTGATTTCGTGGCTGCTTTCAGGAGATTGTATAGGAATTATAAAGCAATACAAGATCACCAAAATGCAGCCATATGCATTGCGGCTGCATTTGCTGGAGGCGGATCGGGTAGCTACGCCATGCCAGGCGGGGGTGGGCGCCTCTGTTTATTATACAACTGGAAAAAATCAGGAAAATGGAAATACAATCTATGATGGAGTCGAGGTTGATAAAAATGGAATGACAGCCGCCTATCACATACGCAGTACGTATCCGTTTGAATTCGGGGCTGGGCAGACGGAATGGACGCGGGTTCCGGCGTATCAGGAACATACCGGATTACCCAATGTAATCCATGTTATGGACACAGAGCGCCCGGATCAGTACCGAGGCGTCAGCTATTTGGCCCAGGTGATTGAGCCATTACTGCAGCTCAGGCGTTATACAGAGTCAGAGCTTATGGCTGCAGTAATTGAATCATTTTTTACGGCGTTTATTAAGACGGAAAAGGATCCGGATCAGATGCCGTACAATGAAACGGGACTGGAAACTGTGCCAAGTGAACCGAGTGAGTATCGCATGGGACCGGGGCAGATCAATGTTATGGAACCGGGAGAGGACGTGGTTTTCGCAGATCCAAAGCATCCGGCGGGAAGCTTCGACAAATTTGTGGAGGCAATCAGCGCACAGGTGGGAGCAGCGCTGGAGATTCCGGAAGATTTACTGCTGAAAAAATTTAATTCTTCCTACAGCGCCAGCCGTGCGGCCTTGATGGAAGCATGGAAAGCTTTTAAAATGCGCAGGGAATGGCTGAGCGATGATTTGTGCCGTCCGGTTTATGAGATATGGATGAGCGAGGCGGTGGCCAGAGGACGGATTTATGCACCGGGTTTTTTGGATAATCCCATTATCCATGCGGCATATCTGAGGAGCGAATGGCTGGGGCCGTCACAGGGACAGCTGGATCCGATGAAGGAGATCGCAGCAGAAATTCTGGCGTGTGAAGAAGGTTTCTCTACGCACGAACAGAGTACCATCCGGCTGAACGGCGGACAGTGGGACAGCAATGTAGAACAGCTCAAACGGGAGAATGAAAAACTTGAAGGGAATGTGCCGGATCCCCATCAGGAAAAAGGGAAAGCGGAACGACAGGCGGCCAGCCCGCATGATCCGCAGGAAGCAGAAAAGAACGGAAGAATGGCATTAAGGGGTTTGATATTGGCAGAACAAATCAAAAGAAGCATATAGGGAGGAAATGATGAAGCAGATAAGATTTTCTATGGGAGCGGATATGGAAAGACGATTCTGGAATATGGCGAGCGTCAGTGAAGAGGAGGGGGAAATCACACTTTATGGAGATGTGGTAAGCAGGCGCCCGGTAGATTGGTGGACAGGGGAGCCTGAACCAGGTTTGTACATTACGCCGGAGGGATTTCTGGAAGACCTGGAGCTTGTAAAAGATAAAGCGCGTATTGTTGTAAAACTTAACAGCGGCGGTGGAGATTTGTACACAGGAATTGCCATTCACAATGCATTAAAAGCGCTTTCAGGAGAGGTGAATGTAATTGTAGAGGGGCTGGCAGCCAGCGCAGCCAGCGTGATTATGTGCGCGGGGAATACAGTGACGGTATATCCGGGTTCTATGGTGATGATTCATGGCGTAAGGATGCGGAGCTTTGGCTCTCTGAACCTTCAGGAGGCAGAAAAGATTGTGGCGGCTATGGATGCAAATGAAAAAGCTGTAGCGGAGATATATTCGGAAAAAACAGGGTTAGGGGTAGACGAGTTGCGCACGATGATGACGGAAGAGAAATGGATGACCGGAAGGGAGGCCGTGGAAGCCGGATTTGCTGACACCCTCAAAGAAGATGAAAAAGAAATGAAAATGAGCATCAGTCAGGACCGGAAAGTGATGTATGTGAATGGAATCTCTCACAGTGTGGAGGGATTCTGTAATATTCCAAAGAGTATTCCGGTTGGAACCATGGCTTTACCGGCACAGCCGAGAGCATATAAAAACCCTGCTGTTAAAGTGGGAACAGGAAAAGGAGGAACATTGATGGAAGAGAAGGATTTGCGGGAAGCCTATCCGGAACTGGTGGCGGAAATCGAACAGAAAGCCAGAGAAGCTGGCAGAGCAGAGGCGCAGAAAACAGCAGCAGCGGAGGAGAGAGTCAGAATCCGGGCAATTGATTCTATCGCGGCCAGCGTACCGGATCCGCAGATGGTACAGGATGCCAAGTATGGGGAAAATCCATGCACGGCACAGGAACTTTGTTTCCGGGTGATGCAGGCAAGCGCAGGTTCGGCGAAGGCATTTCTTGAGAACTATGCGAAGGATGGGATAGCGTCTGGTACGGATTCAGTAGGGGCCAGGCCGAACAACGGAGTACCTGTAACAGGGGAAGAAGAGGATCTTGCAGATATCCAGGCAGTAATGACAGCTTACAATAGTGCGAAAGGAGGAAAATGAGATGAGTGCAGCGAGCGAAAAGCTGGAAGTAAAATATGATAATCTGATTCACGATGCCTATCCGCCGGCACAGGTGTTTTCGGTAAAATTGAAAGCCGGACAGGGAATGCTGGAGAGAGGGACACTCCTGGCAAAGGGAGAGAGCGGACTGGAGCAGCTCAGCGCTCAGACGACTGGAAAAGCAAATGCAGTGCTGGCAGATCCTGTGGATACAGGGGAGCCGGAGAATGCGGGAGAAGACCAGACGGTTGGAGCGGTGGCATACCGCACCGGGCATTTTAACAGTAACATGCTGATTGTGGCGGAAGGATATCAGATCACGGAAGCGGACAAAGAAAGTCTTCGTTCGGCAGGGATCCTGATTTCCGACGCCCTGTAAAAGGGGAGGAAAAAGAATGGCCTACGATATTAGAAACACACATCATTTGCTGGCATCTGTGCAGCAGCTTCCGCCGCTTCATACATTTTTGCTGGATCGTTATTTTCCGACGAATGAGGCGACGGATATTTTTGCAACCGATGATATTATAGTAGAGTACAAAAAAGGAGCTAAGAAAGCTTCTCCGTTTGTGGCTCCGAGAAAAGGCGGTATTACAATTCTGCGGGAAGGTTATACCATGAAACGTTTTACACCGTCTTATGTGGCGCCGAAGCGTACTCTGACGTTGGACGAGCTGACGAAAAGAGGATTTGGAGAAGCCATGTACACGAATCTGACACCGGCACAAAGGCAGGGTGTTATGATCACAGGAGATATGGATGAGCTCAGAAAAATGAACAAGCGCCGGAAGGAGGCTATGGCAAGCCAGGTGATCTTTACAAACGGCTGTGTGATGGATGAGTATGTAGATGATCTGCACAACTTTGAAGAACGCGAAGTACGCTACTATGATGGGAAAGAAAACCCGGCGGTTTATATACCGGAAGAGAACTGGAGTATGACTGAAGAATCCGGGAGGCAGATGCTGCATGATGTCGCAGCCATGAGTTCAGAGCTGACATCCAGAGGACTGCCTGCAGTAGAAATTCTGATGGCACCGGATGTTGCAGATGTATTTTTGAACAATGCATGGATCATTAAGCTTCTGGATGTGCGGAATTATCAGATTGGAGGAGTAAACCCAGAGGAACTGCCGACGGGAGCGTACAAAATCGCACGGCTGAATGTTAAAGGGAAAATGATTGATTTCCTTTGCTATGAAGATACCTATACAGAGGTAGACGGAACGGTCAAACCGTTCATTCCGAAGGGCTGTATTGCGATTGGGGCACCGGCAGCAGGACGGACCGTATATGGAGCGATCACCCAGATGGAACAGTCGGACGGGGAATTCCATACATATAGAGGGATTGATGTGCCGAAATACTATGGCGATGCAAAGCATAACGTGCGGGAAGTTACTTTGACAACTGCGCCGCTGTGTATTCCAAACGATGAAAATCCGTTTATCACGGCCAAGGTGCTGTAAGGGGAGGAAAAGAACATGAAAAAGATTCAAATAACACGTGGAGTGTGCGGAATTTCTTATACGGATGAGTATGGGGGAAAGCGGCACACAACCAAAAGAAAAGAGGACGGGCCCTTTGAATATGAAGATGAAAAAGCGGACCGCCTGGTAACTCTTGGGGTTGCTGAATATGTGTTTGACGAAGGAGAAAAAACAGCTGCACCTAAGCTTTCCGAGCTTAAGGTCAAAGAATTGATTAAAAGGGCAGAGGAATTAGGAGTTGATGTTTCAAAATGCAAAAAGAAGGATGAGTATCTGGCTGCAATTGCAGAGGCAGAGAAAGGAGGAAAAGGCGGTGCAGACCCGGAGAAGGAAAAGCTTTTGAAGATGTCTGTAAAACAGCTGGAACAGCTGGCAGAGGAGCTGGGGATCAATACAGATACATTTGATGAAAAAGAACAGTATGCAGAGGCGATTCTCGCAGTCATGGCAAAGCCTGGGCAGGACAACAATCTGCCCAGAGAGTAAAAGGGCGGCAGACCATGGACTTTAAGGAGATGGTTGGAAACGATATTGCAGATGTTTTTCTTGTGCTGGAGGAATTCGGGGAGATTCATAAGGTTAATGGTTTGGAAATGACCATACTCATGGATGGAAATGAGATGATTGAGCGGGAAAAGCGGATGAAAAATCATTATGAGGGGACTTACCGGAAACAAATTTTATTCTATGTATCAGCAAAAGAATTTGGAGCGCTCCCGGCTGCCGGCCGGGAGATTTCTCTGGACGGAAAAAAGTATCGTGTAACAGATGCGGTTTCCGAAGACGGCATTTATTCCATTAGCGCGGAGGTACTTAGATCGTGAGCAATATAAGAATGATTAATATCCAAATGGAAGAAGAAGCTGTAGAGAAGCTTTATCAGAGACTGGGGGAGATGGAGGGAAAATCCAACGCTATTTTGAAAAAGGAGATCAACAAAGCGGCGGAGCAGATGAAGAAATCTCTGTCCAGGGAAGCGAAAAAGAAGTATATCAATACGGATGTAGGAATGTTCCGACAGGCAATGGAAGTGAGAAAAGCGACTGTGGGAAATCCGGCGGCAGTAATAAAGGCAGAAGGAAGACCAGAGTCCCTGATTAAGTTTCGGACAGCGGGCGGCGGGGACGGAAAAAGTGTCAGCGCAAAAGTATTTAGAAAATCCCAGCTGAAGGATCTGACAAACACGGAAGCGCATCCGAATATAAAATCCTTTATTGTTACAATTAAAAACAATAAAAGCATGGAAAGGGAGGGGAGCGAACGTACTGCAGTTGTACAGCGGGTGGAAAAGGGAAAGGTGCCGGCAAGAAGCAGATTAGGACGCCGGTACATCCGGGAGTTAAAAGGCCCTTCAATTCCCCATATGCTCGGCCTGAGGTCGATTCCGGAAAAAGCAAAAGAAGACACGCTGGAGCAGCTGCATAGAAGTATTGAAGCTCATGTGGCAAAAGTATTAGGAGGATAAACAGATGAATGAGGAGCTGACAGCTTTACACTTACAGAAAAGCCTGTGTGAAGAAATCCGGAATATATTATCCGGAATGTGTTTCCCAAACCCGTTGGGAGAAGAAACAAAGATGCAGGTATTCCCCCAGGCATTGCCCATAGAACGCATAGAGGGGCGCAGTCAGGAAGAGGACGAAGATCAGGCAGATCCTTATCCATACTGCACAGTACGGATTATGGAAGGAGCCCGCCAGGAAGGAAACGCTTTAGTAAAAACCAATCTGCTTATCGGCCTCTATTATGACGAGACTGATAATCAGGGCCATGCAAGAATGCTGAATGTAATAAACCGGATCTGTCACAGGTTCCTGGCAGATCCGGTTTTGGATCGCAGATATCTGCGGGAGGGAAAGATGGAATGGGCCATCCAGGAGGATGACAGCCATCCGTATTATTTTGGAGGTATTGCTGTTTCCTGGAAGGTGCCGGAAATTGAAAGGGAGGATAGATTTGCATGAGTGTAGTGAAGAAACCGGAAGATCCGCATGGAAAAGCGGAAAAGAAAATGATATCAGTAAAAGCAGGTGGAAAAGAGGCCGTAATGTATATCGGGCCGACTGTTCCTGGGGTTGTGGCATCCGGAACGGTATTTAACAATGGATATCCGAAAAAACTGAAGGATGCAATGGAGACAGAGCGGACTCTGGCAATGCTGATGATTCCTGTTTCAGGATTGACAGAAGCAAGGAAGGAATTGAGAAAATCAGGCAGTGTTCTGAGCATCTGCTATGAAAAAGTGAAGGAGGAAAGATAAGATGGCATATTATCATGGTGTCCGGGTACTGGAGGAGCAGACGGTAAAAACAGAACCCAAAATAGGAACAGCGGGCCTCCAGGTAATCATAGGAACAGCGCCGGTACATCTGGCAGAGGAACCGGCGGTTAATGTACCGGTGCTTTGCCAAAACATGGAAGACTGTCAGAAGAAGCTGGGATATTCTGAAGATTTTGAGCACTATACTTTGTGCCAGAGTATGGATTTGAACTTTAATGTTATGGGGATTGGCCCAGTAATTTTTATCAATGTGCTGGATCCCAGAAAGCATAAAATCAAAGGAGAAGAAAAAGAGTATCAGGTAAGCAATGGGCAGGCACAGTTAAATCAAAAAGGAATACTGATGGAGTCTCTTGTAATAAAGAACGGAGAGGAAGTTCTTGTCAGAGATATAGACTACATAGTTTCCAGAGAGGATGAGCTTGTAAGAATTACTCTGCTGAGGCCTGAGATTTCCAATGTGGTAACGGCCTTAAAAGTAACCTGTGACAGGATAGACCCGTCAATGGTTACGATGGCTGATGTGATTGGCGGTTATAATGCAGAGTCGGGAGAAGAGACCGGGATAGAAGTTATCCGGCAGATTTATCCAATGCTTGGCATGGTTCCGGGATTCCTTCTGGCGCCAGGGTGGAGCCAGGATGCGGCGATAGCGGCCATACTGGCTGAAAAATCGAAGGGAATCAATGGTGTATTCCGCTGTGAAAATATTGTGGATCTGGACACAGGAACAACAAGGCTGTACACAGACTGTGAAGAAGCCAAGAGAGATATGGGGCTTAACGATCCTCATACCATTGTATGCTGGCCGCTGGGACAGATAGGGACCAAAGTCTACCATATGTCTGCGGTGTATGCGGCGGTAACGGCCTGTGAGGATGTAAAAAATGATGATGTTCCCAATCTTTCGCCGGACAATAAGCTGTCACAGCTTACCGGAACGCTTTTGAAAGATGGAACTCCGGTACTGCTGGATCAGGAACAGGCAAATGTATTAAACGGGAATGGCATTGTGACAGCAATTAATAACAGCGGATGGCGGATCTGGGGAAACAATACGGCGGCCTATCCGGAGGTGACAGAGGTTAAAGAACGGTGGATCTGCTGCAGAAGATTTTTCTCCTGGTGGGGCAACCAGTTCATAATGACCTACAATGAGAAGGTAAGCAGCCCATCCAATGTAAAACTGATAGAATCTATCTGTGATTCAGAGAATATCCGTGGCAACAGCTATGTGAGCCAGGGAAAATGTGCGGGAATTAAAATCGAATTCCGGGAAGAGGAGAATACAGCAGAAAACCTGATGAATGGTATGGTGGTTGTAAGGCAGTATCTGGCGCCGTACACACCGGCAGAGGATATTCTGAATATTTTATGCTTTTCACCGGAAATGCTCAGAGCGGCAATGGAAGGGGGAAATTAGGACGTGAGTGGACTTATGAGATTAATTCCGGAATCAATCAACCGTTTTAACCTGTATCTGAAAGGAAACCGGCTTATTGGCGTATCTGGCGAGATTGCACTGCCGGATCTTGCTTCCATAACTAATACGATCAGCGGAGCGGGAATCGCGGGAGAAATGGAAAGAGCTATCATTGGAATGTTTGGCAGTATCAAGCAGGAGATTCCTTTCCGGATGCTGTCAAAAGATATGCTGAAACTGTACAATCCTATGGAGCCTCTGGAGCTTACCCTGAGGGCATCCGAGCAGAGTACAGTACAGGGGAGCGGGGTAATTGACTTCCAGGGGATGCGCGTAGTATTCAGAGGAAGCCCTACAGATATAAAGCTTGGAAATTTGAAGCAGGGAGGGCAGATGGACAGCTCTGTCAGCCTGGAGTTGAGTTATATTTTGATTGAGGTTGACGGAGAGACCATGTTTGAGCTGGACAAATTAAATGATGTGTTTGTAGTAGACGGCGTTGACCTGCTGGAGAAGGTAAGAAAGCAGTGTTAAACAGAAAAGGAGAAAAGAAATGGAAAAAAGTGAAAAGAACATAAAAATGGAGACGAAGGAGAACAGGGACAGGCTTCTGGTTCCGCTTTCGCAGACTTATCATTTTGAGGGAGAAGATATCAGCGAAATGGATTTAAGGAATCTTCGGGAAGTTACAGCGGCTGACATGATCAAGGTAAGCCGGATGATGTCTATGGCCGGAAGTGTAGAGAACAGCGAAGAGATGTCTCTGGAATATGCCTGTATCCTGGCAGGAAGTGTAACAGGGAGGCCCGTGGAGTTCTACAGATCCTTAAAGGCACCGGATGCCATCAAGCTGAAAAACAGGGTAACGGGTTTTTTCTTTGGAGCCACCTGAAACCGGCCGACTGCAGGGGGCTTCACAGACTGATAATCCAATTATCCAGATTTACAAGGACAGGCATCGATTACTTTATGAACCTGTCCTTGATTGATCTGTATGAAACGTTGAAAGAGGTGAATGAGATTGGCCGGAAGAAGCGATGAGTATAAACTGGCGATACGGATTGCTGGTGCTGTTGACAAATCATTGCAGGACAGCACGAATTTAACTAGAAGGGAATTAAATAAAATTGCAAGAGAAACGGTCAAAGCATCTCATGAAGCGGTATCGTTTGGTCAACAGTTACAGGATGTGGAACCCGTATTCAGCGGAATAGAAAAGGCAGGAAAAGCGGCATTTCAGGCAGTTGCCGCGGCAGCAGGAACAGCTGCCGCAGCAGTTGGCGGAATTGCCGCCTTTTCTTATTCTTCAGGGAGCGGATTTGAGTCAGCGTTTGCAGGTGTAAGGAAGACGGTTGATGCAACAGAAAGTGAATATGCTGTATTGGAACAAAATATCCGCACGATGGCAAAAGAAATGCCTCAGACAGCAGAAAATTTGTCAGCAATTGCAGAATCCGCCGGTCAGCTTGGAATAGAAAAAGAGAACTTGACTGATTTCACTAAGACTATGGCGGATATGGATGTAGCTACGAACATGACCAGTGAGGATGCGGCCACAGAATTTGCACGCTTTGCAAATATTACACAGATGCAGCAGCAGTATTTTGGAAATCTGGGAAGCACGGTGGTTGCACTGGGGAATAATCTGGCAACTACAGAATCCGAGATCACTTCTATGAGTCTGCGTCTTGCAGCAGCGGGAAAACAGATCAATATGTCGGAAGCCCAGATTATGGGATACGCGGCAGCTTTATCCTCTGTGGGTATTGAAGCGGAAGCGGGCGGGAGTGCTTTTTCCAAGTTAATGATCAATATGCAGTTGGCGGCAGAGACGGGATCAGACAGTCTTGGTCAGTATGCAGAAGTTGCCGGAATGAGTGCCGGGCAGTTTAAAGAGGCGTTCCAGAATGACGCGGCAGGCGCGATTGAAGCGTTTCTGTCAGGCTTAAGTAATGCGGAGCGGAATGGGAAGACAGCGATTGCGGTTCTGGACGAGATGGGGATCAAGGAAGTGCGTCTGCGTGACACACTGCTCCGTGCTGCTGGAGCAGGCGATCTGTTTTCGGATTCTATAAAAATCGCCAGCCGGGCATGGGAAGAGAATGCTGCATTAACCAATGAGGCGGCGCAGAGATATCAGACGGCAGAGAGCCAGATACAGATGTTTCAGAACAAAGTGACAGATGCAGGAATCAGCTTGTATCAAAACTTCCGGGAGCCTATGATTCAGAGCCTGGGAGTTTTAAACCAGTTTGCGGATGAAGTGGCAGGAGGATGGGCTGACAGCGATGAAATGACGATGTTCGCGAAGAACTTAAATAAACAGCTGCCGACAGCAGTTAGAAAAATGAAAGAGTTTGGAGGAGCGGTAGATGACTTCGCGGATCCTTTTTTAAAGGTGGGTGGCTGGATTGCAGATCATCCGGGAACCATTACAGGGACGATTACGGGGATCGGGACTGCCATCGGGAGCTACAAGGTGGTATCTGGTGTTACATCCCTCACAGCCGCTCTCGGAGCGCTTAATCCGGCAGGAATGACGATTCTGGGAATTGCGGGAGTATCAGCGGTTATTGCCGGAATAGGAACGGAGGTCAGAAAGGCATCCAATGAGGCAAAGAAAGCGAATCTTGCAAAGCATTTTGGAGATATATCTTTATCAATTGAAGAATTGGACAAAGCAGCCAGTCATATTGTTGAGACGCAGGAGCTGAGACAGATACGGGAAGCGCTTTCCGCATTTGATGATCTGTCGGATATGCAGACCGGGATTGAGGATGCGGTTGAGAACATTAACCGCATGAACTGGAAGATCTCTGTAGGGATGCAGTTATCCGATACTGAAAATGGACAGTACCAGGAAGAGATTGCAGGCTATGTTGAACAGGTGCAGGGATTTGTACAGCAGCGCCAGTATGCAGTCAGTCTAGCCGTAGGAGTTCTTGGCGGAGACGATCTGGAGAACAGCAATGTGGTGGCCCAGATCAATGAGTTCTATGTTGGGAAACAGCAGGAACTGGCAGATCTGGGAACAAAGTTGAATGAGATAGTAACAGAGGCATTTCAGGATGGTCTGCTTGATATGGATGAAGTACAAGAGATCACGGAACTTCAACAGCAGATGGCAAAAATCCAGTCAGCAGTGGCGGGCTCTAATTTTGAAGCTAATCTGGATTTGATAAGTATGAAATATTCAGGCGCGGCTTTGGATGCAGAGAGTTTCCAGAACCTACAGGCAGAAATACAGGAACAGGTCCAGTCAGCTATGGCCGATTATGATGAAGCTTATACACTTACGGCAGCAAATGCGAAGGTTATGCTGAAGGAAGGGGCTGTTGATACTGCAGGATATGAAGAAATGATGAAGGATGCCGAAGAAAATTATCTGCGGCAGACAGCAGATATTCAGGCAAATGCTGCGGAATTTCAGCTCAATACCCTGAAACAGGCATATGAATCGGAACTGAATGGACTGGGGCCGGAGCTTCAGGAAATCATATCTTCAAAACTGAATGAGATCATGACCAATGATGATTGGTGGAGCACCTATTCCACTCCGGAAGACTGGGCTAATGGATTAAATAATGTTTTTCTGGAGGCTGTGTCAGGGCTCGGTCTTGATACAAGTACTCAAAATGCGCTTTCTGATCTCTTTGAGAACATGCTTCCTCTGCAGGAAGAGATGGAGGCCTTGAAAGAGAAATACAAGAAGGCCGGAGTTGAACTGCCAGAGAGTATGCTTCAGGGAATGAATGACATAACGCTTATTGGAGCGGCGGCCGGTGATGAAGAGTCTATGTGGGCGTTGATTGGCAGGGAAATAGCGGAAAACGAAGATTATGCAACCGTAATAGAACTGGCCAGGCAGACAGGAGGCGCTATTCCACAGGAGGTACAGCAGGCCATACTGGAGAATCAGGATGGAGCAGTTGAACAGGCAAAGAGTTTTATGGCTACAATCACATCAACCATGGAAGCTGGTGTAGATGTGCAGATACCTGTAAATTACAAAATGGTGAGCTCTTTCAACGAGACTGGGAAACTTCCCGGACATGCAGAAGGAGGTATTTTTGACACCCCTCACCTGGCATGGTTTGCGGAGAATGGACCGGAGGCGGCTATTCCTATAAATGGAAGTGCAGAGGCTGTTGACTTATGGAAAAAAACAGGAGAACTTTTGGGAATGGCGGAACAGCCGAACAGCTTTTCCTCGCTGGCAGGAAAGTTTATGCAGGAAGGAAGCCGGGATATCAGTCAGGGAAACCAGGAGCAGGGCTCTGGAATTACGATTATTTACAGTCCATCTCTGAGTTTTTATGGAACTGCGGCGGATCAGGATGGGGTAAAGGAAGCTCTGCGCATGTCGGAAGAGGAGTTCGCCCGGCATATGGAAGAATATATACATGAAAATCAGAGGAAGAACTTCTATTAAGGGGGCAAATTGTGCAGAATTATGTGACAGCCCTGGGGCAGACTTGGGACATGATAGCAAAAGAAGTGTATGGAAGTGAAAAATATGCAGATTTTCTTATGGAAAACAATCCTGAGAAACTGCATATTTTTATTTTTTCATCAGGAGAAGTTTTGAGTATCCCAGAACTTCCGGAGGAGCAGGGGGCTCTTCCCCCGTGGAGGCAGACATGAACGCAAGATATGCAGATGTAGAACTTTCTTATTCCGGGAAAAATGTATCGAAGCAGATTAAAGATTTTTTGGAGAATATAACTTACACAGATGTGGCATCCGGAGCTTCAGATACGTTGTCTATTACGCTGAATAATATGGATGGACGCTGGATGAGCAGCTGGATGCCGTCAAAAGGCGATCGGATGAAAGCCGGGCTCCATGGAAAGTACTGGGATGTTGAAGGAGTTGCGGGAAAACTAAACTGCGGAGAATTTGAAATAGATTCTCTGCGTTTTGGCGGTATGCCAAACAGCTGTACGATAGGTGCAGTGAGCATTCCGCAGTCAGAGGAATTCAACAGCCGGAAACGGACCAAAACCTGGGAAGGAATCACGATCAAAGGAATCGCAGAAGAGATCTCCAGCCGGGCCGGAGTTGACCTGTATTATGAAGCGGATGCAATCTACATTGAATCAATAGAACAGAACACTCAGGAGGACTGTAAATTTCTTTATTCACTGTGCCAGAATTACGGCCTGGCAATGAAAGTATATTCCTGGAAGATAGTGATTTTTGAGGAAGAGCAGTATGAAAAAAGGGAAGCGGCGGAAGATTTTGAAATAAACGAGGTGAAACCGGGATGGAGTTACACTACAGAAGTGGCAGGAACCTACACAGGGGCGGCAATGAGTTTTACAGATCCGGAAAATGATCAGGATTATATGATAAAGATTGGCGGCGGTAGCAGGATTCTGGAATTGAATATCACAGCAGACAGCCTGGTTGATGCGGAGAGAAAAGGGATCGCGAAGCTGAATGAGGAGAACAAAAAAATGACAACCATGAACCTCACAGTAAAATTCGATCCGAGAATAACAGCAGGCTCCTGCATCCAGTTAAAAGGATTCGGGAGGCTGTCAGGAAAATACTATGCAGAAAAGGTTGTGACAAAGGTATCTGGAAGCGGCGAAACATCCATGTCTTTAAGCCTGCGCCTGGTGGTGAACAGAATCAAGTCTGTATCGGTTCAGGCGGTAGCAGAGGCGAAAGAGAAGGAGCAGAAGGAAGGGACTGAATATACCGTAGTATCTGGCGATACCCTTTGGGATATTTCTAAAAGGTTTTTGGGCAACGGCGTGCGGTATGTGGAGATATATAATACAAATAAAGAGGTTATAGAATCCACAGCAAAGGGGAGAGGCAAGAAAAATTCCGGGAATGGTCATTGGATTTTTCCAGGGACAGTATTGATGATTCCACCGGCGTGAGAGTAATTTGTAGTAGTTACATAAAAGGGGTGATGCATTTGGGAGAGGTACGTGTGGGAAGAGTATCCAGTATTAATTATGAAACTGGAATGATGCGTGTGACGTATACAGACAAAAACAGAGCTGTTACACGGGAATTCCCGCTGTTGAATTATGGCGGAGAATATAATATGCCGGAAGTCGGCCAGAGCGTTGCGGTAGCACACTTAAGCAATGGTTCAAGCCGTGGAGTGATTCTGGGAACTGTATGGAACAAGAATAACCTTCCGGAAGAGGGAAAGAAGGGAGTTTATAGGAAGGATTTTTCCAAGACCAGAGGAGCGGCAGTTCAGCAATATGCGGAAGATACAGGAACGATGGTATTAAAAGCGCCCAATGTCAGCATTATGGGGAACAGAGAAACAGAGATTGAGGGGGCCATATTAAGTATAGGAGCCAACATTCAGATACTGCTGGACACGCCGGAGGTGGAAATAACAGCTGGAACCGTTAAGTGGGAAGAGATTGAAATGGAGGTACTTGCCGGGACGCTGACAGCTGTTATGGCAGGACTGAATATGGAGATGAAAGAAGATCTTTTTGCGAGGTCAGAAGGAAACGTGATTCTGGAGACAGAAGGAAACGCAGATTTAACAGCGCAGGGAAATGTATCCATGTCTGCTTCAGGAAATGTTGAAATGACAGCAGAAAGCAGTGTTTCCGTAACAGCTGCAGGAGATTTGATTCTGCAGGATGGAATATACAGTACATCGTTATCAGAAATAGGGCGGTGCCTGGAGGCTCTGGGCCAGACCCTGGGAAAGGGGTAAAATATGGCACTGGTTGGACACTTCGGAAAGCAGATAGTATTTGAGGTTAGTGATAAAAGGGTTATGACCCTAAATTCTTTAACTCAAAAGGTAACAGGGACATGGAGCAGTCATAAAACAATTGGAGCAAAGCCTCAAAAAGAGTTTAACGGGCCGGACAGCCGCAGAATCTCATTTACCGTAGATCTGGATGCGACTCTTGGGGTACGTCCCAAAGAAATGATCAGCCGGTTTGAAAATGCGGTAGAAAAAGGGATTGCTGAATACTTAATCATAGGCGGAAGCATGATTGGCAATTGCCGGTTTGTCATTACAGAGGTCAGCGAGAGCTGGGACGTGATATACAGCAAAGGGGAATTAGCCAGGGCAAAGCTGAACGTGACCATGGAGGAATACAGGTGATTGATACAGAAAATATAGTGTTGAGATTTGCGGTTACGGGACCGGAAGCAGAGGATATCCGCTCGTGTCTTTCAGCTTTGTATTCCATAAGGGAGGGAACGCAGCCGCTGGACAGAGCTTTTGGATTGTCAACAGAATTTATAGGGAAACCTCTGCCGACAGCGCAGAATGAACTTGCTTTAGAAATTATTCAAAAAACCAGAATTTATGAACCGAGGGTAAGCGTCAAACAGGTTTTGTTTGAAAGCGAGGCGGAGAATGGAAGGATACGCCCTGTTGTATATGTGGAGAGGAGTGAGGGAGATGAATGATATGACCGGCACGATCAAAAATTATCCGGATATTTCATTTATTGGAAACTTGACTTTGGAAGAACTGCAGAATCAAATGATTATAGATTTTTCGAAGAGATATAAAGAATTAACCGGAAAAGAAATGGAACTGGCTCCGGCGCATCCTTACCGCCTGATTTTATATGCGGCATCCCTGCAGTTGTATCAGGCATTTCAGTATTTGGATCAGGCGGGGAAACAGTCGTTTCTAAAATATGCATATGGGGATTATCTGGATAATCTGGGTGCATTAAAAGGAATTGCACGGAGTATGGGAGAGCGTGCAAAGACAATTATGCGCTTTATATTGTCGAAAGAGCAGGCAGGAGCAGTGACAATTCCCAAAGGAACGAGGGTAACGACGGGAAATGAGATCTATTTTTACACGACAGAACTGGCGGAGATTCCGGCTGGAGAGTTGAACGTAGATGTACAGGCCGAATGCACAGAAGTGGGAATCCTTGGAAACGGCCTGGAACCGGGAGCTGTTTCTGTTTTGGTAGATTTAATCCCTTATGTTCAGAGTGTAAGCAATGCAAATACATCAGCTGGTGGACAGGATGTGGAGAGCGATGAAAATTTGAGGGAACGGATACATCTGGCTCCGGCAGGGTATTCAGTGGCTGGTCCAGACGCAGCATACCAGTACTGGACCAAGAAGTACAATTCTGGAATAACGGATGTGAAAGTAACATCTCCTTCTGAAGGAATCGTAGATATTCGATTTATAATGGAAGATGGGGAGCTTCCGGAAGAAAACTTGATTGAGGGATTGAAAAAATATCTGAGTGACAATAATATTCGTCCTCTTACAGACAAAGTACAGACAGGAGCGCCAGAATTGATCAAATATAATATAGATTTGATTTATTATATTAGCAGGAAGGATGCATCAAGGACAGAAAAAATCAGGAAAAATGTTGAAGGCGCTGTAGAGACTTTTAAAATATGGCAGCAGGAGAAAATTGGGAGAGATATTAACCCGTCAAAACTCCTGTATTTTTTAATCCAGGCAGAAGCGAAGCGTGCGGATATCATGGAGCCGGCATTTACAGTCGTTCCGGACAATGCAGTAGCAAGGATTCAAAATGTTAATGTTGTTTATGGGGGAATTGAAGATGATTGAGTATAAGGATAGTGAAATTACGCAAATTCTCCCCGATGCATTGTGTGCACCAGAAGTGATGGCGGTCAGTTATGCAGTAAACAGAGCTGTTAAGAAGCTGCTGTTATATTCTGAAAAGGCAGGGGTTTACTCTGTGGTTGATAAATTGCAGGATGAGGAATTAGATCTGCTGGCCATAGAATTGCAGACACAATATTATGATAACAATCTAAATATAGAGGCAAAGAGGGGGATTATAAAAAGTACAATGAAGTGGTATTCTTCCGCGGGAACGCCGGCTGCGGTGCAGGAACTGATCGAGATTGTGTTTGGGGCTGGAAGCGTCAGGGAGTGGTGGGAATATGGAGGGATACCATATAGATTCCGTGTAAGGGCAGAGGCACCCCTGACTGAAAGTGCAATAGAAAAATTTACAAGAATTATTCAGAATGTAAAAAATACCAGGTCTCGTTTAGAGGCTGTAGAAGTTTTCAGAGAAGTATATCAAAAACTACATATAAGTGGGGGAATGTTTTGGAAAGTGAAACGTCAAACGGTAGATGATATTTTTACAGATAACTTTTTGATAGGGCAAGCTGTGAGATATGCGGCAGGAACAAAAACGATCGGAAGAATTGTAATAGAAGAGGAGGAAAGATGATATGGCGTATTTTGAATCAGCAGTTATCACCAGTGCGGGTGTATTATTGATTGCTAATGATATTGCAGGAATCGGAAATATTGAATTTGTAAAGATGGTTTCTGGAGCAGGGGAATATTCAGAAGAAGAAAAAACGAAGAATGCTTTGGCAGAAAGAACAGCATTAAAAGATCAAAAACAGGAGTTTAATTTTAATTCGATTGAAGTTAAATCAGAAAAATCTGTGTTGCTTAAAAGTGTAATAACCAATCAAACATTGCAAGAGGGATACCGGATTACAGAAATTGGAATTTATGCGCGCGAGAAAGGGACTGATAGTGAAGGGTGTTTATTTTCAATAGCTTTGGCCATTGAAGCGGATTATCTGCCGCCGTTCAACGGGCTGAATCCCTCGGAGATTGTGCAGGAATATTATGCAACTGTCTCAGATTCTTCGACCGTATCAATCGTTTCCGCACCAGGAGCGTTTGCACTGAATGAAGACTTTGAGAATTTAAAAGAGAAGATTATTTCTGAATTGGGTAATATAGAAGGGTTGCAGACAGAGAACAAGAAAAATATAATTGAAGCCATTAATGAACTGGCGGCCAGAAAGGTGGAAGTTGTAGATCCGATAGTTGCCACTGAAGAAGGATTTGTAGCGGATGCGAAGCTTACTGGGGATGCTATTCGAGAGGTAAGTGCGAATTTGTATCCGATTGGAGCTATTTATATGTCGGTAAATGATACCGATCCGGCTCTGCTGTTTGGCGGCACATGGGAGCGCATCGAGGGGCGGTTCTTGCTGGCGGCCAGCGACAAATATGAGGCCGGAAGTACTGGGGGAGAGGCAACCCATAAATTAACTGTAGCAGAGATGCCAAATCATAGTCATACATTGGGAGCGTATATGGGTGGTGCCTTTTCAACTGGAAGTGCTGGTAATCTTTGTATACGAAACCAAAACACTGGAACAGCAGGAGGCAATAATCCTCACAATAACATGCCTCCATATCTAGTGGTATACATGTGGCAAAGGGTTTCATGACTAAAAATAACTAAAATTAAGCTGTTCGCCGCCACATATATACGACCAAATAAGGCGGCA
>CATJHO010000057.1 GCA_949740535.1 uncultured Lachnospiraceae bacterium
CTGAAAGACGGCGGAGCTTCTTACAGTACGGAGCAGCAGGTAATAAGCGAGCTGGAGTCCCAGATCCGCAGTGTGGGCAAGGAGGTTTCCAGAGAGAATATTGCCACATACGATATTATTCTCACCAACATAGACGGGACGCCCTTAAGTGAGCAGCAGATAGCTGATTTCCCGTGGGGAGCACTGACTGTTACCGTACCTTATCCGGCGGGGACATCCAAATCCACTTCCTTTGTGGCAGCCCATATGTTCACAGAGGATATCAAGATGGATCAGCCGGGCACAAGCCCAGGTAACGTGGAGACGCGCGGCTGGAGTGAAGTGGCCAGAGTAGAGGACGGCGTTCGGTTCCAGATTACCAGTCTGTCACCTGTTTCCATTGGGTGGACATCGTCGAGAGTGAACGGCGGTGACAATAATAACAATGGAAATGGTAACGGGGACAATAATGATTCGGATAACCCCAATGGCGGCAACAATGGCAACAATGGAAATAACAATGGAAACGGCACGAATAACGACAACAATAACAACAATAATAACAACAATAACAACAACAAGTCCACATCGAGCAATACGGCTACATCCAGTAATTCCAGAACGACCCGGACATCAGGCGTAAAAACCGGCGATACCGCAGAAATTGCATTCTATATGATCGCAACCTTAGTGGCCTGTCTGTTACTGATTCTTATCATTTGTCTGATAAGGATACAGGTTCGGAAGAAGGATTAAAGAACAAGTAAAAAACACAAGCACTGCCTGCCGAGAGATTTTCTTTTCGGCAGGCGCTTTTTTGTGCAGAGCGTAGAAAGCAAGGATTCCTGTCCAGAAGCGGAAGTAAGGATTAAGCGATTTCATCTTGAAATGAAAATTGTAAAAAAATTACAAGAAATAATAGACAGTTGTGAAAAGATGCTGGATAGTGCAACAGAACTATGATAAGATGAAAACATGAAAACAAGGAGGTGTGGTCTGTGGCAAGAACTGTAGGGATTGGGCTGCAAAACTTTGAGACAATAAGAGAGAGACAATGCTTTTATGTAGATAAAACAAAGTTTATAAAAGAGTGGTGGGAAAACCAGGATGAAGTGACCCTGATTACCCGCCCCCGGCGTTTTGGAAAGACACTGACCATGAGCATGACCGAGCAGTTCTTTTCCATAAAATATGCCGGACGGGGAGAGCTGTTTCAGGGACTTTCTATCTGGGAGGATGAGAAGTATAGGAGATTACAGGGGACATATCCGGTAATCAGCCTTTCTTTTGCCGGCGTAAAGGAAAAGGACTATGAAACAACAGTGCGGAGAATCAATCAAATATTAACAGAGTTGTATTATGAATACGTTTTTTTGCTGGAAAGTGATTGTCTGCTTCCAGAAGAAAAGGCGGATTTTCGGAGTGTGGTTGAGGAGATGCCGGAAGTTACAGCGACTATGGCTCTTCATCGGCTGTCAAAATATTTAAGCAAGTACTATAATAAAAAAGTGATAATTCTTTTGGATGAATATGACACCCCCATGCAGGAAGCCTATGTAAACGGATATTGGGAAGAACTGGTTTCTTTTACTAGGAGTTTGTTTAATTCAGCCTTTAAGACGAATCCATATCTAAATAGAGCGATTATGACAGGAATTACACGAGTGAGCAGAGAGTCTGTCTTTTCGGATTTAAATAATCTTGAAGTGGTGACAACTACTGCTGAAAAGTATGCAGACAGCTTTGGTTTTACGGAAGAAGAGGTATTCGCATCATTGGAAGAGTTTGGAATGTCAGACAGGAGGCAGGAGGTTAAAAACTGGTATGATGGTTTCACATTTGGAAGTCATACAGATATTTATAATCCCTGGTCTGTTTTAAACTATTTGGATAAAAGAAAAGCAGGAGCCTACTGGGCGAATTCCAGCTCCAACAGTCTGGTAGGAAAGCTGATTCGGGAGGGAAACAAAGAGATTAAGCAGAGACTGGAGGGCTTGATGCGGGGAGAGCCATTTCGGGTGGAGATTGATGAGCAGATTGTGTATGGAGAATTGAATACAAAAAGAAACTCCATCTGGAGCCTTCTTCTTGCAAGCGGCTATCTGAAAACCCTTCAAGTAGAATATGTAGAAGCAGCAGGCCGCTGGTACTATACCTTGACTCTGACGAATCGAGAAGTGCGGATGATGTTTGAAACTATGATCCGGGGCTGGTTTTCCCAGCAGGATGAAAACTATAATGATTTTATCAAAGCGCTGCTGACGAATGACTTGAAAGCTATGAATTATTATATGAATAAGGTGGCGCTCACTACCTTTAGCAGCTTTGACGTTGGGAATAAGCCGTCGGAAGCAGCGGAGCCGGAACGATTTTATCATGGCTTTGTATTAGGACTGCTGGTAGAGCTTTCCGGCCGTTACGCCGTGACATCCAACCGGGAAAGCGGTTTTGGCAGGTATGATGTAATACTGGAGCCAAAGCAGGGGGACGATGGAATTATATTGGAATTCAAGGTACAGGATCCGGAAGATGAGAAGGAATTGTCTGATACAGTCGAGGCGGCTCTGAAGCAGATCGAAAAAAAGAATTACGAGGCTGTTTTGATGCAGAAGGGGGTTCCCAGAGACAGAATCCGCAAGTACGGCTTTGCTTTCTGCGGGAAACAGGTGCTGATTGGCAGGCAGAACCGCTCCTGACAAGGCATACAGGGAAAACAGACAGAATAATCGTCCACAGAATATCGATTACAAGAAACACAACAGTTATGTATCACAGGAGGTGCTTTGTGCATCTCCTGATTTTTTCAGAACCATTTCAGACAATGTTTTTCCACAAGATTAACTGCCTGATAGAGAATCATGGCCATGATACAGAGAATGACAATGGACATGAGAACCATGTCAAGCTGGAACACCTGACTTCCATAAATAATCAGATACCCCAGCCCCTGCCGGCTTCCAATGAATTCTCCGATAACGACTCCCACAAGACAGAGTCCGATGTTTACCTTCATGGTATTGATGAAAATAGGAACCGAGCTTGGGAGAACGACTTTTTTCAGTACGTTCCACCGGCTGCCGCCCAGGGTGTAGATGAGCTTGATTTTCTCCGCGTCCACCTCGGAAAATCCGGTATAAATGGTAAGAATGCTGCCAAACACGGCCACGGACATTCCAGCCACAATGATGGTTTTCATATTGGCCCCCAGCCATACGATGAGAAGAGGAGCCAGGGCGGATTTCGGCAGACTGTTCAGCACTACCAGATAAGGCTCCAGGACCTTGGAAAGGCTGCGAAAGAGCCAGAGCAGAACGGCGGTCAGCAGGCTTAACAGAAATACCAGAAAAAAGCTCACCAAAGTTTCCAACAAGGTTGCACCTATATGCAGAAAGATGGAATGGTCAGATACCATGGAGACAAAGGTGTGGCAGACCCTGGAGGGACTGCTGAAAATAAAGGCGTCAATCAGGTGAAGCCTTGCACTGGCTTCCCAGATAAGCGCAAAGATAAGAAAAATCAGAATGCGGGCAAAGGTGATGGCCCGCAGTTTCCGTTTCCGCTGTTCCAGGAAGCTCTGTTGGGCAAGAGAGGGTTCAGCCACTGATGTTCAACTCCTTCCATATAAGATTAAAATATTCTTTAAATTCCGGCGCGTTCCGGGAGCGCATAGGCGTGCGGTTCTCCATATCAAAGGTAACAGGAACCAGTTTCTGGATCCTTCCGGGACGCCGGGAAAGTATCAGTACCTGATCAGCCATGCTGACAGCTTCAGATAAATCGTGGGTGACTAGAATAGCAGTCTTTTCCTCCTTTTTGATAATCCCGGAAATGTCGTCACAGACAGAGAGACGTGTCTGATAATCCAGGGCGGAGAAGGGTTCATCCAAAAGCAGCAGCTCCGGCTCCAGGGCCAGAGTCCGTATCAGCGCCGCCCGCTGGCGCATACCGCCGGAGAGCTGGGAGGGTCTGGCATCCCGGAAGGAGGAAAGTCCGTAGGTTTCCAGCATGGTATCTACAGCAGACAGGTGCTTTGGTGTCAATTTGTTTTGTATTTCCAGGCCCAGGGTCACGTTGCTGTAGACGGTTCGCCATTCAAACAGGTGATCCTTTTGCAGCATGTATCCAATGTTGGCGCCGGCTTCTTTTAAGGGCTTTCCCAGGAAGGAAATGGTGCCTTCCTCTGGTTTCAGAAGGCCGCAGATCAGTGAGAGCAATGTGGATTTGCCGCAGCCGCTGGGTCCTACAATGGCGAGAAAACTGCCCTGCTCCAGGGTAAAAGAGATATCTGAAAGAGCAAGTGTTTCGCCGTTTACTTCGTGGTAGGAATAGCTGACGTGGCTGAGTTCCAGTAGCGGAATCATAAGCATGCCTCCTATTGATTGAGTATTCCATTGGTATAGTTTTATTTTATGAAAAGGGCGGGGATTGGTGCTTTTCTACATTTTAGAGGAATTTTTGATGCAACTATGATACACTAAGGATGTAAATTTATGATATGTAACTGCAGTCCTTGAATGAATGGCTGCCGTTTTTGATTGACAGCATGGAGTTTGAGAAGTAACCGCTGATGTTTAGAAGTTACGCTCAACAGACGGGGGGAGATAAACATGATACACATTTTAGTTGTAGAGGACGAAAAACCAATTTCCAATCTGATAACAGTAAACTTAAGAAAAGCGGGCTATGTCTGCGATTGTGTTTTTGATGGAATGGCGGCGGCAGATGCCCTGGATAAGAACCGGTACGATCTGATTCTGCTGGATGTGATGCTTCCCAAAGTAGACGGCTATGAGCTGATGAGCTATATTGCGCCGCTGGAGATTCCCGTGATATTCCTCACAGCCAAAGCTTCAGTGGCAGACCGGGTAAAGGGGCTGAAGCTGGGAGCGGATGATTATCTGGCCAAGCCCTTTGAGATTATAGAGCTGCTGGCACGGGTGGAGACCGTGCTTCGGCGTTACCATAAGGCTGAGAATATTCTGGCAGTACACGATCTGGTGATCGACACAGCTTCCCGGACTGTAAAGCGGGGGGATGAGGTAATCAGCCTTACCAAAAAAGAGTATGAGCTTCTGCTCCTTTTTGCACGGAATAAGAATGTTGCCCTCTACCGGGAGACCATTTATGAGCGGATCTGGGGCGGAGAATACATGGGAGACAGCCGCACAGTGGATCTGCATGTACAGAGAATGCGCAGAAAAATAGGCTGGGAGGATAAGATTGTCACAGTCTATAAGGTTGGATACCGCCTGGAGGGATAGACGGGATGAAATTTTCCTGGAAAATATGTTTTTCAACCATTATGCTGAGTCTGTTGATCTTCAGCATCGGCGGATATGTTCTGATATCCGCCTTGTTTCAGTCTACCTATGAGCGGGAGGTAGATACGGCGGGAGAGGAGAACCGGATGCTGCAGTATTCCTTTGCCGCTTACTGGAGCGCTGCCATACAGGGACTGGAGCTGAGCCAGGAGAATGTCAGGAAGACAGCAGATGCCATGGTGGAAGGAATGGCAGACAGCGGGCTTCGGATCCGTATTTCCGATGGGGAAGGACAGATTTACTATGACAATTCAAGGTCCGGGCCGGATGCAGGGCTGCTGGAGAATATCACCAGAACCAGCCGGGGGCATATGCTTCGGAAAACGGAACATGGCTATGAGCTTCAGACAGCCAGCATGGTATGCCTGGGGGCAGATGAGGTTCTCTACCTGGAGAGTATCCGGGAGGTGACAGAGCTTTTTGAAGAACGGGAAGCTCAGTACCGGATCTATCAGCAGTGGCTGGCAGGGCTTCTGGCAGTTCAGAGTGTTCTGTGCTATCTGATGGCGGGCTGGCTGCTCAGACCCCTGCGGCGGCTTTCCAGAGCTGCCAGAAGGATTGCCGGCGGGAATCTGAGTGTCCGGGCGCGGGTAGAGAGCCGGGATGAAATCGGGGATCTGGCAGCAGATTTCAATCATATGGCAGACAATCTGGAGCAGCAGTTTCAGGAGCTGGAAGACGCGGCCCGGCGTCAGGAAGACTTTATCGGAAGTTTTGCTCATGAGCTGAAGACCCCGCTGACGTCCATGATTGGTTATGCAGATATGCTCCGTACTACGGAAGTGACTCAGGAGGAGCAGTTTCAGGCGGCAAATTATATCTTCAAAGAGGGAAAGCGTCTGGAATCTCTTTCCTTTAAGCTGCTGGATCTGATGGTGGTAAAGAATCAGGAGCTGGAATTAAAGCCAGTGAAGATCCGCTGGATGGCAGAGGATATCCGGGGTATGCTGCAGCCCTCTCTGAAAAAGGCCGGGATCGTGCTGAAGGTGATTATGGAGGATGTTACCCTGATGCTGGAACCGGATCTGATGAAAACCGTATTTCTGAATCTTCTGGACAACGGCCGCAAAGCCATCGAAGGAGGGGGAACTCTTTACCTCCTGGGACGCAGGGAGGAAGAGGGATTTGCTGTCTACGTGCGGGATACCGGCAAGGGCATTCCCAAAGAGGAGCTGTCCCGGATTACAGAGGCCTTCTATATGGTAGATAAGTCAAGAGCCAGACAGCAGGGAGGGGCAGGACTGGGACTGGCCATCTGTCTGGAGATTGTGAGGCGGCACGGAGCGGCCATGACCTTCAAAAGCATTCCGGGCAAGGGGACCATGGTGCGGATCTTCTTCAAAGCGGAACTAAAATAACAGCGTAAGTCCGTATACTGAGAGGGCTGAAGCGGAACTAAAATAACAGCGTAAGCCCGGACAGAACACAAATCGATTTACGGACGGAAGCAGCTGCGTCCGTAAATCGATTTCCCCCGTGTACTGGAAGGGCTGAAGCGGAACTATAAATTAGGAGCAATTATGAAATATTATATCATTGCAGGCACACTTCTCATCCTGCTGGCCCTCACAAGCCTGTTTCTCCCATCCTATATACTGGAGTGGCAGGACGGGCAGCGGACAGAGCACAGTGAAATTGAGGAGGTTCAGGAAGTGGTGCTGAAGGAGCAGCTCTCTATGAGCCTTGCCCAGAAAATGCAGATTCTGACGGAAGATACAGTGAATGCGCTGAGCCTGTACAACGGCAAAAATTTCAGTCAGAACACCATCAGCGGACAGGTGCGCAATGAGCTGGAGGTTTTGGCTGAGAAGGGAATTCTGCAGAATTTCTCGCAGGAAAACATATCAATCATGGATACTTCCGTGTTCTTTTATGTGGACATGGAGGATAGTGAGCGCTCTGTAATGGTGTGGGAAGTTATAATAGATACTTCAAATTATCACTTGAATCTGCTTCTGGATGATGAGACAGGGAAGATTGTGAGAGCTGCCCAATATGAATCCGGCGATGTGACAGACTACTCAGAGGTCTCAGCGGGCAGTCAGAAAATAGATTTTTCCATCGCAGAGTCTATGCATATGAATGAGGAGGAAGTGCAGGAACTGGCACAGCGGTGGAGCGAATATCTGGGATGCTGGGTCACGGATTCACGTTCTGCGGGAATAGAACTGCAGTTTGCAGATGAGAGAGAGGCTTTCTTAATAGAGGTGGAAAGTCTGGTCAGAAAGGGCTATTCCAGGGAGGAGGCTCTGGTGAAAACACAGCTTGCGTGGGGGATATCTCCGGGAGAGGAGACAGGGAATGGAATTCTGGCAGAGCTGGAAGATGAGGGCGGCCGTGTGGAGTATGTGTTCTGGGCGGAGAAGGATTCCCTGCGGATAGAACCATTTTAAATGATTCAAAAATATTTATAAATTGATGCTTTTTTGATGCAAGCCGCCTCTATGATAAAAGTCAAGAGGTGATGAATATGCGTAGATACGGGGAACAGGAAAACAGAGAATACAGAAGAAGGAAACGCAGACAGGCCATGCATCGGAAAATCCTGGGCTTTTGTGCTTTTACCTTTCTGCTGGGCGTGCTTTGCGGAAAAATTGTATTTGCCAAGGAAGCAAAGAAAGAAAAGGAAACAACGCTGGCAGAAAATGAAATAGAAGATTCGGACCCGGCTGGCAGTCTGGAGCCTGGGATAGAGGAAGACGAGAGCTTGGGCGCTCTGACGTCAGCCGGAAAGGAATCCGGGGAAGACGAGGCCTGGAAGCTGACCCTGGTCAATAAATGGAATCCCATGGAGGACGGATACAAGCCGGTTGTAGAAGAGATTGAGAATCATTATTATTTTGACACGCGGGCAGCAGGGTATCTGAAGGAAATGCTGGCAGACGGGCGCAAAGCAGGCCTTGATTTCTGGGTATGCTCTGCCTATCGTACCATTGAGAAGCAGACGGAGCTGTTTGAAGATAAGGTGCGCCGGGTGACGGCGGAGACAGGGCTTACCGGGGAAGCAGCCAGGGAGAAGGCAGGCACGGAGGTGGCCTATCCGGGAACCAGCGAACATAATCTGGGGCTGGCGGTGGATATTGTGGCGCGTGATTATCAGATTCTGGATGAGAAGCAGGCACGCACAGAGGAGGCCCGGTGGCTTAAGGAGAATTGCTGGAAGTATGGTTTTATTCTCCGGTATCCCACTGGTAAGACAGAAACCACAGGAATTATCTTTGAGCCCTGGCATTACCGGTATGTAGGAGAGAAAGCAGCCAAAGAGATTATGGAACAGGGAATCTGTTTGGAGGAGTATTTGGAGAACCGCTAGAGAATTTGAGGGCTGACCGGCACAGACGATGACAGACAGAAAAAGACGAATCAGAAGAAAGCGCAGAAAAAAGCAGATTGACCGGATAAAGCAGATTTGTATCGTATATGCCCTGCGGGGAACCGTTCTGCTGGTCCTGGGTATGATGGCGGTACTGATGGTATGCGGCTGTCTGTACATCTATGAACATGTATTTAAGAAAACCAATGTCCGGGAAGCCGATGCATATTTTGGCGCGCTGAGTTATCTGGATGGAGAAGGCGCAGAGACTCAAGGAAATTTTGAGGCCGGATTTACGGTGGTTCTGGATGCGGGCCACGGCGGGGCAGATGGAGGAACCGAAGAGGGGGCAGCCATAGAAAAAGAGATCAACCTCGCTGTGGCATTGAAAATGAAGAAATTGTTGGAGAGCGGAGGTATTTCTGTTATACTTACAAGAGACAGCGATGACTCGGTGGGACTTGACGAGAGAGTAGAGAGAGCCAACCGGGAGCAGGCGGATTTGTTTGTGAGTCTTCACTGTAATTATTATGACAAGGACAGTTCCATCCGGGGGCTGGAATGCTATTATGATTCCGGTTCAGAAACTGGAAAGCAGTATGCAGAGCAGATAGTACAGAAAATGACAGAGCAGGGGGCAGTTGAGGTAAGAAATGCAAAGCCTGGAAATTATCATATTCTGCGGAATGCTCATGTTCCGGCTGTGCTGGTGGAAATGGGGTATCTCTCTAACTATAGGGAGCGAAAGGATCTGATGTCAGAGGAATATCAGGAAAAGCTTGCCGCAGAGCTTGTAAATGCAATCCGGGAAATGACATAATGACAGAGAGGCAAGGATGTGTGAATGCTATGAATCAGAGAAATTATCAGAAGGAATTGGACCACACCATAGAAACGCTTGTAAAGGAGGAGCAGACGCCACGTCTTTTACTGCACAGCTGCTGCGCGCCCTGCAGCAGTTATGTGCTGGAATATCTTTCAGAATATTTTTTCATTACGGTATTTTATTATAATCCGAATATATTTCCGGCCAAGGAGTATGAAAAGCGGGTCAGGGAGCAGGAGGCGCTGATTGAGCGGCTGCCGGCAAAACACAGAATTTCATTTCTGGAAGGACCCTATGAACAGGAACGGTTTTATGAGATGGCGAAGGGTCTGGAGCTGGAACCGGAAGGGGGAGAGAGATGCTTTCGCTGCTACCGCCTGCGGCTTTTGGAGGCAGTGCAGATGGCACGGGCCGGAGGCTTTGATTATTTTACCACCACCCTTTCGATCAGCCCGCTAAAAGACGTCCGGAAATTAAATGAGATAGGAGAGCAGCTGGCCAGAGAGTACGGGGTTGCTTACCTGAACAGTGATTTTAAAAAGCGGGATGGGTATAAGAGATCCATTGAACTGTCGCGGGAGTACGGATTGTACCGTCAGGATTACTGCGGGTGTGTATATTCGCTGAGGGAAGCACCCTTTTGTTTTGATGGTGTTGAATACGGAAAGGATTTGTGCTATATTGAGAAAAGTTAAAATTCAGGAAGCGGTTTTGCAGATATTTGGAACCGGCTTTGGAGAAAGATGAGGGAACGATTATGGCACAGCTTTGGGGCGGACGCTTTACGAAAGAAACAGATCAGCTGGTCTACAATTTCAATGCGTCTATTTCTTTTGATCAGAAATTTTATAAACAGGATATAAAGGGCAGTATGGCTCATGTACGGATGCTGGCAAAGCAGGGAATTCTCAGTGAAGCGGAGAGGGATGTGATTCTGGCAGGGCTCCAGGGGATTCTGGCAGACGTGGAGAGCGGAAAGCTTGTGATTACGGAGGAGTATGAGGACATCCACAGCTTTGTGGAGGCAAACCTGATTGACCGCATCGGGGATCCGGGAAAGAAGCTGCATACCGGGCGCAGCAGGAACGATCAGGTGGCTCTGGATATGAAGCTCTATACCAGGGATGAGGTGTGTGCCATTGATGGATTGGTGCGGGAGCTTCTTGTGGTGCTGCAGCGGCTGATGGAAGCGCATACCAAAACCGTTATGCCGGGCTTTACCCATCTGCAGAAAGCACAGCCCATTACGCTTTCCCATCATCTGGGTGCTTATTTTGAGATGTTTAAGCGGGATCGGGAACGGCTCTCAGATATTTATGAGCGGATGAATTACTGTCCCCTGGGAGCCGGAGCGCTGGCGGGAACCACCTATCCCTTAGATCGGACCTATACGGCCGGGCTTCTTGATTTTGCAGGTCCGACCCTGAACAGTATGGATTCTGTGTCGGATCGGGATTATCTGATTGAACTGCTCTCGGCGCTTTCTACGATTATGATGCATTTGAGCCGGTTTTCAGAAGAGGTTATTATCTGGAATACTAATGAATACCGGTTTGTAGAGATTGACGACGCCTACAGCACAGGCAGCAGCATTATGCCCCAGAAGAAGAATCCGGATATTGCGGAGCTGGTGCGGGGAAAGACGGGGCGGGTCTATGGCGCGCTTGTTTCCCTTCTTACAACCATGAAAGGGCTGCCGCTTGCTTACAATAAGGACATGCAGGAGGATAAGGAACTGACCTTTGACGCTATAGATACCGTGAAGGGCTGTCTGGCGCTGTTTACAGGGATGCTGGATACAATGAAGTTTAACCAGGCGGAAATGGCAGCCAGCGCCCGGAACGGTTTTACCAATGCCACAGACGCGGCGGATTATCTGGTAAATCATGGAGTTCCCTTCCGGGATGCCCATGGGGTGATTGGACGCCTGGTGCTCTACTGTATCGAACAGGGGAAGGCCATTGAGGAGCTGACACTGTTGGAGCTTAAGAACATCAGCCCGGTCTTTGAGGAGGATCTTTACGAGGCAGTGAGCATGGAAACCTGTGTCAATAAGCGGCTGACCCTGGGAGCGCCTGGCAGGGAGATGATGGAACAGGTGATCGGGCAGAACCGGCATTGGCTTTTAGAGCATCCGGCTTTGTAGAGAGCAGCTGTTTTGGATGGATTTGAAGGGAAATCACTTGCATTTTTCTATGAAATGCGGTAGGATACATAGAAAAAAGCTGGTAAAGTTTTTATAAGAGGAGTGTATGAAAATGAGTGAGAAATTGAAAGTGGGTATCCTGGGCGGTACCGGAATGGTAGGACAGCGTTTTATTTCCCTGCTTGAGAACCATCCCTGGTTTGAGGTAGCAGCAATTGCGGCAAGTCCGAGAAGCGCCGGAAAGACCTACGAGGAAGCCGTGGGCGGACGCTGGAAGATGGATACTCCTATGCCGGAGGCCGTAAAGAAGCTTATTGTTATGAATGTAAATGAGGTGGAAAAGACCGCTGCAGAGGCAGACTTTGTATTCAGTGCCGTTGATATGACCAAGGACGAGATCAAAGCCATTGAGGAGGCATATGCAAAGACCGAGACACCGGTGGTTTCCAACAACAGCGCTCACCGCTGGACGCCGGATGTGCCCATGATCATTCCGGAGATCAATCCGGAGCATGTGAAGATTATTGAGGAGCAGAAGAAGCGGCTGGGAACAAAGAGAGGTTTTATTGCCGTGAAGCCCAATTGCTCCATTCAGTCTTATACGCCTGCATTGAAGGCATGGGAGGAGTTCGAGCCTTATGAAGTGGCGGCAGCTACATATCAGGCGGTTTCCGGCGCCGGAAAGACCTTCGGAGACTGGCCGGAAATGGTGGAAAATGTGATCCCCTATATCGGCGGCGAGGAGGAGAAGAGCGAGCGGGAGCCTCTGCGGGTTCTGGGAACCTGTGAGAATGGAGAGATCCAGCTGGCCAGGGAGCCTGTGATTACCTGCCAGTGCATCCGTGTTCCGGTGCTGAACGGCCATACAGCGGCTGTTTTTGTGAAATTCCGCAAAAAGCCCACAAAGGAACAGCTGATCGAGAAGCTGGTAAACTATCGGGGACTGCCCCAGGACTTAGAGCTTCCCAGTGCGCCTAAGCAGTTTATCCGGTATATGGAGGAGGACAACCGTCCCCAGGTGCAGCTGGACGTGGACTATGAGAGAGGAATGGGCGTGTCTATCGGAAGAATCCGAGAGGATCACGTTTATGACTGGAAGTTCATCGGCCTTTCCCACAACACCATACGTGGTGCGGCAGGCGGTGCCGTTCTCTGTGCGGAGCTTCTGAAGGCGCAGGGGTATATCAGGGCAAAGAGCTGTAATTAGAAACCGTAATATCCCCCGTATTGAAAAGGATATTGCGAAATAAAATCGGAGAATATTTGTGAAACAGATAAAATGGAATTCTATGAAAATGGTCATTTCCGTCGCAGGAATGACCATTTGCCTGTTATGCGGCGGATGCCTGCAGGGTAAAAATGAAGAGAAAAGACAGACAGAGCAGGAAGCAGATCGGGAATATGCCGGATCGGAGGATGCCGGACGGGATGAGCCGGATGCCGGGAGAACGGCAGAGCAGCAGGGAGAGCTGTCAGGCGGGGAAGATTTGGTAAGCCCTGCCCGGCCGGAGACGGGTGAAAGGGAAGAAGACAGGCCGGACTACCGTACCTGCATGTCCGGAACGGTTGTGGCTCAGGAGCTGACGCAGGAGGAGGTTTCGTCACTTTTCTATGCACAGGAGATACCGGAGGAGGTATTTGTCCGGATGGATGGCGTTTCCTATGTGGAAAATGAAGATATCGCCTTAGAAGATCTGCGTTACCTGCGGCTTTTGTACGTGGGGTTTGATGAGCAGACCCATGTGGGGGAACTGATTGTCCATGTATCCATTGCGGATACGATTCTGGATATTTTTCAGACTCTCTATGAAAACGGCTACCAGATTGAAAAGATGCGCCTGATTGATGATTACGACGGAGACGATCACGCTTCCCTTCTGGACAACAATACATCTGCCTTTAATTACCGGGTGGTGGAGGGGAGTGAGAAGCTTTCCCGTCATGCCTACGGACTTGCCATTGATATCAATCCTTTTTACAATCCGTATGTGACTTATCCCGGCGGTGTGGAACACATTTCCCCTGAAGGCAGCGAGCCTTACGCGGATCGGGAGGCGGATTTTCCGCACAAGATTGGAAAGGACGGGGATCTGTGCTGGCAGCTCTTTTCTGAGCACGGCTTTACCTGGGGAGGGGATTGGAAGAGCCTGAAGGATTACCAGCATTTTCAGATTTCGGAGTAAAGAACAGGAATTTTTGAAAGGAAGGAGGGTCCGGTGAAGAAAAAAGCTGTTTTTGTATCAGTGCTTTTGGTAATGCTGCTGATATTACTGGCAGCATTTGATACAAGACTTAAGGTCACAAGCTATACCGTCCGTTCGGAAAAAATAAGTGTTCCGGTCCGCGCGGTTCTGATAGCGGATCTGCATTCCTGTAAATATGGAGAGGAGCAAAGAGCGCTTATTGAAGCCATTGACAGGCAGAAGCCGGACGTTATTTTTCTGGGCGGCGATATCTGTGATGATAAGATTCCAAATGACAACACAACAGCCCTGTTAAAAGGAATTTCGGGCCGTTATCCCTGTTATTACGTGACAGGAAATCATGAGTATTGGAGCGGTCAAATTGAGGATATTCTGGAGCTGTTTCGGGCCTGTGGCGTGACCGTTCTAAGCGGAACGAGTGATACCATAGAGCTTCACGGCCAGCACATAAATATCTGCGGAATTTCCGATCCGGATGTTACAAGATATACGGATTCGGATATGGGAGCGGCGGAACAGCTGCAAGCTCTGGCACATGTGTCCGGCAATGGGTTTTATACAGTTCTGCTGGCCCATCGGCCGGAATGGATAGATGTCTATGATGCGTATGACTTCGACCTGGTTCTGTCCGGTCATGCACACGGAGGCCAGTGGCGTCTTCCGGGACTTGTGAACGGCGTTTTTGCTCCGGATCAGGGCGTTCTTCCAAAGTATGCCGGAGGAAGCTATACGACTGGCAATATGACTATGATAGTAAGCCGCGGACTGGCAAGGGAGAGCACGCCCGTTCCCAGGATTTTCAACCGCCCGGAGCTGGTTGTGGTGGATTTGGAGCCGATGTCGTAAGATGTCGTAAAATAGCAGAAATGTGCGGATAAAAGCTGTTAATATTTTGAAAAACCACTTGCATGACTGCCCTGACGTATGATAGGATGAACCTATCCGTCAGGGCAGTTCGCCGTTTTCCCATTTTTACTTGACAGAAGAAGAAAAATATAATAGTATAGTAATCAGAAAAACGAACAAACATTCGGAAGAACGTGTGTTTAGTGCAGAAATCACGAATATTCCTCACAGGTCAGAAATTATTTAACCGGCATATGGGTTTGTAACTGGTAATGGATTCAGCCAGGCGGTACAGGTGCATGGGAAGGGATATTATGGGATTGGAACAGGAGAATGAGATGGTAAAAGAAGAGAAGTTAAAAGCATTGGATGCAGCCCTTGGGCAGATTGAGAAGCAGTTTGGAAAGGGCTCTGTGATGAAGCTGGGAGACAAGGGAGCTCATATGCAGATTGAGACAACACCTACCGGCTGCCTGAGCCTGGACATGGCACTGGGACTGGGAGGCGTTCCCAAAGGAAGAATTATTGAGGTCTACGGACCGGAATCCAGTGGTAAGACCACCGTTGCCCTGCATATGGTAGCAGAGGTCCAGAAGCGGGGCGGAATCGCAGGTTTTATAGATGCGGAGCACGCGCTGGACCCTGTCTACGCCAAGAATATCGGCGTGGACATTGACAATCTCTACATATCTCAGCCGGATAACGGCGAACAGGCCCTTGAGATTACAGAAACCATGGTCCGTTCCGGTGCAGTGGATATCATTATCGTGGATTCAGTGGCAGCGCTGGTACCCAAGGCAGAGATTGAAGGAGATATGGGAGATTCCCATGTGGGACTGCAGGCGAGACTGATGTCACAGGCGCTTCGGAAGCTGACGGCTGTAACCAGCAAGTCCAACTGCACGGTTATTTTTATCAACCAGCTCCGAGAGAAAATCGGCGTGATGTTCGGCAATCCGGAGACTACTACCGGAGGCCGTGCTTTGAAGTTCTATTCTTCTATCCGCCTGGATGTACGCCGGATTGAGACCCTGAAACAGGGCGGAGAGATGGTAGGCAACCGGACCAAGATTAAGGTGGTAAAGAACAAGATTGCACCGCCCTTTAAAGAGGCGGAGTTTGATATTATGTTCGGCGAGGGTATCTCACGGGAGGGAGATATTCTGGATCTGGCCGTGAATACAGGCGTGGTGAATAAGAGCGGAGCGTGGTATGCCTACAATGGGGAGAAGATCGGACAGGGGCGGGAGAACGCCAAGACTTATCTGAGACAGAATGTGGATGTATGCCGGGAGATAGAGGAACGGGTGCGGGAAGGCTTTGGCTTGGATTCTGCAGAGATTCCCGGAGAAAAGCCTGTACAGGAGTCCAAAGAAAAGAAGGCAAAGGCGGCTTCTGAAAAATAATGGATGAATTAAAGCGTGCAAAGCACCGGGCTTTGTATCTTCTGGAACGGTGCGATCGGACGGAGCAGGAGCTCCGCACAAAGCTCAGCCGGAATTATGAGCCGGAGATAGTGGAAGCGGCCATCCGCTATGTAAAGGAATATGAGTATATAGATGATAAGCGGTACGCTGTCAATTACCTGAAGAGCCGGGGACAGATAAAAAGCCGCCGCCAGATCGAGCAGGAGCTTCTCTATAAGAAAGGGATTTCCAGGGATGTTCTGGAAGAGGCATGTATGGAGACAGAGCCGCAGGATGAACGTCTGCTGATCCGCAGATGGATGGAAAAAAAGCACATGATACCAGAGACAGCCACCCAGGAGGAACAGCGCAGATTTTACCTGTTTCTGATGCGCAGGGGATTTCAGAGTGAGGATATTCTGCATGAACTGCGGGGAGGGTGATGACAGCTTCAGGGATGGTTTATCACAATTTCTGTTTGTATCAGGCATCCGATAGGAGCTGGATTTCATGCATTCGTTTGAAAAACGCGAAAAAAAATTAAGTTTACTTGACACAATGCAAAAAAAAGTATAGAATTTAAATGTTGTATTTGTACAATGAAAACTAAATAAGGAGGTGCTCCTGTGCCGTTAATTGCTTCGATAATAGTAACTGTAGTTTGTTGTGCGGTTACGGCCTTGGTGACGGTGTATGTGCGTAAGACCACCATAGAGAAAAAAGTGGGCAACGCAGAAGAAAAAGCCAGGGAAATTATAGATGACGCACTGAAAGTTGCAGAACGATCCAAGCGGGAGGCTTTGCTGGAAGCGAAGGAAGAGTCGCTGAAGACAAAGAACGAGCTGGACAAGGAAACGAAGGAACGCAGGGCTGAGCTCCAGCGGTATGAACGCCGAGTGTTATCCAAGGAAGAGACCCTGGATAAGAAAGCGGAAGCGTTGGAACGGCGGGAAGCAGGCTATGCGGCGAAGGAAGAGAAGCTGTCCAAGAAAATTGCGGAAGCAGAACAGCTTCATTCAAAAAGAGTACAGGAACTGGAAAGAATCTCAGGTTTGACCTCCGAACAAGCAAAAGATTATTTGTTAAAGACTGTTGAAGACGAAGTAAAGCATGAA
>CATJHO010000058.1 GCA_949740535.1 uncultured Lachnospiraceae bacterium
AAGGGGCAGACAGCTTTAGAGATGTTGAATATGTTTCTTCAGCAGACGCATGACCTCATGGATATCAATGGGCTTGGCGGTGTGGGCGTTCATTCCGCTGTTCAGGCAGTTCTGGACATCTTCGGAGAAAGCATCCGCCGTCATGGCAATGATGGGGATGGTCTGGGCGTCAGCCCGGTCAAGTGCCCGGATAGCTCTGGAAGCTTCCAATCCATTCATTACAGGCATGCGGATATCCATGAGAATGGCATCGTAATAACCAGCCTCTGATTCCATGAATTTTTCCAGACAAATCTGGCCATTCTCGGCCCAATCAAGATCCAATCCAAAATCAGACAGAAGCTCATTTGCAATTTCCCAGTTTAAGTCATTATCTTCTGCCAAAAGTATGTTCCATGAGTGCAGATTTTCAGCAGCATCAGCTTCCGGAGTTTCTTGCGGGCTGTCTGCAAGATATGGTTTGAGGCCGTAGAAGAGGGTGGAGCGGAACAGCGGCTTTCCAATAAAACCGGTGGCGCCGGCCGCCTTGGCGTCTTCCTCAATGTCACTCCAGTCATAGGCGGAGGTGAGCAGAATGGGGATATGGCTTTCGTGGGTTTTGCGGATTTCCCGGATTAAGGTAATTCCGTCCATTTCCGGCAGCTTCCAGTCCAGCAGAATTATCTGATATTCATCCTGTTCTTGTGAAGCACATTCCAGCATCTTCAGTGCGCTTTTGGCATCCAAAGCCCAGTCAGCATCAATACCCATGGAATGGAGAGAAGCGATGGTGCTCTCACAAAGCTGTGAATCATCATCCACTACCAGCATTTTGCGGTTGGGGAGTACCATATCGGACTCCTGAATCTGTGCCTTCTCCAGATCCAGAGTTACATGGAAGGAACTGCCCTTATCCAGTTCACTTTCGATCTGAATGGTTCCGCCCATGGCATCTATGATATATTTGGTAATTGCCATTCCAAGGCCGCTGCCTTCTGTCTTTTGAACACGTTTGCTGTCAGCCCGGCTGAATGCGTCAAAGATTTTTTCCAGGAATTCCGGGGACATGCCGATGCCTGTATCCTTAATCAGCAGATGAACACGGACATAGCTGTCACCCTTGGGAGAATTTTCCTGGTAAAGAGAGAGCCGGATAGAGCCGCCTGCCGGCGTAAATTTTACAGAATTGCCGAGAATGTTCAGCAGAATCTGGTTCAGGCGCACACTGTCACAGCAGACATCTTCTGTAGAAATATCCCAGATAAATACATCAAAGCTTTGCTGCTTTACATTTACCTGTGGCTGGATAATACTTACCACACTGTCGATGACTTCCCGCAGGGAGATGTGCTCGGTAGAGAGGGTCAGCTTTCCACTCTCAATTTTGGACATATCCAGCACGTCGTTGATAAGACCTAAGAGATGTCTGCTGGAAATCGTGATCTTCCTTAGGCAGTTTTTCACCTGTTCCTTGTCATCAATATTGGAAACAGCAATAGATGTCATCCCCACGATGGCATTCATAGGTGTGCGGATATCATGGCTCATATTCGATAGAAACTCACTTTTGGCTTTGCTGGCATGGAGAGCTTCCTGACTGAGCTGATCCAGGGCGGCCATTTTCTGTTTCATTTCCTTTAAGTAAGATATGAACACCCAGATCAGTGCAAGAATTACAATGGTACAGCCGCCAAGGGCGGTGAACACCCAGTTATAGTTTAACTGGGAGATCTGTACATCCAATTCGCTGTAGGGCATAATAACAATCAGGAACCAGTCGGAGTAAGCCAGCTTGGTACAGTGCAGGTGACGGCGTTCACCGTGGGTTGTGATAACTGCTGAGTAGTGCTGAGTGCTGGTCAATGCCGACTGGATCTCTTGTATGTGATTTTCCGCGTCATTGGAAAGTTCCGTGTAGAGACGGTCAAAATAGTTATCTCGAAGGGAATCACCGTTCTGGAAGGCAAAGCTTCCATCTGGGTGAATAATGTGGGAATAGACTGGCGAATCGGGAACATCCGAGGAAAGGGTATTGCGGATGTAGCTTTCCGAAAGTCCGGCTATAAGGGCAATGTAAGCAGGCTGTTTACGGTTTAGTTCAGCGCTGGGAAGTCCGATGATTACCTGTTTATTTCCGGCAGAATCTACACCGGTATCAATCCGCTGTTCATTTTTGCGCAGAGATTCAAGAAATGCTTCCGGATCTTCCAGTTCCAGTTCTTCCCCGAAAATCGTTTCCAGATTCCCGTCGGCGGTATAGAAAGCCAGATATTCAAAACCGCGGATTCTGGCGCCGTCTGTCAGGAATTCTTTCAAAAGCGTTGGATCTGAAAGTGTTGGATCAATGGAGGAGATGAGAGTCTTTAGTTGAGAAAAGCGCAGATCTATTGTAGAAGAAAAATGAAGACGGATCTCCTCACTCATGCTGTGCATATATATATTGCCAATGTTGTTGATGGTTTCAGAGCTCTTTTGGTTCATGAAGATGGCTGAAAATACAAAAATACCGACACAGAGCACTAGTACCAGGAAGAGTTTACTTAAGAAAAGTCTGTTTTGCTTATTGTCTGTATGAACGTACATTTCTTGGTTCTCCATATAAAATTTTTAGTCAGGGGCTTCGCCCTGTGAAAATGGTCATGAGCAGATGAGGCTGTATGAAGTCTGCAGTGCGCGGCTGAGGGAATCCGCTGGCTTCCCTCAGCCACGGGCTTCGTCCTATGAAAACCGTCACAGGCAGATGCGGCTGCCCGCAGACGCATCTGCCTGCCGCGGTTTTCGCACTGCTCATTGCTTACGCGGATATTATACCAAGAAATGTGGGTTTGTTAAAGAGGTGATTTTATTCTTGTGAATTGTTCTTAATCTGTTTGTATTCTGCCCGTCAATATTCACAAACCCCTGTGGGGGGATATTGACTTCCTTATACAAGAGTGATAAAATTTAAGACATGTAGCAGCGTATCTAATACAATAAACCCAAGGAGGGACCGATACTATGAGCGTATTAACAGATTTGATTTATGGCGGCTCTAACGCCGTTGCAGGACTGACTGAGAATGCAGTCAAGGATGCCATTGCAAAACACGGAGAGGACAAGAAGGTTGCTATGCCGGATACGGCTTATTTTCTGCCCACGATATATGCGGCTACGGGCGTGAAGGTGAGTAAGCTGGGCGATCTGCCCGCCTGTGTGGGCGTGTTGAAGAGCCTGATTACCAACAAGGAGGATTTGGGCGATGCCCTGAATGCCGGCCTTGCTACAGCGGTAGGAGCGGAGATTATTGAGGCTCTCAAGTATGTGGAGAGCGCAGATCCTTACGCGGAGGACAGCGGGATCGGTTTTGTTCCGGATCCGATCATCCGTTCTCTGGGCGTTCCCCTTGTAACCGGCGATATCCCCGGCGTTGCCGTTGTGCTGGGCAAGGCGGATGATGCTGCCAATGTAGTGGATGTGGTGAAGGATTACCAGAGCAAGGGTATTATGACCTTCCTGATTGGCGATGTGATTGAGCAGTGTATCGAGGGCGGCGTGAAGATTGGACTGGACTTCCGTGTAGTTCCTCTGGGACATGACGTGACCTCTGTGATCCATGTTGTGACCGTAGCGATTCGTGCGGCGCTGATCTTCGGCAATGTAACGCCAGGCGATCTGCCCGGACTGCTTACTTATACCAAAGAGAGAGTACCTGCCTTTGTAAATACCTTCGGCGCGTTAAATGAAGTTGTCGTATCCGCAGGCGCAGGCGCGATTGCCCTTGGCTTCCCGGTAGTGGCAGATGTGGATCTGGGCGAAAATCAGGTGCCGGGGGCACTGGAGTCCGTGACGGATCATGCTTTGACCGTGAAGAAATCCTTAGAGCTTCGCAATATTAAGATTAAGGTTAAGGAGCTTCCCATTCCTGTTGCATTTGCTTCCGCATTCGAGGGCGAGATCATCCGTAAGGGCGAT
>CATJHO010000059.1 GCA_949740535.1 uncultured Lachnospiraceae bacterium
GAATGAGGCGTACTGAACGTACGCCGATTGAAAGCAACGCCGCAGAACACAAAATTTCCTCTTTCTCGACCGTGTATGCTCTTGTCAAGAGAGGGTACCTTCAGTTGATAATACATTCCCTGTCCGCGAAGGGCGGCATCTATAACCTATACAAAGATCTATACCTCCCCTATCTGCAACATCCGATAACAGCAGAGCTAGGATACACCTGCAGCCAGCCCAGAAAGAATCAAAAATATCCAGCTCTTTCTGCCGATCTCTCCGTACTCCCTCTTAGCATTTGTCAGAAAAACTATTCCCCATGACATGAAAACAACTACAACTGTCCGTATAGCCGTGGCAAGATTAGAATTAACTCCTTCTATACCGATTTTAGCCAGTATCGAAGTAAGGGCCGCAAAAATGGATGACAGTATTGCAAATAAAAACCACATTCACCATCACCTCCCCTCTTACACCACATCTGTCTTGTACGCACAACCACACAGGAATAATTCCCTGTCTGCTATGAAGCCCATGTGATACATCTAAAGCATATTCTATCCACGAACCTGCGCATAATATAAAGAGCTGTAGCAAATCAAGAACTTTCTACAGCTTATAGTACAAATATTTGTTATATTGTTACTATAATATTGTAGAATTCCTGTATTTTGCAACAGCTCCCTCATATATTACTATATTTGATATTTCAACTCTTTCAATCAATCTGGCGCATTGTAGGGAACAGTAAAACATCTCTAATGGCAGCCGAATCCGTAAGCAGCATACACATTCGGTCAATTCCAAATCCAATTCCCCCTGTAGGCGGCATACCAATCTCCAGAGCATTCAGGAAATCCTCATCTGTGGTATTCGCTTCCTCGTCGCCCTGGGCCAGCAGCTCCTCCTGGGCCTTAAAGCGTTCCCTCTGATCAATGGGGTCATTCAGCTCTGAGTAGGCATTGGCCATCTCCCAGCCATTCATGAAGAACTCAAACCGCTCCACATACTCCGGGTTGTCCGGCTTCTTCTTGGTCAGCGGTGAGATCTCAATGGGATGATCCATCACAAAGGTCGGCTGAATCAGATGCTCCTCCGCAAACTCCTCAAAGAACAGACAAAGGATGTCACCCTTCTTGTGGCGTTCCTCAAACTCCACGCCCTTTTCCTTTGCCAGTGCCTTGGCTTCCTCCGTGGTTTGAATGGTGCCAAAGTCAACGCCTGCGTATTTCTTTACGGCATCCACCATGGTAATCCGCTCAAAGGGCTTGCCAAGATCCATCTCTACGCCATTGTATACAATCTTTGTTGTTCCCAGAACCTCCTGGGCCACATGACGGTACAGGTTCTCTGTCAAATCCATCATACCGTGATAATCTGTATAAGCCTGATACAGCTCCATCAGTGTAAATTCCGGGTTGTGGCGGGTATCCAGGCCTTCGTTTCGGAATACACGGCCAATCTCATAGACACGCTCCAAACCGCCCACAATCAGCCGCTTCAAATACAGCTCCAGAGATATACGAAGCTTAAAATCTTCGTCCAGAGCGTTGAAATGAGTCTCAAAAGGACGTGCAGCCGCACCGCCTGCATTTGCCACCAGCATAGGCGTCTCCACCTCCAGGAATCCCTGCCCGTCCAGATAACGGCGGATACTGCTTAAGATCCGGGAACGTTTTACAAAGGTATCCTTTACCTCCGCATTCATGATCAGATCGGTATACCGCTGCCGGTAACGCATGTCTGTGTTGGTCAGGCCGTGAAACTTCTCCGGAAGAATCTGAAGACTCTTGCTCAGCAGGGTGATCTCCTCCGCATGGATGGAAATCTCCCCCGTCTTGGTGCGGAACACCTGGCCGCGGATTCCCACAATATCCCCAATGTCAAACTTCTTAAAATCCTTGTAAGGCTCCTCACCTACACTGTCCCTTGCCACATAGGACTGGATATTGCCCTTCAAGTCCTGCACATTACAGAAAGAAGCCTTGCCCATCACACGCTTGGACATCATACGGCCTGCGATGGTTACCATCTGTCCCTCCAGATTTTCAAAGTTATCCTTGATCTCCTGGCTGTGATGGCTCACTTCGTATTTGGTAATCTGAAAGGGATCCATGCCACGCTCCTGCAGATCCTGAAGCTTCTCTCTGCGCACTTTCAGAAGCTGTTTTACATCCTGCTCCTGTCCGTTTCCATTCTTTTGTTCGCCCATAATGTTACACTCCTCGTCTCTTTTCCCTCTTAGTTTGAGCGCTGAATTTCCAACACCTTATACTCGATCATGCCCGCCTGGGTCTCCACCTGTACCGTGTCCCCTTCTTTGGCGCCAATCAGAGCCTTGCCCACAGGAGATTCATTGGAAATCCGGCCCTCCAGGCTGTTGGCCTCAGAAGATCCCACAATACGGAACTCTTCCTCCTCCTCATATTCCACATCCAGCACCTTTACCTTACATCCAACGCTGATCTTATCCAGATCCACCTCATCCTCAACCACTACCTCTGCATTCTTAAGGATCTTCTCTATCTGTTCTATCCGGGCCTCAATATCGCGCTGCTCGTCCTTTGCTGCATCGTACTCGGCATTCTCAGACAAGTCGCCCTGCTCTCTGGCCTCCTTAATCTTCTGTGCGATTTCCTTCCTTTTGACAACTTTCAGATCCTGAAGCTCGTCCTCCAGTTTCTTCAGCCCTTCATAAGTCAGCAAATTCTTCTTCTCGCTCATTTCCCTTTACATCCTTCCTGTACTTCTTAATTTCAATCTATAGTTACACCCCGCACCCCGCGGACCGTAACGATCTGCCTCAGTATATCTTATCTTCTTTTGTCCGATTTATTCCTCTAATTATGTAACAAATCAGACGAAACAGCTTCTTCCCCGCCGTCCAAACTGTTACGAAATTATAACGTTCGTTAAAGTATACCCTACCGCTTGATTCTTGTCAATATCAATTCCTCCAGCTCCTGAAGGCTCTCCACGCTGTTGATCCGGGCCCGAAGCTTTGCGGAATGAGGGTATCCTGCCGTATACCAGGAAATGTGTTTGCGCATTTCCCGTATCCCTGTATAACCGCCCTTACAGCTTGTCTGCATCCGGGCATGGCGCAGCATCATGGCCTGAACCTCTTCTATGGAAGGTTTATTTTCTTCTATGCCATTCTCCAGATATGCAAGCACCTGCCGGAAGATCCAGGGATTGCCCCTTGCCGCCCGTCCAATCATAACCCCGTCGCAGCCGGTCTCCTGAAGAATAGCCTCAGCCTTCTGCGGCGTATCCACATCCCCGTTGCCGATAACAGGAATCCGGACTGCCTCTTTGACCTGCCGGATAATCTCCCAATCCGCATTGCCGGAATAATACTGTTCCCTGGTACGCCCATGAACCGCCACTGCGGCGGCTCCGGAAGCCTCGGCAATTCTGGCAAGCTCTACTGCATTGATATGCGCTTCATCAAAACCCTTGCGTATCTTGACCGTCACCGGCTTATTCACCGCCTTTACGGTTTTACTTATGATCCGTTCCGCCAGCTTCGGGTCCTTCATTAAAGCAGATCCCTCTCCATTTCCCACTATCTTGGGAACCGGACAGCCCATATTGAGATCCAGGATTTCAAAGGGCCGTTCCTCGATGGCCTTTGCCGTCTCGCTGATAACCTCCGGATCCGATCCGAACAGCTGCAGGGATACGGGATGTTCCATGGGATCCATCTGCATCAGCTTTTCTGTATTTCGATTGTGAAAGGCCACTGCCTTGGCGCTGATCATTTCCATGCAGACCAGTCCGGCCCCCTGTTCTTTGCAAAGCAGACGAAATGGCAGGTCAGTTACCCCTGCCATAGGCGCCAATATCAATGGATTTTGAAGCTCCACACTGCCTATTTTCAAACCCATGCCTTTTGCTGTCCTTTCCTACAGTTCTCCCAGAACACTGGCCAGAACCAGAAAACGCTCTGTTCCCTTTTCCTTGTCTTCCTCTGTTACCCCGTAATAACGGTATATATCCTTGATGATTGTTTCCTGCTTCTTTTTCTCCTCCTCATCCCGATACTGCATGGATGCCTGGAGAATCTCATAATTCTTCTCTATCTGGATATCCAGGAAGTAATTGCTACCCTCCTCAGACTCCTTGTCCAGCCAGATCCGGTATACCTGGAAGTCGATGGAGAATTTCTCCTCAGAAATCTGTTTTGCCTCTTCCATCCGCTTCTGTATCTGCTCCAGAAATGCCATCTGCTCTTTCCTGGATGCCTTCTGGTTAAGTGGAGCCGGTTCCGGCGAAGTCAGAAGCTCCGGTCTGCGGGTTAGTACCAGGCTCTGCCGCAGCGCTTCCCGTCCACGGGAAACATCTTCGCTGTCCTTCTTAAGCCTCTCTGCCTGATAGGTCTTCACCAGATACGTCTCTACCTCTTCCAGGGTGTGAGGCTCTGCCTTCAGCTCTGATTTAAACTTCTCAAGCTTCTTTTCTCTCTCCTTCTTTTTGGCTTCCCAGTCCTTGTCTCTTTCTTTTCCTGCCAGGAAAATGCTGGTGGGTCCGTCCGCTCCGCCTATCACGCTGATTGCCGCAGCTCCCCTGTTTCCCCTCTTCTGAAAATAATAGAAGAGAAACCATCCAAAAACGAACATAAAGATGGCAATAAACTGAGAGGTTGACAGGGCGCCGATATTCCCCCGCTCCGCATCTCCCCGCAGAAACTCCAGGCAGAAGCGTCCCACACTGTAAAGGGAGAAGAAGAGACCTGCCACCTGTCCCTCTCCCCTCTTATATTTCTTTGCAAATACAATCAAAAGAGCAAAATGCAGAAAATTAAGCCCGCTGGATATCAGCTGTACCGGAATCAGCGGAACTCCGTTGGGTGCATACTCCGACGTATGAAACACAATCCCCCAGGAACCGGAGGTCTCTCTTCCATAACAGCAGCCGGCCAGAAAACAGCCGATGCGCCCAAACCCCTGTGCCAGCGCTACCGAAGGAACCGCCAGATCAAAATAGCTTAAGCAGTTGAGTCTCTTTCTTCTGCAGTAGAGCACAACGCCGATAATACCGCCGATGAGCGCTCCATAAATCACAAAGCCGTCCGCTGCCTGCAGAAGCAGAGACGGATCCGCAAGGAGCTCCTGAATGGTCGTGATATAGTACATCACCTTCCCGCCTATGAGGCCGGCCGCAACCGCCCAGCAGGTAAGTCCGAATACGGCTTCCCGGTCCAGCCCGGCTTTCTCCGCCCTGTACTCGGCCAGAAAATATGCGGCAAAAATGCCGATGGCTATCATCAGCCCATATCCATAAATAGTCACTGGTCCAATGGTCAAAATTTCGTTATGCATCCTCTATCTCCTCATTTAACACAAATACTTTATAAAACAGCTCCAAAGATGCAAGCAGTTCCTGCTTTTCCTTCTGCAGCGCTTTTATCTTCAATCCACTTCCGATCTCATCAAAGAAGAAATCATCCTCCTGGCTGCCTACCTGAAAGCACAGGGTCCCATCCTCCTGAAATTCCAGCGTCAGAACTCCTCCCACCTCCGACACAAAGAGAACGCACATAATCTTTAGTTCGTTTCGCACCGCCTCCGGAAGGGATGAAAAATCCTCATTAAAATAATACTTCTCCTCGTAAGAGCTTGCTCCGCAGAGCACCGTTTTCTCCTGATACATTCCACTCTCCTACACATATCCATAGATACCGCGCACAGACACCTCGCCTGCATAGACTGTCGTTATCTCTCCATTCTCACGTTCCACCAGAAGCTCCCCCTCCTGGTCGATACCAAGAGCTGTTCCTGTGTATTCCTTTCCCGGATCCAGCACCCGGACCTGCCTGCCTATATTAACCAGATAATTCTCATAATCCTCTTTCAGGTCCTCTAAGCTCTCCTTTTCAAGAAACTTATCGTAGCAGGTCTCAAAATGCTTCATACAGCAGGCAGCCAGCTCCCCTCTGGAGAATGTCTTCCCGGCTGCCATGGCAAGAGAAACAGCAGTTGAAGAAATCTCCTCTGGAAAGCTTGGACTATTCACATTTATACCGATTCCAACTACAACATAATTGATATAATCCACTTCCGTACTCAGCTCTGTAAGGATACCGGCAAGTTTCCGCCCGCCCAGCACCAGATCATTGGGCCACTTTATCTGTACCCTGGGAGCGTCATCCCCCAGCTGATTCTTCAATATCTCGTTGCAGGCCTTTACTGCCGCAAGCCCCATAACAACCGTAAGCATAGAAGTATGTGCCGGGTGGATGAGCGGCCTTAAAAGCAGACTCATATAAACTGCTTCCCCAGAAGGAGAACTCCAGATCCTGCCTCTCCGCCCTTTCCCCCCTGTCTGGCGTTCTGCGCAGACCAGCGTTCCATGAGGGGCTTTTTCTTCGGCCAGCCTCTTAGCCTGGGTGTTGGTGGAATCCGTCTCCTCATAGCAGATACAGCAGCGCCCCATGACCTTCGTGTCCAGACGGCTTCCGATCTCAGCCTCTGTCATCACATCCGGGATAAACGTAATGCGATAGCCGCGGTTCTTCACTCCTTCGATCTGATAGCCCTCTTCTTTCAATTGTCCGATCATTTTCCAAACTGCTGTCCTGGATACTCCCAGCTGTTCACAGAGCTCCTGCCCTGATACGTAGCCTTCCGCATTCCTCAGCATCCGCAATATCTTCTCTTTCATTCTCTCACCATATCTGAATGATACTTATAATCAGCGCCACCATCAATATTCCTGCAAAAACAGAACAGATATAACCAATCACTTTCTTATTCCTTGCAAGTCCCATAATTCCGGACAGACTGCACATAAGAAAACCCAGAAAAAAAACTGCCGGAACCAGAATTCCATCTTTATCATTTAAAATAATGAGAATAGAAAGTACCAAAATAACACAGGCCAGAACAATGTTTACTAATTTCACATAGTAGTAAGGCTCTGTTTTGACCTGTTTATTTTCATTCATCAATCTCCGCTCCCAGGGTTGCCGCCATTACAGCCTTGATTGTATGCATACGGTTCTCTGCCTCATCAAAAACCACCGACTGAGGAGATTCGAACACCTCATCCGTACATTCCATCTCTGTAATGCCAAATTTTTCACCGATCTCTTTTCCAATCTTGGTATTCAAATCATGGAAAGCCGGAAGACAGTGGGTGAAAACTGCCTGGGGGCCGGCATTGTCCATAACCCGCTTATTGACCTGATAAGGCTTCAGATCCCGAATCCTTGCCTCCCATACCTCATCGGGCTCTCCCATGGAAACCCACACATCTGTATAAATCACATCTGCGCCCTTTGTCCCGGCTTCCACATCCTCTGTAAGCGTAATCTCTCCACCTGTCTCTCTGGCCGTTTCCCTGCACCAGTCTGTCAGCTCCTGGCTTGGGAAGTACGCCCTGGGCGCACAAGCCGTAAAGTGCATCCCCATCTTGGCGCAGGCAATCATCAGAGAATTACCCATATTGTAACGGGCATCCCCCATATACACCAGCTTTACGCCCTTCAGGCGGCCCAGATGTTCCTTCACGGTCAGAAGTGTCGCCAGCATCTGGGTGGGATGGTACTCGTTGGTAAGGCCGTTCCATACAGGAACCTCCGCATATTTCGCCAGTTCCTCCACGATCTCCTGCCCAAAGCCCCGGTATTCAATTCCATCAAACATTCTTCCCAGCACCCGCGCCGTGTCGGCAATGCTCTCCTTCTTCCCAATCTGAGAACCGGAAGGGTCCAGATACGTGGTTCCCATTCCCAGATCATGGGCCGCCACCTCAAAGGAACAGCGGGTACGGGTACTGGTCTTTTCAAAAATCAGCGCTATATTCTTACCTCTCAGAGGTTTTTCCGCAATTCCCTGTTTTTTTCTGGCTTTCAGTTTCCCGGACAGCTCTACCAGATACAATATCTCTTCCGGTGTAAAATCCCTCAGTGTTAAAAAATCCCGTCCCTTCAAATTCATCGCTCATGTCCTCCATTCCGGTCCTGGACTCCCTGTCCGTGCACCCTTATCTATTTAATATGATATGAACAAATGCCGGAAGCTTCTGCAGCTGGGAATCGTCCGCCGCCTTCCTCTCCACCGCCGCTGCCAGCTCCTCCACCCCATAAACCCGGTACTTTCGGATCCGCAGAAGTTTTGCCGAAGCCTCCAGCATGGCGATATACAAAGCCTGATAGTTCCAGTCGTTTCCCAGCTTCAGCTCCGCCGCTGCCAGCGGCAGAACTGCTTCCATATACGTGCGGAGTTCTCTTCCAGATTTCTTCTCCAGTTTATACCGGTTAAAGAGAAGTTCCAGCACCTGAGGGGCTATGCCCATCAATTGTTTTAAATAATAACACTCTTCCTCTTTTTGTTCAATATAATATATCTTTCCCTGCAGCCCATAGAGCACCCGCAGTGCGTCGTAATAGCCCATGCGCATATTCCGCCTGCTTTTGGCGCTGTCAAACTGCAGAATGCTGCCCAGGCTGGTTCTGGGGGCTATCTCCAGCACTGTCACCTGGTCCGGAATGGTAATCTTTTTCTCATGTCCCACTCCGAAAATCCGAATCAGGATTAGATTTTCATACCCTCTTTCCAGCAGGGTATTCACCGGAAGCACATTTGTCAAGCCTCCGTCCATATAGGTCTTTCCATGAAGCTTCTCGTTCTTGAATACAGGCAGATAGGAGCTGGCCAGAAGCATATCCTGCATCTGTCCTTCCGGCACTGCCTTCATATCCACATCCATCTCTTTGCGATCTGTCACAGAATACGTGCAGGAATAGAATTCTACCGGACTGTTTCGAATCCGATCCTCATCTATATTCTCCTCAATCAGCCGCCGCAGAGGCGTAATATCTGCTCCGCCTTCTCCCAGTACCTTAAACGTATCTTTCAGCGTTGTCCGAAAAAACTCCGAATCAAGCTTCTCTTTGTCAAAAAGCCGGGACATAAGCGCATCATCCACATCCATAACCTTGGAGTAAGCAATGGTTTTCCAGAGTTTTTCTGCCTGTTCCAGGTCTCCCATACAGATCAGCGCCCCATTCAAAGCTCCCACGGAAGTTCCTGCTACTCCCCGGATCCGCACACCGGCCTCCCGCAGAGCTTTCCATGCCCCGATCTGATAAGCGCCCTTGGCTCCGCCGCCCTCCAGCACCAGACCATATTCTTTTGACAAATCAATTACCGGCTCCATGGCCCTGCCTCCTTATGCCCTTAAGCGGGCATTATAAACGCTTTCTGCACAAAAGGGGGACACAATCGTGTCCCCCGCAGTTTTTCCCGCCTCAGCTATCCTTCGCCACTTCTGTAATGGCTTTTATGGAGCCTGCCAGTCCCTGAATGTCTGAGGGAATAATAATCTTGGTTGCCTGACCGTCTGCTGCCTTGGCAAAAGCTTCCAGACTCTTAAGCTGCAGCACGGAGCTGTCTGCTTCCACTTCCTTGAGCATCCGCAGACCGTCTGCATTGGCCTGCTGCACTTTGAGAATCGCCTGTGCCTGGCCTTCTGCCTCCCGGATTGTAGCCTCCTTCTTCGCCTCTGCCCGCAGAATGGCTGCCTGCTTCTCTGCCTCTGCATCCAGGATTGCAGATTCTTTCTGGCCTTCTGCAACCAGAATCGTGGACTTCTTCTCACCCTCTGCCCGCAGAATGGCTTCACGGCGTTCACGCTCTGCCTTCATCTGCTTCTCCATGGCATCCTGAATGGCTGCCGGCGGAATGATGTTCTTCAGCTCTACTCGGTTTACTTTAATTCCCCATGGGTCTGTAGCCATATCCAGGGAAGCCCGCATCTTGGTATTGATTACTTCGCGGGAGGTCAGTGTCTGATCCAGTTCCAAATCACCGATGATATTTCGAAGGGTTGTAGCAGTCAGATTCTCGATAGCCATAATGGGGTTCTCCACTCCATAGGCAAACAGCTTGGGATCGGTAATCTGGAAAAACACAACCGTGTCAATCCGCATAGTAACATTATCCTTGGTGATCACCGGCTGGGGTGCAAAGTCCACCACCTGCTCCTTCAGGGTCACCCGCTTTGCCACCCGATCGATAAAGGGTGCTTTAAAGTGAATGCCGACTCCCCAGGTTCCCATATAGGCACCCAGACGTTCAATAACCAGTGCCTGTGCCTGCGGCACAATCTTGATACAAGATGCAAGTATCAGCAGAATAAAAATCACCAGTATAATTACCAGTGCAATTCCCAATGTCATAGCGAATCCTCCTTCTTAACCTCAACAATCAGTTTCACGCCCTGCACTGCAGTAACTGTAACTTTGGTATCCTTTTCAATTACCACAGAATCCTCCTTCGTCCGGGCCGTCCAGTTCACTCCATTTACAAAAACCTCGCCTTTTCCTTCCAAATTCCGGATCTCCGATGTGACCACTGCCGTCTTTCCCATCAGACTGTCCACATTCGTCTTCTCCTTCTTCTGGTTGTTAAAGTAACGCACTGCCCAGGGCCGTGTGGCAAACAGCAGAATCAGGGAAACGACACAGAATACCGCCCACTGAAGCACATCCGACACACCCAGAAGTGAAAGCACAAACGCTGTTAAAGCGCCCCCTGCAAACCAGATTGTGGTAAGTCCCAGCGTGATAATCTCAACAACCAGCAGTACAATAAAAAGAATCAGCCAGTATATGGCATCCATTCCGGTTCATTCCTCCTTTTTCTATTATAATATGTACCATCGGAATCATTTTGATTCTAAGGCTTATCATACTATAATTTTTCCCAAATTACAAGTATTGGATTCTCCCCTCCTGTTGTCCCGGCCGGCCTGGCTGCAAAAAAGCTGCGCAGTTCTGACACTCCGCAGCCTTTTCTTAATAAAATACATGACTTCCTATTACGATACTGTCTGGTCCCACCTCACTTCCGGCTCTCCGGAAATGTGTATAGCTTCCAATGGTCGTATATCCATTGATCGCATCCTGGGCCGCCTGCATACAGCTGGCTTTTGGCCCGCCCAGATACCGGGCGATACTTCCGTTGCTCACCGGTCCAAACTGCCCCGGAGCATAGATAACTTCCGCAATGCTTCCCGGATAGCGGGGGCTCTTCACCCGGTTCATAACCACCGCGCCGATGGCCACCTGTCCGTCATAGGGCTGATTGCCGCCCTCTGCCTGAATCAGCGCTGCCAGAAGTACTACCTCATTGCCATTAGCCTGGAATGAAGCCAGCTGCTGTTTCAGCTTTTCCCGCTTTTCCTCGGCTTCCTTCTTTTTAATCTCGTCCATGGTCATGGCCTCACCCAGCTCGAATTCCACACTGACATATTCTGCGGCCACATAACCTGTCTTTTCCTCTGCATACTGCACATGGATCCATTCAACGCCTTCAATCTCCGCGTCGGCCACCACATCCAGCTTAGCGCCCTCTTCCACGTTCTTCAAAATTTTTGCTTCTGTATTTCCCTCTGCCCGGATTCTTAAGCCTCCGGTCAGAGATGTTGCCACCAGGGTAACCTCTTCCTGTGCCTGCTCGTAAGCGTCCAGTCCAAAGAGCAGATACTCGTTATTCACATACCCTTCCACATTGCCCGACTGCACCAGGGTCCATCCATCCAGACGTTCTATCACACTGCCGCCATCGCCCTTGAACATACGCCCCAGGGCTTTTGACTCTGCGTCAGGCTCTGAACGGACCGTTACATATTCGTCCACATCTGCAAGTACTTTATCCTGCCATTCATCCTCAATCTGCAGCTTCTCAAAGTCTTCTCCCGTTAAATCATCCATGACGGAACCAATACCAGCTGTCGTTTCCTCCAGATCCTCAAAGCCAGAGGCCAGAATCCAAACCAAACACAGGCTGAAAATAATCGGAATCCTTCTCCTGATCACGTTCATAAAAACCTCCCTGCGTAATATTTGTTACAATTATTATATCAAATATTACAATTTTGTTACGCAGTAATTTTAACAGGATGTTCCATCTTTGTCAAGGGTTTACCTGCAAAAGTGGCGGATAAAGGAACATTTTCAGCAAAAAACACAAAAAAAGTGGGGGCAGAGTTTCCATAAAATAAAGCCAGGAGCTATTTTTATCCATAACCGCCTGGCCTATCCTGTATCATATCATTTTATCTTCTCTGCCGGTACGCTTCATACAGCAGAACCGCCGATGCCGCAGATACATTTAAGGATTCCAGTTTCCCTTCCATGGGAATCCGGATACAGGTATCCGCGCAGGCCGCCAGCTCTGGCGTCAGACCGTTTCCTTCATTGCCCAGAAGAAAGGCTGTCCCGCCTGTGTACTTCTCCTCATCGTAACTGCGTTCTCCATTCAGGTACGCTGCGTAGATGTGCACGCCCTGGTTTTTCAGTTCTCCCAGAATTTCTTCCAGATTCTCCGCCTGAAAAAAAGGCACACGATAGATAGAACCCATAGTGGAACGGATTGTCTTGGGATTATACATATCCACACAGCCGGGGCTTAAGATGACGCCGTCCACTCCGGCCCCCTCCGCCGTGCGCATCATGGTTCCCAGATTCCCCGGATCCTGAATATTTTCCAGTATCAGAAGCAGAGGGTTCTTTTTCTTAAGAAGCTCCTCCAGGGTATAATGATACTGCCGGATCAGGCAGATTACGCCCTGGGGCGTCTGTGTATCGCACATAACCTTAAATACCGAATCCTGCACTGCCTCACAGGGAATATCCTTAGGGAGCTGTCCGCCTAACTGCTTTTGAACATAACTCTCGGACAGATATACCTTCTCTATCTGTTCTCTGGGCGCTTCCTGAAACATCTTGGGTCCCTCGGCTGCGAAAAGCCCTTCTGCATTCCGTATCCTGCCCTTCTTATTTAACTGAATTAACAGCTTTACCTGCCGATTTGCTGTACTGGTAATCATAAACCGCCCCTAATGCGTGGAAAGCGCCTGCGCAATCTCATACTGATACGGATCAATACCCTTGTCCATGTCCAGCGCCTCATTGATATCAAAATCCTGGAACCGGCCATGCTGGTATCCCACGACCCGGTTGGTCTTGCCCTCGCAGAGCAGATCCGCCGCCATGGCGCCCATCATGGAAGCATATACCCGGTCCTTACAGGTGGGGTTTCCGCCTCTCTGCATGTGGCCCAGAATGGTAGCTCTGGTCTCAACGCCCGTTGCCGCCTCAATCCGCCGCGCCATACTGGTGGAGTGTCCTACGCCCTCCGCATTCACAATGATATGATGCTTTTTGCCCCGCTTCCGGTTGGCAATAATGTTATTGATAATCTTCTGCTCGTCGTAATCATAATTCTCAGGAAGAAGAATATCCTCTGCTCCGTTTGCGATGCCGCACCAAAGGGCAATATAGCCGGCATTGCGTCCCATCACCTCGATGATGCTGCAGCGCTCATGGGAGGTGGATGTATCCCGGACCTTATCAATGGCTTCCATGGCCGTATTTACTGCTGTGTCAAAACCAATGGTATACTCTGTACAGGAGATGTCCAGATCAATGGTCCCCGGCACACCTACCGTATTAATCCCCAGATTGGCCAGCGCCTGGGCGCCTTTAAACGAGCCGTCGCCGCCGATTACCACGATGCCGTCTATGCCATGCTTCCGGCAGATCTCCGCTCCTCTCTCCTGGCCTTCCTTTTTCATAAATTCCTTACATCGGGCGGTAAACAAAATGGTGCCGCCCCGCTCAATGGTATTCGATACGTCATTGGCTGTCATATCCATTATTTCTTCATTTAGCAGACCTGAATATCCCTTTTTAATTCCCTTGACCTTTTTGCCATTGGCAATCGCTTTCCTTACAACGGCGCGTATGGCCGCATTCATTCCCGGCGCATCTCCGCCGCTGGTTAAGACGCCGATGGTATTAATTTCTTTTGACATCCTTATTCCTCCCCGCTGAATGATTTTCAAATACTGTTGAATCTGTAAATTATTCTAATCCATTCTTCTCAGCTTTTCAATACGTTTCTCTACAACTTCCACATTCTCTGCTCCAAAATGTTCCCGAAGCCTTGCAAGAAGACTTTCCTCCACATGCACATTCTTTCCCCGGCCTAAAGGCTTCATAAGCTTCTCTCCCGGCACGCAGAGAACCACGGAGTCATTACCGTCGCTGTCATGCAGAAGCTCCAGAACCTCAGGCTCCCGATCCACACAGCTTTTCCGGTCCGGAAAGCGGATCCACAGCGCCCGCTTTGCCTCGTCAAAAGGAACAATCCGATCGCAGATAATCTTTCCGGCCTTCTCATCCGCCACATCTGCCCGTCCGCTGACAAAGACTCTGGCATCCTCTGTCAAAAAGGCATTACTGCGCTCAAATATCCTGGGAAAGACCACAACCTCCACAGTACCCACCAGATCCTCTATCTGCAGATACGCCATTTTCTGATTGTTTTTCGTATATTTCGTCGTCATCCCTGCAATCAGCCCGCCTACCACGATCTGCTGGCCATCCCGCACCCTGGTTCTCTTCGTCTCCTCATCCAGCAGAAAATCCGTGGTCACAGCTGTGATATTCTTCCTCCAGCGGGCCTCGTCCGCTTCCAGGGGATGACCGCTTAAGTAGACACCCAGGACCTCCTTTTCAAAGGCCAGAAGAATCTCCTTCTTGTACTCCTCTGCCTGGGGCAGCTGAATCTTATACTTCTCCTTCTGATCTTCCTCTGCGAAATCAAACAGTGACAGCTGGCCGGTCATTACGGTTTTACGGCTCTGTGCCACATTATCCATAATACTTCCATAGACCATCATATACTGCTGGCGGTTTCCGCCCAGGCTGTCCAGGGCGCCTGCTTTGATGAGATTTTCTATGGTCTTCTTATTTACAACCTTCCCCGACATCCGTTCCACAAAATCCGTCAGGCTCTTAAATGGACCTGCCAGCTCCCGTTCCTCCACAATACCGTCAACCACCGGTCTTCCGATGCTTTTGATAGCTGAAAGCCCATAACGGATGCCCTCGCCGGATATGGAAAATACCGCCTCTCCCTCGTTGATATCCGGAGGCAGAATGGCAATATTCATCTGACGGCAGGTCAGAATATACTCTGCCACTTTTGCCGGCCTGTCGATAACCGAAGTCATGACTGCTGCCATAAACTCAACCGGATAATAGTATTTCAAAAAGGCCGTCTGGTAAGCCAGCACTCCGTAAACCACCGAGTGGGATTTGTTGAAAGCATATTTACCAAAATCCACCATATCGTCAAAGATTCTCTGGGCTGTTTTCTCCTCTATGCCATTGTGGATACATCCCGGCACACCTTCCTCAGGGTTCCCATAGACAAAATTCTGACGTTCCTGCTCAATCACCGCAATCTTTTTCTTTGACATGGCCTTGCGGACCATATCTCCCCGGCCCACGCTGTAGCCTGCCAGCCGCTGGACGATCTGCATCACCTGTTCCTGGTATACAATACAGCCATAGGTAGACTCCAGAATCTCTTCCAGCTGGGGGCAGTCATAGGAAATCAGTTCCGGATGATTTTTACCTGCAATGTATTTGGGAATAAAATCCATGGGGCCCGGACGGTACAGGGCAATTCCGGCTATCAGATCCTCCAGATTCTGCGGGTTTAAGCGCTTCATAAAGTTCTTCATGCCCTCGCTTTCCAGCTGGAACAGCGCGTCTGTCCGTCCTGTCCCGATGGACGCAAATACTGCCTTGTCATCATAATCAATCTCATCCATATCAAGATGAACTCCAGCGCTTTTTTCCACAAGCCGCACGGCATCCTGTATCAGCGTCAGATTCCGAAGCCCCAGAAAATCCATTTTCAAAAGTCCCAGCTCTTCCAGGGTGGTCATGGTAAACTGGGTTGTAATAGAACCATCCTTTGCTCTGGAAAGAGGCACATACTCATCCACCGCCTCCTGACAGATAACCACACCCGCAGCATGCATAGAAGTCTGGCGGGGCAGTCCCTCCAGACGTCTGGCCATGTCCACCAGCTCTTTCACCTGCGGATCGTTCTCATAGCTGCTTCGAAACTCCGGATTAAACTTCAGGGCATCCTCCAGGGTAATACTTCTTCCCTGTTCCACTGGAATCATTTTCGCAATGGAATCCACAAAGGCGTAGGGCAGATCCATAACCCGTCCCACATCCCGCAGAACACCCTTGGCCGCCATGGTTCCAAAAGTCACAATCCGCGCCACCCGGTCCGCCCCGTATTTGTCCGCCACATAGTCAATGACCTCCTGGCGCCGTTCTTCACAAAAATCAATATCAATATCCGGCATGGAAATACGGTCCGGGTTCAGAAAACGTTCAAAGAAAAGCTGATACTTAAGCGGATCGATATTGGTAATGTGAAGCGCATAGGATACAATGCTTCCTGCTGCAGAGCCGCGGCCCGGCCCCACGGAAATTCCATGATCCCTGGCATATTTAATAAAATCCCACACAATCAGAAAATAGTCCACATAACCCATCCGGTGGATCACGCTCAGCTCATATTCCAGACGCTCTCTGGCTTCTTTCTTGTCCTCAGGGTAACGCTCTGATAATCCCTCATAGCAGATTTTATTCAGATACTCCCAGGAGGAATATCCCTCCGGCACGTCATACCTGGGAAGCTTCGTATTGCCAAACTCAATCTCCACATTACAGCGCTGGGCAATTTTCCCTGTATTCTCCAGCGCTTCCTTGGCATAAGGAAACAATGCTTCCATTTCCTGGGGCGATTTCACATAATACTGGCCGCCCTCATAGCGCATCCGGTCCTCATCCTGCAGCTTTTTGCCGGTCTGTATACAGAGCAGGATATCATGAGGCTTCACATCATCCGCATTGGTATAGTGGACATCATTGGTAGCCGCTAACGGGATATCCAGTTCCCGGCTCATGCGCAGCAGTGCCTGGTTTACAGTCTTCTGCTCCGGGATTCCGTGATCCTGAAGCTCCAGAAAATAGTTTCCTTTTCCAAATATTTTCTCATACTGCCAAGCGATCTGTTTAGCCTCCTCATAAAGCCCCTTTACAATGTAGCGCTGAACCTCTCCCGCCAGACAGGCGCTTAGGGCGATAATTCCCTCATGGTACTGTTCCAGCACCTCCTTGTCCACCCGCGGCCTGTAATAAAATCCCTCCACATACCCCTTGGATACAAGCTTGACCAGATTGGCATAGCCTTCGTTGTTCTCGGCCAGAAGCACCAGATGGTAATACCGATCCTCTCCTCCCGTAACCTCCTTGTCAAACCGGGAATTTGGCGCCACATAGACCTCACAGCCCAGAATCGGCTTAATCCCCGCCGCCTTGGCCGCCCGGTAGAAATCAATGACGCCGAACATAGCCCCGTGGTCCGTGATGGCTGCCGCGTCCATCCCCAGTTCCTTTACTCTGGCTGCATATTCTTTTATCTTATTGGAACCGTCCAGGAGACTGTATTCCGTATGTGTATGCAAATGTACAAATGACATTCTGCTTCCTCCGTATGAAAACAACTGGTTATTTTGACAGCTCATATCGAATGGTATCCAGAATCCGGTGGGCTGCCTGTTCCTTGGACATCAGATCCAGAGAAACCTCTTTGTCTTTTGTGATAAGGACAATCCGGTTGGTATCCGTTCCAAAACCTGCGCCCTCTTCCCTGAGGCTGTTGGCACAGATGAGATCGCAGTGCTTTGCTTCCAGCTTTTTTCTGGAGTTTTTAAGCAAATCCTCTGTCTCCATAGCAAAACCGCAGAGGATCTGTCCTTTCTTCTTATGATCCCCCAGATACTGAAGAATATCCTTCGTCCGTTTCAGCTCTAACTTTAAGTCTAAATCGGATTTTTTGAGTTTTCTGTCAGCCGTAACCACAGGCGTATAATCTGCCACTGCCGCCGCCTTAATAATATAGTCCGCCTCTTTTGCCTCTTCGGTCACTGCCGCAAACATATCCTCCGCTGAAACCACCGGCAGTACCCGCACAAACAGGGGAGGCTCCACCTCCATATGGGCTGCCGCCAGAGTAACCTCCGCTCCCCGGAGCATGGCGGCTCTGGCCAGAGCTGCTCCCATCTTTCCACTTGAATGATTGGTGATAAAACGTACCGGATCCAGGGCTTCCCTGGTTGCACCGGCCGTTACCAGAACTTTTTTCCCTGCCAGATCCCTTTCAAAAGCAGTTTCCCGCAGAATATATTCCAAAAGCACCTTTTCTTCCGGCATCCTGCCGTCGCCCTGGTCTCCGTTGGCCAGCATTCCTGTGTCAGGCGGAATAATCCTGTAACCGAACCGGGACAGCTTTTTCAGGTTATCCTGAACAATGGGATTATGATACATATGGTGATTCATGGCCGGGGATACCAGCTTTGGACAGGGACAGGCCATAACTGTGGTGGTCAGCATATCGTCTGCGATACCGTTGGCTATTTTTCCAATGACGTTGGCAGAGGCCGGAGCGATCATTACCAGGTCGGCCTGCTTGGCCAGCGCAACATGCTCCACACTGTATTGGAAATTGCGGTCAAAGGTATCAACGAGACATTTATTGCCTGTCAGACTTTCAAACGTAATGGGATTAATAAAGTTTATGGCATTTCTGGTCATCAGGACCTGGACATTGCATTCCAGTTTTTTCAGCATCCTGGCCAGATTTGCAGTTTTGTAGGCAGCGATACTGCCAGATACCGCCAGAACGATTGTTTTTCCTTTCAGCATATGAGGAACTCCTTTTTTTCTATCGTGCAGCTGATTATGATTAGTATACCATAAAAAATTTATTTTTTTATATATTTTTTTTTGGTTCTGTGGTATAAAGGTAAATGTATTGTATCTCCCTTGGGAGAATAATAACAAGGAGGAAAACTGAATATGGAAAAAACAAGAAAAGACACTCGTTGGATGGTCAGTGTTGCACTTATGGCGGCCATTGTCATTCTGCTGGCGAATACGCCTCTGGGAATGATACAGCTTCCGATTATCAAGGCAACAACTGTGCATATTCCCGTCATTATCGGCGCGGTTCTTCTCGGACCTTCGGCCGGGGCTGTTCTGGGCGGTGTATTCGGACTCTGCTCTATGATCAGCAATACCACTGCGCCTACCCTGCTTTCTTTTGCCTTTTCGCCCTTTCTTGCAGAGGATCTGGAGGGCGTATTTAAGGCTTTATGGATCGCTGTGGGCTGCCGGATTCTCATCGGCGTGGCTGCCGGTTGGATCTGGATCGCCTTTCGCAGACTGAAGGTGAATCCCTGGATTGCCCTTCCTGTCACGGGATTTATCAGCTCTATGGTGAATACGGTTTTTGTTATGGGAAGTATTTATCTGCTTCTGGCATCCCAGTATGCGCAGGCCAAAGGGGCGGCTGTGGATGCAGTCTGGGGGCTTATTATGGGTACGGTAACTGCTTCTGGTATTCCGGAAGCAGTGGCCGCCGCGGTACTGGTTACTGCTCTGGGCAGGGCTCTTCTGGTCTTTTTCCGCAGACAGCCGGCTGCGGCCCGCTAGATTGTAAAAAATACAGACTTAACTGCCCTTTGCAGACATTCTTTTGTCTGTGAAGGGTAGTCTCTGTTATACTTTTCTATCATTATCTGAATTTTGTTTTAAGGAGATTCTTTTTGCCATGATCCTGACCATAGATATTGGAAATACAAATATTGTCATCGGCTGCTTTGACAAGGATCTGCTGCGCTTTCATGAACGCTTTGAGACAAACCAGCGGTCTGCCAGCTTGGAATATGCCGTCATCTTCCGGGAAACTTTTTCTCTCTATGGGATTGACGCTTCGGATATCAAGGGCGGGATTATCTCTTCCGTGGTCCCCTCTATTACGGCTGTCATCAAAACCGCCGTGGAGAAATTCACGGGAGCTTCCTTCCTGGTTGTGGGACCCGGAATCAAGACAGGTCTTAAGATGGAAGTGGACAATCCGGCCCAGCAGGGAAGTGATCTGGTTGTGGGAGCTGTGGCCGCTCTTCACGACTATCCGGTTCCACAGATTATCATTGATATGGGAACCGCTACCACCGTTTCTGTCATAAGCCGCAGCCGGGCATTTATCGGCAAAATGATTCTGCCGGGCGTTATTATCTCTCTGGAGGCTCTGGCCGGCCGTACCGCCCAGCTTCCCAAGGTTTCTCTGGATCCGCCGAAGAAGCTGATCGGAAGCAATACCGTGGATTCCATCAAGAGCGGAATTCTCTATGGAAATGCCGGCGCTCTGGACGGGCTCATTGACCGTATCGAGCAGGAACTGGGAGAAGACTGCACCATTGTAGCCACCGGCGGACTCTCTTCTGTCATTGCACCTTTGTGCCGGCATAAGATTTGTCTGGATGAGGACTTGCTGCTGAAGGGGCTTCTGCTTCTTTATGAAAAGAATTCTTAAGAACGGCCTTGCTGCCCTCTACAGCTTCCCCATCCCCCTTGCATACCCTGCAAGCTCCCGCAGTTCTTCCATCCACTCCCCCGCCTCTTCCAGATCCAGGGTGCAGATTACTTTCTTACAGCTGTCGATCAGCTCCTTTGCCCGCTGGATCTGTTCCGGCCTGATGCGGCAGAATGCCTTTTCCAGCACCACCTCTGAGGCCAGGGCCTTCGCAGAAGGGCAGTCCAGATCATTTTCCCAGAGAACTCCGGCTGCAAAGGCTGTCCCCTCCCGCTGGAGCCGCCGGAACAGAGCGGTACCGCTTCCATTGCCGGCAATCACAAAGATCTCCGGTTCCTTCTTCACTGCTTCCAGCTCCAGATTTCCCGTTCTCTCCTCATAACTTCCGGCTGTCATCTCGTACAGTCCTGCAATATACCCCGGTGTAAATATCTCCTCTGGTGTTCCAAAGCGGTCTACCTTATCCCCCTTCACACACAGCAGTTTATCTGAGATGCGTCCGGCCAGCTCCAGCTCATGCAGAGACATAATCACAGACAGGTTCCGGCTCCGCGACATCCGCTGGAGAATGGATAAAAACTCCAGCTTATAACGGATATCAAGAAACGACGTGGGCTCATCCAGCACAATAATCTCCGGCTCCTGGCAGATCGCCCGCGCCAGCATTACCCGCTGTTTCTGCCCGTCACTGATCTTTGTAAAATCCCGGTCCCGCAGTTCTCCTACATGAACCAGCTCCATCGCCTCCTGCACGATCCGCCAGTCCTCCTCTGAAAGCCGTCCAAAGCGTCCCGTGTAGGGATAACGGCCGGCAGCAGCCACATCCTCGCAGGTCATCAGTTCCGGACGCACCCGATCCGTCAGCACCACCGAAACCTTTTTGGAAAACGCATTGCCGGAAAGCCTCTGAATCTCTCTTCCATCCAGCCAGGCTACGCCTGAAAGAGGCTCTAGCTGCCGGATGATACTCTTAAGAATGGTCGTTTTACCGGCGCCATTCGGGCCAATCAGTGTGAGAATCTCTCCTTTTTTCAGCCGAATCTCAATATTCTTAATCAGCGGAACGCCGTGATAGCCTACGGTCAGGCCTTCCGTACAAAAGTAGAACTCTTCCATCGCCTTACTCCGCTCTCTCTTTCCTTCGACGAATCATAATAAAGATCACAATGGGCGCTCCAAACACAGCGGTCACAGTACTGATACTGAGCTCCGTCGGCGCAAGCAGCACCCTTGCCAGCAGGTCACACAACAGGCAGAACACAGCGCCCCCCAGAAAGCATCCGGGAATCATCAGCAGGGGCTTTGTGGTCTGAAACAGGCTTTTCACAAGATGCGGCACTGCGATTCCCACAAAGGAAACCGGCCCTGCAAATGCAGTTACACAGGCAGACAGCACACTGGACAGAAACACCAGAAGCACACGGAACAGTCGAATATTGACCCCCATATTTCTGGCATAAACCTCCCCCATCTGATAAGCGCTGATTGGCTTTGACATCAGAAACACAAAAAAGGCAGTTACAAAGGTAACCACTGCCATAAGCGCTACATTCTCCCAGGTAATTCCGGAAAAGCTCCCCTTGGACCAGTTGTGAAGATTCACGATATTAGAGTCATCCGCAAAGGTTACAATAAAATCTGTAACAGCTGAACAGATATAACCAATCATTACACCGCTCACAATCAGCATAGACATATTGTCCATCGCTCTGGACATAAGAAGAACAAATCCCATGGAAATCAGGGCGCCCGCAAAGGCTGCTCCAATCATCGCAAGCGAACTGACCTGGATCGATTTACTAAGGGCAGATACCATCACAAGCGCAACCACCAGCTTGGCTCCGGAGGAAATACCCAGGGTAAAAGGCCCCGCAATGGGATTGTGGAAAAAGGTCTGCAGAAGATAACCGGACAGGGCAAGACCGCCTCCCAGAACAGCCGCTGCCAGCGTGCGGGGAAAACGTATCTTAAGAATAATATCCTGATAGACCGGATCCGCTTCTCTGCCCATGAGAATGTCCAGAACCGATCCCAGGGGAACCGGCACACTCCCCGCACACAGATTCAGGGCCAGAAAAGCCAGCACAAGCATTCCCAATATAAAAAATGAAAGCATATATCTTCGGTTCTTCATGGTCTACTCCAAAGGATACAGATAAGTCATGTCCTCCCCGCCTGTGAGCATTTTATGGATATCCGAAATAATGGTCCCAAGCTCCATGGAAGACTGGTACAGATTCTTGGTGGTACAGTAGACATTTCCCGTCTGCACTGCCTGAAACTTCTCCAACAGACTGTTTTTGCCCAGCAGGTCCTCGATAGCGGACAATTCTCCTGTGGTAGTGCTGTTGTAGATAATATAATCCGCATCTCTGGCCGCCGCATAGAACTCTTCCATCTGCATGGCCACATTGGAAGAAGCTGTATCCTCCTCATCTCCCAGATGGTCAAACACGTAAGTTCCCCCAGCCATCTCAATCATTTTAGGCAGATAATCTGAGGACCGCCGCACATTAACTTCCCCATTGGTCGAAATATAGAAAAATGCCACCGTACTGCCCTGTTTCTCTTCCTGGGCCACAGACTCAAACGCCTCTGCTTCCGCCTCAAAGGCAGCCTCCGCCTCTGCTTCCTTCCCAGTCAGCACTCCGTACAGCTTCACCCATTCTGTCCTTCCAAGCGGATTGCTCTCATAGCTGGAATAATCTACAAGCACAGGAATATCCAGCTTTTCCAGCTGCTCCTTGACTTCTGGTATATGATAAATCATGGTATTTTCAACGGCCAGCCCACAGCCTCTGGATACAATCTGCTCATAGTCCGGAGCCGAATAGCTGCCTGCATAGAGAATGTCTCCCTGTTCCATCGCCTCTCTGGCCTCGTCAATATACCAGGAATCTTCTTTCAGACCGGAAAATCCAATCTGATCCAGGGCATTTAAAGCCACAAACATATCCATAACCGCCGAAGCCACCAGATAAATATGCTCCAGGGGCTGCTGCAGTACAACAATGTCCTCATGCAGATCAGAAGGCGGCTCCTTTCCTTCCGGAACCACCAGATAACGTCCGTCCTGTGCAATCGTAAGCAGAGCATAGCCCCCTTCGTAATAATCCACACCAAACTCTGTGGCATAACGCAGTTCCATACTGCTTTCCCATGCAAGTTCTGAACTGATTTCCTTATTATCTGCCGATACAGCTTCTTTCTGCCCTGCACCGCAGCCGGTTATAACCAAAAGCAGGGCCAGAATGATCCCCCCTGCGGCCAGTCTTTTCTTCATCTCTACCGCATCCTTCTTCTTTTATTGATATAGGAAACAGCTGCGCATACCAGGACAATGGCAAAGACCATATACACCATGCGCCGGGCCGCCGCCTGAGGTGTCTGATTCTTCGACATAATACCATCCCCATGAAAAATCAGCTGGTATGTAATCTCATGAGGGGTGCTCATGGCCGTGGTATCCGCAATTACCTCCATGGGCTCATTAAATACCGTGATGGGAATTTCAAAGGTTGAATATCCCTCTTCATAAAGGGGCAGATACTTTTTCCCACCCACCAGCATATAATCATAGCTGGAACTGCTCCACTCAATGCGGGCATATGCGTAACCGTCTCTGACTGTCAGCCCGGCCGGAGAGCTTACGGTCGTTCTTCCTGTTCCGCCCTTTACCTCTACCTCAATGGCGTACTCTCCGTCTTCCATCTCAATCAGAGCTGCTCCAGCCGGGCTCTGGCCTTCCCCTGTTTCCGTTTCCTGCCCGTCCGCTCCTTCTGCCTCTGCTTCTTCCGCTTCCCGCTTGGACTCCTCCCTTAAAGCTGCAATCCGCTTTTCCTTGGCTGCCTGTTTCAGGGCTTCATAGTCAGGAAGCTCCACCAGAACCGCATCTTCTGGCAGGCTTTCGGCTTCAAAGAGCAGGAAGCGGTCGTACCATTTCTCCTTGTTTTTGCTGAAAGCCGCACAGGCAATGGGATGATCCAGCACCTCTACGGGAATGGTAAAGGTATGTTTTCCATTCTCATCTGTCTGAAAATCAATATACTCCGAACTGTCACTGGCTGCCGCTTCCACCCCGGTACCTGGGAATACCTTCAGGTATCCCTGTCCTCCCATAGTGAGTACAGCCGTCATAGCCCCGTCCTTCACAGTGAGCGTGGCTTTCTCTACCGGGAACATGGGGGAACTGGTCTCTACCGTCACTTCATAGATCCCTTCCACAATATCTTTTCCGTAAATGGGTTCCATTCCCTCAATCCCTACTTCCTGCACTCCGGCTTTCTCATCCTCCGAAGCCACCTGATCATAAGATATCTCATGCTCCGGCTCTTCTGTGGCCATACCGGCAATGCCTGCTGCCCAGAACAGGCCAAGCCCCATTATTCCTGCTGCTGCAAAAGACAAAAACTGTTTCATTACTATATCTCCAGATACATAAATAAATTTCTGACTCTCTACAACGTACAGGACAGCCGTCCTCTTTGTTTTCCAAATATACGGCTGCCCTGTATGCCTCTGCTTCTTACAGGCTGTCAATCGCCGCCTGTGTATGTTCTACATAGAGCTGCTGAATCTCCGGCAATTCACCCAATCCCTTAAGAACACATTCCACTTCGTAGCCTTCCTGCTCAAGAATTGTCTTCCAGGAATCTTCCTCATCTCCGGCCATGTCATTGTTTGCATGATCGCCGCACACTACCATTAAAGGCTCCAAGACAACTTTCTTATAAGTTCCATTTTCCTTCAGACTGGCCATGACATCCTCCAAAGCCGGAGCCGCCTCTACCGTTCCAATGTAATAGTTCTCAAATCCCGCGCCTGTCAGCTTATCCTGCAGAGTGCTGTACACCTGGTTGGATTCTGCCTCTGTTCCGTGTCCCATAAAGACAATGGCCGTATCCTCTGATTCCGCATACTCCTTGGATGCTTCCGTAACAGCCTTCATAACTTTCTCAAAGTCTGCATCACTGGACAAAAGCGGCTCGCCAAGCACAATCTTATCAAAATCATTCTCATACTCGCCAAGTTCATCCACCAAATCTCCATACTCCAGACCATTCATCAGATGGGTGGGCTGCACAATTAAGGTTTTGATCCCATCCGCTGCCGCCCGATCCAATGCCTGAGTCACATTGTCAATCTCCAGCTTATCCCGTTCTGCAAGCTTGTCAATGATAATCTGTGCCGTAAAGGCCCTGCGGACCTCATAGTCCGGAAATGCTTCCCCAATGGCTTGCTCCACCGCGCCGATGGTTATATCACGGCTGTCATTATAGCTGGTACCGAAGCTCACGACCAAAATTGCCGCATCTCCGCTTGCTGCGGGTTCTTCTTTGTCCTCCGGTGTTTCTGTTTCCGCAGGTTTCTCTGTTTCTTCTGCCGGTGCAGGCTCCACCGCAGGTTCCGCTTCTTTGCTGCCGCATCCGCTCAAGCAGAGAGCAAGAACCATAAGAGCTGCCAGCAGTGTTGACATTTTTCTTTTCATGCCAATCCTCCTTTTTCTTTTGGACGTTACAGGCCGTCTGGACAAAATGTAAAAATGCCTTCCCATTATTTGGGAGGCACTGGTAAGAGGACGCAATGATATTCTAAATCATTCATCTGCGACCAGTTACTCGTGGCCTCGGAATTATATATCCCGAATTTCCTGCAGGCAGGTCTCCTGGCTCATAGATCCTCACACGGACGCCGCCTTCCCGATTACTCAGTGGCATCAATGGCATCCAGCTCCCTATTTACAGTGACGAGTTCGCACAGGTTTTTCACCTGTTTCCCTTTTCACCGCGCCGTTTCTACGGTGCAGCACCTGCAGCCCGCTTCCTGCAAAGCTACCAAAGTAATATAGCACATCCTCTTTCAAAAAGCAATATTACGGCAAATACAGTTGAAAAATATTTTAGGGACACGTATAATAAAAATCGTGCATTTAAACCCAGAACCGCATCCCCCTGGTACAGCATTCAAATACAGCCAGGATATGCGATGCGCATTGAAAACAGGAGTATGACTATGACTGGAATTTTATACGGAGCCGGGGTAGGTCCCGGAGATCCGGAACTTATGACCTTAAAGGCCGTGCGCCTGATCCGCGAAAATGAGATCATTGCTCTTCCCGGACCAGCCGCCCAGGAAACAACAGCTTACAAAATTGCCGTTCAGGCTGTACCGGAACTGGCGGAAAAAATTCTGCTCTCCGTGGACATGCCCATGACCCACGACAAGGATGAAATGAACCGGAATCACGAGAAAGCGGCCGACATCATCGAATGTTATCTCAAGCAGGGACAGAACGTGGTCTTTCTCACACTGGGAGATCCCACAATCTATTCCACTTATCTCTACGTCCAGAAATATATTCTGGCACGGGGATATCAGACAGAGCTGGTCAGCGGTATCACTTCTTTCTGCGCCGCTGCGGCCCGCACCGGAACCTCTCTGGCCGAATGGGACGAACAGCTTCACGTTCTGCCTGCTGTCCATAAGCTGAACAGCGATCTGTCTCTGCCAGGCAATTATGTTCTGATGAAATCCGGCCGGAAAATGCAGCAGGTAAAGGAAATCTTAAAGTCCAGCGGCCGTGAAGTGGTGATGGTCGAAAACTGCGGCATGGAGCAGGAACGCATCTACCGAAGCGCAGAAGAGATCCCCGACGACGCCGGATATTATTCCCTGATCATTGCAAAGGAGCTGAAATCCTGCCATGATTGAGCTTCTGAACCTGACCAAACAATTTGATAATTTCACTGCCGTTGACTCCATCAATCTCCGGATTGAAACCGGCGAGTTTTTCGGCCTCTTAGGTCCCAACGGGGCAGGCAAGACAACCACCATCGGTATGCTCTCCACTCTGCTCCTTCCAACCTGCGGCCAGATTCGGATTGACGGCGGGCTTCTGACCCGGAAGCGGCAGGACCTGAAACGGAAGGTCAGTGTTATCACTCAGGAATATTCCATGCGCCAGGATATGGATATGGATGAAATCATGGAATACCAGGGGCGTCTCTACTTTATGCCGGTAAAACAGATAAGAACCCGGACCGAAGAGCTCTTTGCTTTTGCCGGACTGACAGAACACCGCCGCAAAACCATCCGCAAGCTTTCCGGCGGCATGAAGCGCAGGCTGATGGTCTGCCGGGCCCTTTTAACCGAGCCGGAGATCCTGCTGCTGGACGAGCCTACCGCCGGGATGGATGCCATCTCCCGCCGCCAGATGTGGGGTCTGCTGCGCCAGCTAAACGAACAGGGTCTGACCATTCTTCTGACCACTCATTACATTGAGGAGGCCCAGTCCCTCTGTAACCGTGTAGCTCTGATGAACGGCGGGAAATTAAAGGAAATTGATACGCCCGCACAGCTTATCCAGAACCTTGGGGCTTATGCAGTAGACCAGCTTCTTGAAGACGGTATCCACAGCCGTTATTTCCACGAGCGCCCGGATGCCATTGCCTGCCTGAGCAGTCTTTGCGGCCAGTGTACCCTGCGGGATACCACTCTGGAAGATGTCTTCGTAGAGCAGATTGGAAAACGTCTGTCTTAATCAGGAAAAATTACTAGATGGAGTATTTTATGGGAATTATCACGATTTTATGGGAAAAATGGAGAGAATTTCTGCGGGACTTTTCCCGCATTACCCTGGCGGCCTTAGTTGCGCCTCTGATGTATCTCATTGTATTCGGCTGGGGGATCCGGACTACCATGAACGGTATGCCCTATCTGAACTTTCTGATTCCGGGAGTAGTATCTCTTACCACCATGAATGGCAGCTTTAACGCCATTGCCCAGAATCTGAATGTGCAGCGTTTGTATGAAAAAGCATTTGATCAGGTGATTATCTCCCCCACGCCCCTGTGGCAGTTTATCGCCGGGCAGATTCTGGCCGGCGCGCTCCGCGGCCTTTACGCCGGGGCTATTATTCTGCTTCTGATTTGGCCCATTGAAACCGGCCTTATATTTAATGGGCTGTCTGTTTTTATTCTGTTTTTAAATGGAGCCGTATTTTCTTCCCTTGGCATTGTGGTCTCTTTTCTGGCCAGAAACCATGCGGATGTGCCCCGGTTCTCTAATTATTTTATTATGCCTATGGCCTATCTGTGCAATACCTTCTTTTCTACCGATCGCATTCCACACGGAGTCAGGGAATTCATCGCCGCCCTGCCTCTGTCACAGACCAGCCGGATGGTCCGTGGTATCGCCACACAAGAGTCTGTAAACCTGTGGGGCATTCTGATTCTGATTATCTATCTGACTGTACTGACGGGGATTGGTTTATACTTTGTGTATAAGAAGAAAAATCTGTAGAAAACCACCGGTTTTCCGAATGGCACTGCAGCCATTCCTCACCAAATGAAAACGCGGCAACCGTTCCATCCCGAAACCATTACCGCGTTTTATTTAACCATTGATCATGAATGAAACTAATTTGTCGATGTCTTCCTTCTCGTATGCGATAATCTCAAGCTCCGGAATCTCACCGTTGGAAAAGATGTTCGCC